>NZ_CP176530.1:2467090-2775476 GCF_046267985.1 Pseudobdellovibrio sp. HCB154 | reverse complement strand
AATAAAAAAAAGGGGAGCTACTTTCGCAACTCCCCTTAATGTGAATAACGTCTGGTTGAAACGTTTTTTGAATGTACTTATTCATCGACATTTTTACTGATGTCTTAACAGACCTTTTCAACAAACTGCTTCGCTTTACTGGAGCGGCTTCTCAACAAAATCAATCATTGTTTTGTTAAACATTTGCTCCGGCAATGTGGAGCGAAAATCCCCAGTACAAACCTTTTTGGAGCAGTTAGTAGCACTTTATCTGTTATGAATTAGTGCCTTTATACCGATAAATTGTTTATGAACTTCCTCCGGTACGTCGGTCAAATTTTTATGCTTATGGCATTCACGCATTTTGCGTGGGCTACGCCACAAGTAACAACGTACCAAGCCAGAATCATAAAGCCTGATGGTTATCCGCTAGAAGCTAACAGTGTAAATTTCAAATTCACAATCTTAAATCCTACAGGAAATTGTATTTTGTATTCTGAAACTTACTCTTCCGTGAGTATGGCAGGTACCGGTGGATTAATGTCATTTCCGCTGGGTTCGGGAATTACTGTTTACCCGACAAGCGGTACAACATTTGCCGATGTTTTTGATAACTCGGTCGCAAGTTTAACATGTGATGCCGGTGGTCCGGGAAATTATAGTCCTGGTTCTTCTGATATCAGAAAAATTGTGATGCAGTTTAATGACGGCAATGGCTGGCAAACATTACCAGCGATGAACATTAACGCCGTACCTTACGCGATTTACGCAAATGATGCGATGAAGTTAGGTGGGGTTAGTGCAACGTCTTTTGTTCAGTATAGCACGCTCCCTACATGTACCGCTTCAGAGTCGTTGAGTTACAACGGCGCAAGTTTTAGTTGTGTGGCGGCGGGCGCGGCACCAACCAACGTAACATCGAGCACAGTCATCACGGCTTTAGGTTATACACCAGCTGATGGGGCGAGCGTAACAGCACTTTCTTCTTCATTAAGCTCGACGAATGCCAACGTTTCTGCTGTTTCATCAACGCTATCAAATGTAAGTGCGTATGCCTCCGCGGTTAGTTCAACTTTGTATTCGGTTTCTTCGACAGTTTCGACTCTCGAAAATTCAGTTTCAAGTTTGCAAAGTACAGTCGCCTCAAATAGTGCGGCTATTGCTACGCTACAAAGTGATTTATCTGCTGTGTCTGCAACATTGAATAATAGTTTAGTTAAGACAAATAATTTATCTGACTTAACTAACGTTACAACAGCACGCGCCAATTTGGGTCTAGGTACTTTTGCAACAGCTAACAGTCTTGATTTAGGTTCAGCCAGCGCAACAGGTACAATCGCAGATGCCAGATTAGCCAATCAAAATGGTGTCGTTTCTGGTACACAGTACACTAAAGTAACAGTTGATGGTAAAGGCCGTGTGACATCAGGATCTCAGCTGTCATCAGCCGATGTAACAACGGCTTTAGGTTTTACTCCGGCCTCGGCAAGTGCCGCTACCCAGTGGACTACTTCAGGAACGACAATCAATTATATGAGTGGCTATGTAGGTATCGGAACAGTTACCCCAATGACTAAATTGGATGTTGATGGTGGTGTGCGCATCAGTATGGAGTCAGCAACGTGTGCTGTAAGTTATGCGGGTACTTTACGTTATAATGCAGGTAGCGTTGAATTCTGTAATGGCACAACATGGGCGGCATTCGGTGTTTCATCATCCGGTTTAACATCTTTAAACGGTTCAACTTCGCAAACACAAACTTTTGCCAATGGCAGTGTGGGCAATGCCCCTACGTTTAATACTTCAAATGGAATTCATACTTTAAATATTCCATTAGCTTCTGCAGCGGGCTCGGTGACAGCTGGTTTAATTTCAAATGCTGATTATGTAAATTTCAGCAATAAAGCAAGCAGTGCAGCTGTTGCCGCGTTACAAAGTGATTTATCAGTCGTATCTGCAACAGCGGGCAATGCCTTAGTTAAATCAAATAATTTAAGTGATCTGACTTCAAGTGAAACTGCAAGAAACAATTTAGGTTTAGGTACATTTGCAACAGCTAACAGCCTTGATCTGGGGTCGGCAAGCGCCACAGGAACTTTAGCGGTTGCAAGACTTCCGTCATTCAGTGGTGATGCAACTTCAACATCAGGTTCGAATGTATTAACATTGGTTGACAGCGGTGTAACTGCTGCAACGTACACCAAAGTCACCGTGGACAGCAAGGGTCGCGTCACCTCAGGTGCACAACTATCGGCAAATGATGTGACAACAGCTCTAGGTTATACACCGCAAGCCAGTGGCGTGATTTCATCACAGTGGACGACCTCAGGCACGACAATTAATTATGCCGCTGGCAATGTCGGTATCGGGACGAGTGCTCCAGCCTATACATTAGATGTAAGTGGTGTCGTCAACGTGAAAGAGTTAAAAATTAACGGTGTTGGTTTTTCTCCGGCAATGCAGTGGAGTGTTAATGGAAACTCGGGCACTTCCGCAACTACGAATTTTATTGGAACCACGGATAATGTTGATTTAGTTTTTAAGCGTAACAACACTCAGGCCGGGGTAATTGGATTGTCGCGAACAGCGTTTGGATTAAATGCTTTATCTCCAGCATCTACAGGTTCGTATAATGCAGCTTTCGGTAATGGTGTTTTACGTAATAATACTACAGGATATCAAAATACAGGTGTCGGTGACGGCGCGCTTGAAGCGAATACGACGGGAGCGTCAAACGCGGCATTTGGTATATATGCTTTAGATTCTAATACGGGCGGTAATTACAATGTCGGTGTTGGCCAGTCGGCGTTGAGTAGCAATACGTCGGGTTCATTTAATACAGCAGTTGGTACTGACGCTTTAGTATTTAGTACAACAGCCGCGTATAATACTGCGTTAGGTTTCGATGCTTTATTTAGTAATACTACGGGCAGTATGAATACTGCCGTCGGTTATCAAGCAGGCTATAATCCAACAGTTTCGTTACAGACAAATTCTAATTCAGTGTTTTTAGGAGCAAGTGCCACAACATCAGTTAACGGATTAACAAATGTAATAGCGATCGGCTACCAAGCGCGGGCAACGCAAAGTCATCAAGTCGTTCTAGGTAACAATTCAATCACTCAAACATTATTACGCGGCAACGTCGGTATCGGCACGGAAACCCCAGTTACAAAGTTAGATGTGAGCGGTGGTGTTCGCATTAGCATGGAATCAGCAACCTGTGCAGTAAGCTACGCGGGAACTTTACGCTACAATGCTGGAAATGTAGAATTTTGTAATGGTACAACCTGGGCAGCGTTTGGTGTTGCAACAGCAGGTGTAACTTCACTCAATGGTTCAACTTCACAAACCCAAACTTTTGCAAATGGTGTAGCGGGCAATGCGCCTGCATTTACTACGGCCAATGGCGTGCACACCTTAAATATTCCGTTAGCATCAGCTACAGGTTCAGTGACGGCCGGGTTAATTTCTAATGCTGATTATGTGAATTTCAGTAACAAGATTACGTCATCAGCGGCGGCGATTGCGCAAGTGTTGGGGTATACTCCGGCTTCGGCGACAGCACTTGGAAATTATTTAGTTAAAGCAAATAACTTATCAGATTTAACTTCGAGCGCGACGGCGCGAACAAATTTAGGGCTTGGCGCTTTTGCAACGATGAGTTCACTTGATTTAGGATCAGTGAGTGCAACAGGTACTTTAGCAGTGGCAAGATTGCCAGCATTTGCAGGCGACGTTTCTTCAACCGCAGGAAGTAATTCTTTAACGGTAGCGGGCTTACGCGGAATTTCAGTTTCAACAACGACGCCGGTGAGTGGGCAAATTTTAACTTATAACGGTTCAACATGGGCTCCAGCCGCAGCAGGAAATTCTTCGCAGTGGACAACATCAGGCACAGCGATCAGTTATTCAACAGGGAATGTGGGAATCGGCACCTCTTCACCAGCCACCACATTAGATGTGAATGGGGCTGCGACCTTCAGGCAAGCTTACTTTGAAAAAGTCGGAGCGCTTGGAACGTTGGCTTGTGGCGCTACAAATATTACCGGTTATTCAACAAATCTTTACACATTAACAGCGTGTTCTTCAGGAACAACGATTTTAAATATTCCAACAGTTACCGGATGGCCATCAGGCAGTATGTCGTGGACAGTCACTTTCTTTGTAACAGCTCAAACGGCCAGTACATTTAATGTTCGTTACAACAACGCAACTACGAATGTTTTCTGGGATAAAAATTCAACAGGTGGTGCTGGCGGAGCCAACTACTCGGGCTTTTTGATCAACGATGCCACCACAAATGTTTTTACATGTACGGTGTTAAACACTGGCTCAGTGGCTATGTACTGTGGAGTTTCAGCCCAATACTAAGAAAAAGGAATTTCATCATGATGTCGCATAACCACAAACGAAAATTATATCTCGCCTTTACGGTGGTGATTTTATTTTTGTTACCGTCGGCTTATGCGTTTCGTAACATGATGAACGGAAAAAGATTTTTATCGATGTGGACATGGATGGGCGGGTCTTCTGCTCCAAATGCCACAGGAAATTATGGCAATCAAGGTTCATCAGCACCAACACCACCAACTCCAGGGTCGCGCATGAACTCTTGTAGTTGGACAGATTCTGCAGGCAACAAATGGTTCTTCGGTGGCTACACAATCATGGGTCCTAATTCTTATAATGATTTGTGGAAGTATGATCCTGTAGCGAATGAATGGACTTGGATGGCGGGTTCAAGTTTACCAAACTCGACTGCAAGTTACGGTGTACAAGGTGTACCTACAGCGACAAATTATCCTGGCGCACGCCAAGGTTGCGTCAGTTGGATTGATGCCAGTGATAACCTTTGGTTATTGGGTGGTTACAACGGAACAAGTTATTACAACGATTTATGGAAATATAATTTAAGCACAAATCAATGGACTTGGGTCACTGGTTCAAGCTCGGTCAATCAACCCGGAACTTACGGAACACAAGGTGTAGCAGCGGCTGCGAACACACCAGGTGGGCGTGGAAATGGACAGGGCTGGAAAGACGCTGCTGGAAATTTTTATTTGTTCGGAGGCCTTGGTCCATCGAATGCATATTATAATGATTTGTGGAAATTTAATATCAGCACTAATCAATGGGCGTGGATTTCCGGATCAAACACCGGCGGAATTGTTAACGGTGTTTATGGCGCCAAAGGATCATCGGCTCCCGTGCCGCCATTTCCGGGCGCACGCTCAAATGCTACCTCTTGTACCGATGCAGCCACGGGCAATCAGTGGTTCTTCGGTGGAATCAATAGCGGCTATTATTACAATGATTTGTGGAAGTATAATCCAAGTTCAGATCAATGGACGTGGATGTCGGGTTCAGGTCTGAGTGGCTTTGGCGTGGGAGTGCATGGAACCAAAGGTGTGGCTGCAGCTGCGAATTTACCTGGTCCCCGAACTGCGTCTTCGTGCTGGACAGATCTATCAGGAAATTTTTGGCTCTTTGGAGGAGTGAGTGCGGGCTCACCGCAACTGAATGACTTATGGAAATTTGATATAAGCACCAATCTATGGACGTGGATGGCTGGATCAAACACGATTAATCAGCCAGCCACCTACGGTACACAAGGTGTCGCTGCTGCGGCAAATACTCCGGGCTGCAGATACAGTTCGGCAACATGGACTGATGGCAGTGGAAATCTTTGGTTATTTGGTGGCTTTAATTTAAATGATCTTTGGAAATTCGATATTTCCGCTAATCAGTGGATGTGGGTTTCAGGAACTCCTTCAAATACAGCGACTAACTCAGTGTATGGAACTCAAGGCTCTTCAGCATTAGCACCTCCGGCTCTGGGAAGTCGTTACAATACAGCGACTTGGACTGACTCAAGCGGTGAACAATGGTTCTTCGGCGGTTATGCGAATGGTTACTGGAATGATTTATGGAAATATAATTCCACATCCAATCAATGGACCTGGGTCAATGGCCCAACGACAACAGGTGGTGCCGCAAGCTATGGAACGAAAGGAACTCCGGCGGTTTCAAATATTCCGGGTGCGCGCCAAGGCTCTGCAACGTGGTCTGATTCAAGCGGAAACCTGTGGTTGTTCGGTGGTTTAACCGGCAGTTATATGAACGATCTGTGGAAGTACGATCGAACAACTAATCAGTGGACTTGGATGACAGGATCAAACACGGCTGGAGCCACCGGCGTGTACGGCACGCAAGGTGTGGCTTCATCAACGACTACTCCCGGAGCAAGAACGAATGCTTTTGGTTGGACCGATGCTAGCGGTAATTTTTGGTTATTTGGCGGGACTAATGGTTCTAATTATTTTAACGATCTCTGGAAATATGATGTAGGCGCAAATCAATGGACGTGGATGACCGGTTCAAGTTCAACCGGATCTGCAGGATATTACGGTACAAAAGGAACTCCAACTGTTTCAACAACTCCGGGGGCGCGAGCAGGTGTTGCCGGTGCAAAAGATGTTAGTGGTACTCTGTGGTTGTTTGGCGGATATAGCCCAAGTAACTATAATGATTTATGGAAGTTTAATACGACGACAAATCAGTGGACGTGGGTTTCGGGGCCTAGTACAGCCAATCAAGGAGCGACCTACGGCACACAAGGTGTTGCAGCCGGCGCCAATATTCCTGGTTCACGAACTTCTTCAAGTATGTCCATAGATTCAAACAACGTTGTCTGGTTGTTTGGCGGCTCTAATTCTGCGAGTCGTTACAACGATTTATGGAAGTATGATATTGGCACAAATCAATGGACATGGATGTTAGGTTCAAATGGAGTTAATCAAATCGGAACTTACGGTACACAAGGTGTTGCCGGTGTTTCAAATACTCCAGGAGCCCGAAATAATATGGTCACTTGGGTAGATAGCAGCAATAAACTTTGGCTCTTTGGTGGAAATGGTCACACAAATTCCGCGACTTACGGAAATTTAAGTGATCTGTGGAGGTATGATCCCATATCGAATCAGTGGACTTGGATTTCTGGCGGAAACATTCTTGATGTGGTTAATGTCAACGGCACTAAGGGTTCGACAGTGGGAGTTCCACCATTTCCTGGATCTCGTTACCAAACAGCGTTCTGGAAAGATAGCAGCGGAAATTTTTGGTTGTTCGGTGGAAATGGTTATTCGAGCACAAACGCTTCTGGAAATTTAAATGATTTATGGAAATATGATCCTACTTCTGGTGAGTGGGCTTGGATGTCCGGTGGAATTTCAATCAGTGCGTACGGCACTTACGGAACAAAAGGAGTTGCGGCCGCAGCAAATACTCCGGGCGCGCGAACAGGAAGTGTTGGGTTTCAAGATACTAGCGGAAAGTTTTGGGTTTTCGGTGGTAATGGTTACGGCGGAAGCGGTAGTTCAGGTTATCTGAATGATTTATGGAAATTTGATTCAACATCGAATCAATGGACGTGGACCGCAGGAGTGAGTTCAACAAATGCACTGGGTATTTATGGCGCTAAAGGTGTGGGCTCATCAGCAAATTCGCCCGGCGCTCGCAACGTATCAGCACGTTGGAGTGATGGCTCGGGTAATCTTTGGTTACTGGGTGGTAATGGTTATCCGATCAGTGGAAGCTTAGGCGCACTAAATGATTTGTGGAAATTTAATCCAACGGCTGGTGAATGGACTTGGGTCTCTGGTTCCTCAGCCACGGGAGCCAACAGTGTTTTCGGAACGAAAGGTTCAGCCGCAGGAGTTTCACCATTTCCGGGTTCAAGATATTCCAGCGCGAGTTGGACAGACGCGAACGGAATATTTTGGTTGCACGGCGGATACGGTAACGGTGAATTCGAAATAGCAGGTATCGGAAATTTAAATGATTTATGGAAGTATGATTCTGTAGCTGCGCAGTGGACGTGGATCTCAGGTTCAAACACTATTACACAAGCCGGTGTGTATGGTACACAAGGAACTCCAGCCGCTTCAAATGTTCCGGGCGCACGCCAATCTGCTGTGGGCTGGGCTGATGCCAGCAACAATCTGTATTTATTCGGCGGACAAAACGGCAGCAGACTTAATGATCTTTGGAAATACGATCAAAGTACAAATCAGTGGACGTGGATGACCGGTTCAAATACGGGGAATCAATTAGGAGTTTACGGTACGCAAGGTGTGGCCGCTGCTGCAAATACACCGGGTTCTCGCTACAGCTCTGTGACTTGGTCGGCTTCGGCTAATTATTTTTGGATTTTCGGTGGTTATGATAACGCAGGAAACGCGAGTGATTTATGGAAGTACGATCCGGGTACAAATCAATGGACCTGGGTCTCTGGCGCAAACACGGTGAACGGGGTTGGTGCCTATGGTAAGCAAGGTTCAACAGCTTTAGTTCCACCAATGCCTATGGCCCGAAGTAATGCAGCTTCTTGGAAAGATGCCAGCGGAAATTTTTGGTTATTCGGTGGAGCAAATCTTTTAGGAAACTATAATGATCTTTGGAAATATAATCCAACATCAGATCAATGGACTTGGATTTCAGGATCAAGTGGACCAACTAATTATGGAGTTTACGGAACAAAAGGTGTAACTGCCCCAACAAACATGCCTGGATCGCGCTACAGTCCGTTGACTTGGGTCGATGCCAGCGGAAATTTTTGGTTGTTGGGTGGTTATGGTCAAAGCACAGCTAGCACTGGGTTTTTAAATGATTTATGGAAGTACGATCCTGCGACCAATCAATGGACGTGGATGACAGGATCAGCAGGACAAAATGTTTTCGGCACTTATGGTACGCAAGGTGTGGCTTCGTCGACGACAACACCAGGCTCACGCAGTAGCGGCGTGGGCTTTAAAGATGCCAGCGGAAATCTTTTTGTCTTCGGCGGAAACGGTTATTCTAGCGGTTCATCTGGCTTTTTAAATGATTTATGGAAGTATGATATCAGCACCAACCAGTGGACATGGACAGCTGGAGCGAGTGGAACAAGCCAAGCCGGAAATTATGGAACACAAGGTGTTACCGCGCCGACAAATTATCCGGGAGCGCGTTATAACTCTGTAGGTTTGACGGATTCGAGCGGAAATTTTTGGTTGTTCGGTGGAAATGGCCACCCTGCCATTGTGGGGAGTGGTTATCTGTATGATCTTTGGAAGTACAACCCAGCGACTGGTCAATGGACATGGATGAAAGGTCCAAATACGACAAGCAATTACGGTACTTACGGCGCTCTTGGAAGAGAAGGTGCAAATTTTAGACCCGGCGGAAGAGACAGAGCCACAGGGTGGATCGATGCGAATGATAATATTTGGATTTTCGGCGGTTGGGGTTATGCAGAAGCCTCTTATCAGAACTTAGCTGATCTGTGGAAATATAATCCAACCACAAATCAGTGGGCTTGGATGAGTGGATCAAATGTGACAAATACGAACGGCGTCTACGGTACATTACAAACGCCATCTGTGTTAAATGCACCAGGCAGCCGACAAACGGCCGTCGGTTGGTATGGCTCAGACGGAAATCTTTGGTTGTTTGGCGGTACTGGTTATAGTGGTAGCGGTTCGACGGGTAATCTGAACGATCTCTGGAAATACCGACTAAAGTAAGCGTCTCAGACTGAAACATTCGCGAGCGTTTTTTTGCGAATGAATATTTTGATACAACAAGCATTCAGTTTCCCGCTCTAAAGTCCGATAAATACTTAGGTAATTTAGTGGGTTAGGGCGATTATGGCAAAAGACCAAAAACCGAAATCAGAAAAAGCGCAAACAGCGGATGATATTTTATCTTCGTTAATGGAAGATTTGAAGGACGTCGACAAGGCGACCTCGGACGACGCATTTGCAAATGATTTAGGTTTAGATCCTGAGCTTTTCAAAAATATTTCTGCGCCCGAATCAGAAGATGAAAACATCATTCAGCTAGAAGATGTTTCTTCATCGGGATTACTTGCTCCAGAAGAATTTAATATTGATGTTGATGATTCAGAACAACCAGACGGAATGGTAAGTTCTGATGATGTATTTGCGGTGACTGAAGACGTAAAAGATCCGTTAGCGCAATTTAATCTTTCTCCAGAAGATTCTTCTGCCGCAGAGCCTGTTGTTGCAAAAGAAGAACCAAGTTTATTTGACAACCCGTCAAGTGAACCTGTGATTTCTGCAGCCGAAGTTGTTCCACAGCCACCGGCAAATATTCCAAGTGGCGAGCCAAGTTTATTTGGATCTTCTGATCCAGAGCCTGTGCCAGTACCTTCAAGCAATAATTTTGCAGCTCTTGGTATTGATGAAAAAACAGCGGCCACAGAAATTCAAAGTGAAAACCCAGAATTATTAAAAAACTTTGCTGATATCGATAACGGTGACGGTGAAAAAACTGTAGCAGTTGCCGGTTTCTCGCAACGTGCTCCTGAAGATTACGGTGATAAAGTTAAAGTGTCTGTCGGACAAATGCGCGGCAATGCGTTTTCAAGCGGCTATGCGGCTTGGGGGTCATCAGATTCTAATTTAGCACAAGCCGAAAATTTACGTATCGCGCAAGATAAAATTTTAGATTTAGAACGCGAAAATGAAAAACTTCGTTCACAAAACGAAGAGTTGATTGCTGCTTCTGAGATCGTAAAAGAGCGTGCGGATTTATTAACATCACAGTTACATGAGTTTAAAGCTGACCGCGATTCATTAGAGCGTTCATTCAAAGATGAGACTCAGATCTTAAAAAGTCAGATGACGCGTAAAGATGCTGAGATCGTAAAAGCTCAAATGAAAATCGAAGAGCTTGAATCAAGAATGAAATTTGATTTAAAAAAGATCCGTGTCCGCGAACGCGAACTAGAAAATCGTCTAGAGTTAATCCGTGCCGAGAAGAATGCGCTGGTTAAGACTAAAGACGAACAAATTCTGGATGTTCGCCGTAAAATGGACCAAGTTCAGCTCGAAGTTGAAAGCTACCGTCAAAAATGTGTAGAATTAAATAAGGTCATTGACACAAATCAAGAGTCGTTCAAACGTACGACTCGTGCATTACGTTTAGCAATGGCTAACTTAGAGTTACAAGAAGAAAATAAACCACCACTGAAAAAAGTAGATTAAGCATAAGAAAAAAACCATGGCAGCAACGATCACGGACGACGTTAAAAGACCAGCAAAGAAGATCAAATTAGTGATCAGTGATTTGCATTTGGGTAAAGGCCGTCTTTTAGAAGATGGTGGTCTTAACTCGCTCGAAGAATTCTATTACGCCGATAAGCTTGTCGAATTTTTTCAATTCTATTCTTCTGGGGCCTACCGTGATTACGAAGTTGAAGTGATCGTTAACGGTGATTTTTTAAATTTCTTACAAGTCGATTACAAAGGCCATTTTTTAACAGCGATCACAGAGACAATTGCTCTTGAAGTTTTAAAGAAAATTATCCAGGCACACTCGCAGGTTTTCAAAGCGATGGGCGAATTTTTAGCGCAACCTTTTAGACAAATCACTTACGTGATCGGTAATCACGATCAAGGCATGATGTTTCAAGCGTGCCGTGATTATTTAGATCAGTACGTCGGTAAACCTTTGCAATATAAAAGCATTATTTATTTTGTCGACGGTATTCATATCGAACACGGGCATATGCACGAAGCGGCCAACAGAATGGACCCACGTAAGTTTTTTATTAAACAGGGTGTACCAGAACCAATTTTAAACTTGCCGTTTGGCTCACACTTTTTTGTCGAGTTGGTTTTAAAAATCAAAGAACGTTATCCGCATGTTGATAAAATTCGTCCGTTCGGGGCGATGATTCGTTGGGCGTTGTTTAATGAAACCGCGGTGATGTTTAAATCAGTCGGCTTATTATCAAGATATATCTATCAAATTTTATTTTCAGCTGACCCTCGTTATAAATGGCCCTTAAAAAAATTATTAAAAATCTTTTTAGAAAGTGCCATTTTTCCAGATTTAAGTCTGGCTGCTAAACGTATTTTAGCTGATGAACGTGTGCATTCGGTGGTTTTTGGCCACACTCATGTTTATGAATACCGTAAATGGGGAACCAGAAAAGAATATTTTAACACGGGAACTTGGACAGAGTTAACATCGTTAGATGTAACTTCATTAGGCCGTATTACCAAATTAACTTATGTTCTTTTTGAATATACTGAAACTGATGCACGTCCACATGGTCGTCTGAAAGAGTGGAAGGGTTTCCACCGTATTGAAGAAGACGTTGCAGTTTCATAGGCGGCGAGCCAAATTTGTATCATAATTTTTGAATTTTGTTTGTTACAAAAAACGCATCGCCCTTAGGTCTAGGCTAAGATTGATCATGATAATTTTATCAATCATACTGTTTTGAGTAAAAGGTGAAATAAACAATGTCGAAGCACAACGAACAACAAGAAGCAACGGTGATGGGAGCGCTGAGCGACACTTTTAAAGGTGCGCTTAAACAAGCGGATGATGCTCCTCCGGCACTTGTTTGTCTTGTGGGTCCGACAGAAGCTGTTGGTAAACAATGGCTTATCACTAAACCGGATATGACAATCGGTCGTTCTCCGGATTGCGACATCTATATTGCCGATGCTTCATTAAGCCGTTCACATGCGAAAATCATGTTAGCCGGGTTTGAAGTTGTGATCATGGATATGAATTCAACGAATAAAACTTCGGTGAATGACCAAATGGCTGTTCCGATGGTGCAAAAGAAATTACAAAACAGCGACAGAATCAAAGCTGGTAATGTGATTTTTAAATTCTTAGAAAAAGGCAGTATCGAAATTATCGCCAACCAAAAAACTTTAGAAAAAGCGCAAAAAGATGCTCTAACAGGTGCTTACTCTAAAGGGGCGTTATTAGAAAAAGCTCCGGAAGTGATTCAAAGAGCTAAAAACTTAGGTGAGCCTTTGTCTGTTATTACTTTTGATATCGATTTCTTTAAAAAGATCAACGATGGTTTCGGCCATCCGGGTGGTGACTACGTCTTACGTGAGTTAGGAAAACTTATGCAAGCTCGTTTAGTTCGCGCTAATGATTATTTTGCCCGTTTCGGTGGTGAAGAGTTCGTAACGTTATTACAAGCAACGAATATTAAAACTGCCGGTGAAGTGGCTGAGCGCGTTCGTCAAACTGTCGAAGCGCATGAGTTTATTTTTGAGGGTCGTAAAGTTCCCGTAACAATTTCTATCGGTGTTTCGCAATTCAATAGCACTGACACTTGGGAAACTGTGTATGACCGTGCTGATAAAGCTTTATACCAAAGTAAACAAAACGGCCGTAACAAGGTTACTGTCGCCAGCTAATATATAAAGGCGCATGAATAATTTTTTTGAAAAACTTCCTAAATCTGAAATCGAAGTAATTTTTAAGAAAAATATTTTCGAAAAATGCCAGATTACAATTGATGGCCGCACGAATGATATCGTTCCGGTCAACCTGACATCTTCAGAAGTTGAAAGATTTGCGAAACTTTATATTCTGCCGTTAGAAGTGCATGAACTTAAAGATAAGCTTTGTGCCTTCAGCTTTCGTGTAGGAACACGCGTTTTCTTTTTTAAATCTAAGATTCTTCAGGATGGCAAAGGTTTCTACGTAGCTACTAATAACTTAGAGATGTTAGAGCTTCGTCGCCGCCGTCACGTGCGCTTTGAAGTGCCGGATAATTTTCCGCATGAGTGCCACGTTGTAACTTCATTAAATAGAAATGCCCGTGTTGAAGCTAAACTGATTAACTTCTCCGAATCGGGTGCAAAGATGACCGTAGCTGCAGATCTTGTGCTTTTTCAAAAAGGCAGTGGCGTCATCATTTCACTTAAAGTGGGTAAGCGGGCTGTGTTCTTAGTTGGCAGTGTGATCCGCTTTGTCAGCCGTAAACCCAAAGAAAGCCCTGAATTGGGTGTTGAGTTCGTGAACTTAACTGAAATCAAAAAAAGCCGTATCTTAAACGTGTGCGAAGATTTAACTCGTTTAATCGTTCAATCAAATCGTAAGCGCCGCTAAAATTATTTAAATTCAGCTAAGTCCGCCGTTGTGCCCGGAAAGTAACTTACAAAGCGGGTAAGCAGCTTATTTTTAAGAACATGGTTGGTGTTTAATCTTAAACTTTCGCGCATATACGGAAGCACATCTTCATTTTTAGCGTTTGTATTTTTTAGCATGATCAGCGCTGTTGTTAGATTTAAGGCATCAGCGCTCCAGTTGCCATCTTGATCAAAGCTTGCGTGACGTGAAAGTTCGCTGCCAAAGAATTTAATCTTTTCGTCTTTGTTTAGACTCATCATATTCACAAGATTAATTAATTGGCCGCGTTCAAACGCCTCAGCAGCCGAAAGATTTTTAGTGACCTTTTCGATATGCGAAAAATTGATAGCCGCATTTTCATTAATTTTACTAAAGGCATAATTTAAAACTTCGCCATAGCCAGGCGAAGAATCTAAAACTTTTCCCAGACAAACCCAAACGGCGATATCTTCACCGTTTGGTGTGTCTTTAAAAAGTTCTTGGGTTCTGGCTAAAGATTTTTGCACCGACTGATCCAGCATTAAATTTTTTAAATAATGATCGTTTTTATAACGGCGGTCATTTAACTCGTCAGGAGTCATCGTCACATCGTCATACTTTGCCGTAGCGTTAACGGCGGGTTCTTTTTTTGCTGTCGAAGACTGATCTGTGACATTCGAGACGTTAGCCACCTTATCACTTGATGTAAATTTATCTTTTTGCCAGTAAATCACAGCCGCGATCACTGCAATAGCCAGTAATTTGTATTTCATAATTATGGCTCCTTAGCTTTACCGATAACCGCTGTTTGATAGCCGTAAAGGGCAACGTAATAAAAGTTTTTTACATAACGGCCAATCGGTGCAGGTGCACTTTTAGCCATAACAAGAGTTTGGCTAAAATCAGCCGGAAGATCTTCAATCATACCGTTATTTCTGAAATACCCTGAATCACCAGCAGGAATCGCAAACGCCACTTGCATATTTAAATGCGGAACTGCCGTCTTTTCAAAAACCTGTAAGTTATAAACTTTTCCCCACGGGTCATAAATTTTTAAATAATCATCTTCTAAACCATTCACAGCTAAGGCATGTGTTTGGCCAGATTTTTTCCATTGGCATTTAAAGTCAGATGTTTTCCAGTAATTACGAACTCCATCGGATTTTGCGATTTCAACTTTTTGCGGATAACAATCCATAATAATCGCTTGGCCACGGGCAAACGTGTTGTTTTGCCCCACAGTTAAATTTTTAGCGGCAGCCTCAATACTGAATTGGTCTGTTAAAAGCTGAAAGGTTTTTCTTAAAGTGGTGGCTTCAAAAGCTGATTTATCTAAATTTCCAACCGAGGGATCAACACGGCTAAAAAATTTAAGAATCGCTCGGTCAGTTTGAGTTCCGCCGCGTGCCCAATTTGTTGAAGCAATTTGACCTATTTTATAAATAAGATCTGCGTACTGCGAAGTTCTTTCGTTAATATCAGAAATTTCACGAATTTTTTCTAACGCTGGTAAGCGGTTTTTCCAAAGAAATGGATCTTGCATATTTTCAGCGGGAGATGAATACACATTACCTAATGTCGACATTGTTAAAGCGACAGCCCCACACCAACCCATATCGCGTTTGATGTCACTGTTGCCTGTGGCTGCACTGATATGTTCTGCTAACTTCGGAGAAGCTTGATATAAAATCGGCATATCCGCTTTCACGCAGAATTTGGTTTTTGCGTAATCGCAAGAACTAACTTTTTCCCACGCCGCTTGTTCGCCGATTAAATCACTTGAAGCACATTTAGCCGGTGCCATCACGATTGCACCACTGCCTTGTTGCAGTGAAAGGTTATCTTTACCGTTTGAACCATCGAACTTAATTTCTTCGCTGTTTGGATTTTTTAAAACACCAACGATTGACCATGATTTGCCATCAACATTATTTCCAGCACAACCTTGAAACGGTAGATAGTGCTTTTCGATAAACTTTTTGCAGGCCGCTGCATTCACAGTCGCTTCGCGAGAAAAAATTTCGGTCACTACTTTATTGTAAGCAGGGCTGTTATCAAAAATCTGGTAAACCACACAGGTTTTTCCCGCGGTAAAATTATTTAAAGGACTTGCTAGATAAGCCTGCTCGGGAAGAGCAGCGAATGAAATTTTCGGAACTGTGATCGGGGCTATGACCGGAGCTACAATCGGCGCCAGAGGCGGAGCTTCAGCTTTTTCAGCTGGTGCTGCTTGTGCAACAGGAACTTTTGTTGTGGTGAATTTCATAACCGTTACAACACTAGTCACATTGTCGGCTTGGCAAGCGACATAATAAGTATATGCAGTTTGTGGTTTTAATCCAGTCAGCGGTTGTTCGTGTAAACGAGCACTGCCAGTTGATTTAAATTTTGAAGGCATCAATTGATAACTTTGATTTTTTGTCGACCATTTACAAATGGCGTTGGCCGAAGTTGTCACTTTTAATACAGACGAAGTGGGTGTTATCGATTTGACTCCACCAGCGCCAAGAGTTCCGACTGTAAGTGGTGTCACCGCATATATATAGAGTGGCGCTGATAAAACAAAAGTTGATATGATAGATCGCGTGATCCAAGCCATTCCCCACCCCCTGAACTTAGGTCTGGCTTTCTTGTCGGAATAATTGCTAGAAGCTTTATATAGTTAGCCCCACTTATTGCTCCACAAAGTGCGAGAATTTACCCTCATAAAAATCTCTTATGTATGCCATTACTAAACGCCTAAAAGATTAATTAATTCAATATGTTAGGCCATTTTGACCCTTGAGGGTTTGGCCTGCGTATTGCTTTAATAATTAGCAAGCATGCTGGGATCTAAGGAATAGGTTCTTAGAGGGGGCAGCATGAAAAAAGGTTAAGAAGTGTAGAAAACTTGTTAACCGAACTTAGACAGGGGTGTGTCTATGATTCAAGTAGAGAAGACTGACTTACAATTGGTCGAAGAAGTCCGCAACGGTCAGCGAGCTTCGTTCTCAGAACTTGTGAAACGACATCAAAAGGGATTGCTACGGTTAAGTATGAGATTTGTTAAAGACCTGGATATTGCACAAGACGTGGTGCAAGAGTCTTTTATTAAGACTTACGAAAAACTAAACTCTTTCGAAGGACGTTCGTCTTTCAAGAGTTGGTTGTATCAGATTACGGTGAACACGGCTCGTAATAAATTACGTGAAGATCGTTACGACTATTCTGATATTGAAGATGTGCAATTAGGAATCGATCCTCAGGCTGAGAAATCTCTTGTTCATAGAGCTGTCGGTGAAATTTTAAATACTGAGGTTGAAAAACTTCCTTTCAAGCAAAAAACAGCTCTTGTGTTACGTGTGTACGAAGACATGAGCTTCTCTGAAATCGCTGAAGTTATGGAGTGCCCATACGACACAGCTAAAGCGAACTACAGACATGCATTATTAAAGTTAAAAGAAGTGTTCGAAGACCGTGCGGAATTAAAATCTTGGACAAACGAGATTGGTGGATTCTTCACAGAACTAAATACTAAGTATGCGGAGGCTGAGTAGAATGAAAGAAAATCAGGGATTGAGAGAACAACTTAAACGGGAAGATCCTATTGAACTTCCCATGGATGAAATGTTTTTCGATAAACTCCATGACAAAATCATGGCCGATGTCGCAAAAACAGAAATCAAGCCTGCTACAAGTAAGTGGGCTAAGCCGTGGGTGTTCTTAGAACAACAAGTGCGATATTATCGCCCCTCTAATAATGTGCGTACTTTGCACGTTGTGAAGATGGGAGTGGTTGGTATCAGTTTAACATTGGGCCTAGGTCTGGCCACTATGAGTCTAAAACTTTTTGACATGAGCTCACAAAATCAGATGGCTGCAAATAACAGACAACTGATCATTGAACAAGCTCTTGAAAACCCACAAGACTGGGTAGAGATGGCGGCATCAGTACAAAATGATTCTGATTTTTACGCAGAAGTCTTAAATGAGAGATTAAGTTCTAACCAGGGAGTGGATTTACAACTTTAATCGTGATCTAAAATCAATAAAGTGAATCTTGGAAACGGACGTCCAAATTCATTTGTTTACTTGGCTAAAAATAGACATAATTTGGTAAATGTCTTTTTTAACAGTCCTTCTTTCTATCTTTATAAGTCTACCTGCGTTTGCTCAAAGCGCACCTACGCCTAAGAAAAATTCCGTAGAAGACATCTTTATCTGGAAAGTCAGCGATGAGTTGAATCTTTCAGCCTCTGAAGAAAAGAAATTTTCTGATATTCACCGTGAATTAAATAAGCAAAAAATGCAGTTAGCCACACAACTGCAAAAACTGTCATTTCAAAGCAAAGAAGATCCGCAATTATCTAAAGCGCGTGCCGCTGAAGTTATCAAAGACTACAAAAAAACTTTAACAGCTTATAATAACTTAAGCCTGCAAGAGCTTGATAAAGTGAAATCGTTATTGGGCGATAAAAAGTTTTTAGATTATTTGGCGATCAAGCAAGATATTAACTTAAAATTAAAGTCATTAGTTCTAGGTGATGAACCAAGCAAGGCTAAACAGCCGACGAAACTTCCGCCTCCTCAAATTATCGAGGAGAAATAGCATGAGTCCGATTCCAGTAAAGTCAAAATCAGTCTTGCTTGTTGAACTCAGCACTTCACACACTGAAATTATTGAACCATTCGTGCGTGCCCTAAAGAATTGCCGTATTGATATCGCGATTCCTGAAGCGGGTTATAATAAAATGCCGCACATGAAGCTGTTTCGCCATGTGCATTTAATTAATGAAAAAATCGGTTGGAAGCAGGCCGGTGAATTAATCAATCACGGTAACTACGACTTAGTGATTTATAATTCAGCCCAAGGTAAAAATATTCGTAATTTAGTCGTTAAAACTTTTTTCAACAAATCACCGGTTGTCGGTTTTCACCATAACCCGATCAGCCTTGTGAAAAGTTTCACACAAAAGTTCATCAACATTAAAGTTAAGAAATACTTAGTATTGGCTGATTTTAATAAAGACTATGTGGTTCATCACGGTTTTGCGCCAGATAAAGTTGAAGCGTTTTATCCTGTGACGCAAGCGATGCCCGTTGATTTTGCCAATCACAAACTGATCGCCATTCCTGGAGTGTTAGAACAAGACCGCAGAGATTATTTTGGTCTGATTGAAATTTTAAAGAAAAATCCAAAAGCTTTTGCTGGTTATCAGTTTTCGCTTTTAGGTAACTGTTTAACTCATGACGGGCCAAAAATCAGAACTATGGTTCGCGAAGCAGGGCTTGAATCGTATTTTAGATTCTATGAAGGTTACGTACCTGATGAACAGCTAGAAGAAGATTTACAGCAAGCTAAGTTTGTTATGCCTTTAATGCACCCGAACAACCGTTATTTCGATGTGTATTTAAAAACTAAAATTTCTGGCGCTTATAACTTAGCTTACGCGTATCAGCTACCGTTGTTAATGCATGAATCATTTAAAGTGGTGAGTGAGTTTTCGACGAACTGTGTGTTTTACAGTCTTGAAAACTTAGCTGATAAAATCAAAGCTTCAGTAGATCTGGATCGTAAATTCTATACGAAATTTTCGCCCGACGTGCAGTCGCACAATCTTATGCGCTTTTTAGATATTAAATAATTACTGAGCTAACTTTTTTAAATCAGCAGCAGGATCATCAGATTTTTCTAAGGTTTTAACCTTTTCAATAAACTGATCCATATTATCGCCACACTTTGCATATAGTTTTTCAAAATCACTTAGGTCTTCCATATAAGTGCGCATTAATCCTAATGTGGCATTATTCATGGTTTCAGTTAAAAAACGAGAATAACTTCCGGCTTTGATTTTAGGGCTTACTTGCGCTTTAAAAGCTTCTTTGATTTTTTCGAACTGCTCTTGGCGTAGTTTTTCATTTTGTTCTGAATTTGATTTATACCAGGCTTCAAGTTGTTTAATTTGTTCTGAAATAAAGCTCGAAAATAATTTATCGTCTTCGTATTCTGCTAAGATCGTTTTTACAGTCGGTGAATCTTGGCCTTCAAGCTTTTTATAAAACATTTCAGTGCCCTTGTTGCCGATAAATACTGCGAGACGCTCGTTAAAATCCGCATTGTGTTTGATATACACGGTCGTGTGAGTAATTTCGTGGATAATGGTGTTTACTAAATCATGATCTTTATAACGTAACATCGACGATAAAACAGAATCTTTAAACCAACCTAAAGTTGAATAAGCAGAAACGCCACGCACATTGGTATCTAAACCTTGTTTTTTTAAATCTTCAGCTTCTTCTTTGGCTTCTTCTTCGCTGAAAAAACCTTTGTACGGCATTGCGCCTACAATCGGGTACGACCATTGGTAATTTTTTAATTCCCACTTGTAAGCGGCATTTACCACCCAAGTCACATAAGGGCGTTTAAGATCAATGTAGGTGTCGTAATTTTTAGTTTGTTTTAAATGCAGATCATTAAATGCAAATTCGCGCGCCTGTTGGCTTAAACGTAATTTATTTTTTTGGGCTTCAGTGAGTGAATCCTGATTTAACACTTCGCTAACTGGTTCGCGGCTAGCCATCATTGAAAATTGGTTTTTCGCTGATTTAAAATAATAACCAAGCTGGCAGCTTGTTAGAAAAAGAAAACTAATCGCTAGCAGGGTGGTTTTTTTCATTTTTATAAGAACCAGCTAAGTCCGGCCTTAAACGCGGTATCTTCGGTTTTAGAGCCGTCATCCATTGGTGTTTTCCAGATATCGTAACCTAAACGAATCGAAAATTTTTCTGTCAGTTTATATTTTAAACCCACACCGTAACTAGGAGCCACGCCATCTTTCGTAGGAATTTCGTAAGCGTTGGCGTTTTGATATTTGATTACAGCTTTTTTACTGATGTAAGCTGCGCCGCCTTTAATATAGGGCTGAAAATCACTGCGCTGGTCAGTTAAAATAAAAATTAAATCTGTGCCGGCTACATTCGATGTTTGCTGTAGCACACGTTGAGATGTGGCATCGTTTTCTTGGTTTTCGTAAAACGATTCGGTGTAACTTAATTCAAGAGCGATTTTTTCAAAAAGATAAAACGATAACGACGCTGATTTAGTTTCAGATTGGTAGTAGTTGGTCGCGTTGAAATTTTTCTTAGAAAATCCGTAACTTAATCCGATTTCAGTGGTCATCGCCTGCGCCGCAAATGACGCCAAAAATAGAATAGAAAATAGTGCTGATTTCATTCCTCTATTTTAGCCGAAAATGCGTGCGGTGGCTGTGGGATCAGTACACGTTGACGCGAATTCTGTACCTAAGACGAACGCGGCCTCCGTCGGCCTCGACTTTAGCTTTAGGTGGGTTCGGGAAGAACTTGGCGCTCTTAAACGCGTAAATTCCTGCTTCATCAAATGGTTTGAAGCCAGAACTTTGCATCACTAAGCCTTCTTGATAAAGACCTGTTTTGTCGAGCAGGATTTCAACCTCTGTTGTCCAAGATTTACCAGCTAACATTTTGCGAGTATCTGTCGGCAGACGATCAAAAATTGCATTTAATCTTTCAGCCCAACGAACATAAAATAAACTTAAAATACGATTATAAAACGAAGCGTAGATATGAGCGTCGGCATTTAAGTTTGTTGCTGATCCACTTTGAATATCACTTGGTAATTCGTAAGGCACAGTTGATTCTTGCACGCGCGCCATTTGCTGTTGCATTTCTCGAGCGAACTCTGGCACATCACCATCATCACTCGCCGGAGTTTTTTGCGCCGAAGCTTTTTGTTGGGCCACAGCAGTACCTTGGCTTCCTTTAGATGGGGCGCGGTTTTCAAAAGCACCAAGTTTAGTGGCGCGTGTTTGTTTATCGAAACGTTGATTTTTCTCCGCCATAAATTGCGCGGGATCAGACATATCTTTAGGTTCTTGTGTGGTGGTGTTTTTTACGACTGCTTTATCGAATTTTTTCTCACGTTGATCTTGCGCTTTTTCTTCGACCACTTCGATTTCAACATCGCCCGACGAAGGTCTGGGTGCTGGTGGTAGATACCAGACTCCTTCGTACATCATAATGTGTATAAACAGGCTCAGCGCGATCAGCGCCATTAAACGCAACATAATGCTCTAAACTGTATCATTTCTGGATCTCAAGTTAAGACAATTTTTTGCCGATAGGGGTAATGCATATATGGGGGAAGGCTCTACAGCCCCAGGGGGATAAAAATGGCAAAAGTGATCGATATTACGCCACGTCTGAAAACAGTAAATACAACAAATACGCAAGAGATGGGCAATAGTGATCAAAAACTGCTTAATATGCAGGAGCATAAAGGCAAGTTTCAACCGATTATCTTAAAAGAGCGCCGCCAGGTAGAGCGTACAATTTTATCTGACTTAATTAGTGGCATGTTAGTGTTACCAGAAAAAGGTTTATACAAAGTTTCGATGTATGACATTTCCGGTGATGGTTTATCTTTCACGCTAGAAAAACACATGGGTTCATTCCAAGTGGGAGAAGAAGTTGCTCTGCGCGTGTATTTAAATGCAAAAACTTATTTTCCGTTACATGTAAAAGTAAAACACGCAACTTACGATTCACAAGAAGAAGTTGTTCGTCACGGTGTTGAGTACATGAAGGGTGCTACAACAGATGTTGCGCTCCAGCATTTTGTGAATTTCATCATCTCGTTAAACGAAGGTTTGCAGATTGATGAGGGTGATCTTATCGCCGGTCCTTCGCTAGCATAAAATTAACAAAAAATTTTTTTAATTCTCTTTACTCTAAAGACTGACTGATGTGGAATTTATATAAGCGCTCATGATAGAGCGCCGATCAAATTCCACGGAGGTCGAATTGAGTTCTAATCCTACACCAGCAGCAAAAACTAAACGCCGTAAAATCGTACTAGATACGAATGTTATCTTATTTGATGCTTTTGCATTATTGAAGTTCGGCGATGCTGATTTACATATTCCGTTTGCCGTTATCGAAGAAGTCGATAAGTTCAAACGTGACCAAGGTGAAAACGGTCGAAACGCGCGTCAATTCAGCCGCTTCGTTGACGTTCTAAGATCTAAAGGAAGTTTAGCTCAAGGTGTTCAGATCGATAACCATGAAACTATGGTTTACATTACGACTGATATGATGATGGCCGGTGTGCCTTCAGAGTTAGATCAAAACAAAGCTGATAACCGTATCTTAAGCACAGCTTTAGCTCTACAAAAACAACATCCACGTGCAAAAGTAGAATTAATTTCTAAAGATATTAACTTACGTATCAAAGCTGACGTTTACGGAATCAACGCTAAAGATTACGATAACTCAGATGTAAACCAAGAAGATCTTTACGAAGGTTATCTTGAAGTTGAAGTTAAGCCGAATGATATCGACGTATTCTACCGCGATAAAAAATTAGTGGTGGATTACAAACTTTACATCAACCAATACGTGATTTTAAAAGACGCTTCAAATCCAAATCACTCAGCGATTGGCCGTTATTCTGGAGTTGAAAAAGCCGTTGTTCCATTAATCAATCCACCAGACAGCATCTGGGGAATCCACGCACGTAACGTTGAACAATCATTCGCGTTAGATGCCTTACTTAACGATGAAATCATGATGGTTTCTTTAGTGGGTAAAGCGGGTACAGGTAAAACATTATTAGCAATTGCCGCGGGTTTATTTAAGACGCTTGATGAAGGCCGTTTCCAACGTTTATTAGTTTCTCGTCCGATTTTTCCAATGGGCCGTGATATTGGTTACCTTCCTGGTGATATCGAGCAAAAATTAAATCCATGGATGCAGCCGATTTTCGATAACGTTGAATTCTTAATGGGTGCCGATAAAAAAGCAGCAGGCCGTGCGCAAGAGCTCATCAACCAAGGTATGCTAAATATCGAGCCATTAACATATATCCGTGGCCGTAGTATTCCTAAGCAGTACTTAATCGTGGATGAGGCGCAAAACTTAACTCCGCACGAAATTAAGACGATCATTACCCGTGCTGGTAATGGCACTAAAGTGATTTTAACAGGTGACGTTTACCAAATCGATAATCCGTACGTAGATTCAGCAAACTCGGGTCTGACACATGCGGTAGAAAGATTTAAAGGCCAAAATATTGCGGCCCATGTCACGCTGACTAAAGGTGAGCGTTCTGCGCTTGCAGAGTTAGCGGCAAATATTCTATAACTATTTGCTATGTCATCATCAAATTTTTTAGAAGAAGAAAACGCAAGACAACAACAAAAAGATGTCGGCTACAAAGCCGTCATCAAAGAAGTTATTACTGACAAAATGGTTCGCCTATTTGCAGAAATGTCTGGTGATTATAATCCGATTCATCTTGATGATGCTTACGCAGCTACAACGATTTTCAAAAAACGTATCGCGCACGGGATGATCCTAGGCGCGCTTATTTCTCGCTGCTTAAACCAAACTATGGGTTCAGGCGGCGTTTACCGCGCCCAAACTTTAACGTTTAAAAATCCGGTTTTTATCGACGATGAAATCACGTTCGAGTTAACGATCACGAAGCTTCATAAAGGCCGTGGTTTAGGGATTGTCGAGACGATTGCTAAGAAGGCTAATGGCGATATCGTAGCTAAAGGCGAAGCCACAATCGTTATGGCAGCCAACGTAGCAGCTGGTACTTCCGGCGCACCTGCAGCCGAATAAAACTCCTGTCAAACAAGTAGACGCTCCTGCAGTTATCACTCGGTGATAGCTGCGCTCTTGCTTTTGCTATATCGGCTCAGGTACAAACTTTCTCATGAGACGGGTATTATCTATCTTCTTATTAGGAATGTTTGCGGTATTATCCGTGCGTGCGAGTGATTGCGGAGCCTTATTAGGAACTTGCGATTATTACCAATGCCTTGAAATGCGTGAGCAGTGCGGTTCTGACGGTTACTACTTAAAATTCGGCAAACACTACTGCGAAAAATACCAAGCTGACGAAGCCAATTACTCTGAAAAAGGCCGTGAATTTTTAGCCAATATTCGCACTTGTTTGCAAGAAGAGTTAGAGCGTGAACAGATCCGCGCGAATGAATTCCCACGTTGCTCGAAGGTAGAAAAGTTTGCCGTAGGCACGCATAAATATTGTTATCAGCAATATGGCTTTTGTGATCTACCAAGAAAAGATCGTCGTCACATCAAGCTTACGGCCAAAAAAGAGCTTATTCATTTTAGAATGCTGTTATTTGGATTCTGGCTGGAAAAAGCCTGTATCGGCGACTAATTTTGAGGTGCTTATGCTTAATGTTCTAAATTCAATTAAAAAAATCGCAGTAATAAGTCTTTTGATTGGAGCTCAAAATGCTCTGGCTTGGAATGTTCAGCAAGACGACTTAGTCACTTGGTTAAATCAGTTATCGCCGAAGCCTTCTGTTTATCAGGAAATGCAGAAGTTTTTTATCAAACAAGGCAATTCATCAGCGGCATCACAGCAGTACACAACGGCTTTTATTCAGCAAATTCATAAGGAATTATCAACCAGTGCGTTTCAGGTTTATCAAAATTCTTTAAACCCTAACTTGAAATGCAAGAATCGCTCTGATGTTGATTTTCCAGAGAAAATGACAGCCAATAAATTAGGTGCAGAATTCGAATCTGAAGCCTTAAGAATTGAAACTATGGATTGCCTTGGAAAACTTGATCACCATAAGGTTTTTCAAACATTTTTGTCTGACGGCTTTCAACTGAACTCTGTTACTGGATTAAAAAAAATAAAATCGAATCAGTCTGTGAATCAGATTTGCCAAGTTACGGACGTGTTTCCGGTTGGAAAGTCTTCTTATTGCTTTACTCAAAATATTTGGGCTGATGAATCTACCTATGTTATTCAGTCATTTAATGAAAACAATGAAGCGGGTGTAGAAGCTCCGGTTTATTTCAGAGAAGTATTTACGATTATTAAAAAAATGCATAATGGCGAAGTATTTATTTACAACCTAGCAGTGGGCCGTGGTCCCGATCTTCCTTTGCATTTTGTAGTAAAGTCGACAGTAAAAAGCGAACAGGCTAAAGCTATCGAAGCTTTGAGAGAAGCTTCTAGCAACTAAAGAGATGATTCTAAGTTATTTTTTAGAGTTGTCTTGAATTCTTCGACAGACACTTTTCCATCGCCCACAACTTTTTCTACCGAAATCATCGTCTCAGTTTTAAAACCGCACGGGTTAATTCCTGTAAAAGCAGTAGGGTCGTTGTGAAAATTAATCGCAGCCCCGTGATAGGTAATCCACTTTTTTACAGCAATACCTAAAGAGGCGATCTTTTGGTTTCCCATCCAGACGCCGGTTTCATCAGTTTCTACTGTTTGCCCAGGCATCTTGTGTGGAGTTTTTCCCTCAGCCGTAATGTCGTAAGATTTTAAAGTTTTAACAATGGCTGATTCAAAAGTACGTAAATAACCACGCACATCTTGAGCTACGCGCTGTTCATCAGAATCAGCTTTTTTACCGCGTGGATTTTTTAATGAAATAATCGGGTAGACAACAATCTGCGAAGGACCATGATAAGTGGCTCTGCCACCGCGTGAAACTTCGATCACAGGTCCTGCCCAAGAAAAGATATCTGAGCTTTGCGTTTGTCTGCCGGTAGTTACAACAGCTGGGTGCGAACAAAAAATCAGAAAGCCTGGATGATTCTCGCCGCTGGCAAGAAGTGCATCTAGCTTTTCTACATATTCGATTTGTTTGTTCATGGCCTCTTGATAAGAAATAAGGCCCCAGTCTTCGAAAATCATTTAAGACACCCGTATAAATTAACCGATTGGGTCGTTTCGGTTATTAAGTGGCGCAACTGCGCCACTCGTAATTCTAAATTAAGCGTGCGCTGATTTAGCGCCCGTTAAAGGCTTTTGAATAATATGGATCGCGTGACCAAGAGTTGCTTCAGCAGCTTCCATCATAGTTTCACCTAAAGTTGGGTGAGGATGGATCGTTAAAGCAACGTCTTCTAAACGTGCACCCATTTCGATGGCTAAGGCAGCTTCAGAAATTAAGTTAGAAGCTTCAGGGCCAACGATATGAACGCCAAGTAAAACGTGAGTTTTCTTGTCAGCGATCATTTTTACGAAACCATCAGTTTCCATCATGCTCACAGCACGGCCGTTCGCTGCAAATGGGAACTTAGAGATTAATAAATCGTTAAAACCTTTAGCTTTGCATTCAGCTTCAGTCATGCCTGCAGATGCGATTTCTGGATCTGTGAACACTACTGCAGGAACTGTTTTCGCGTCGTAAACACGGTTAATGCCAGAGATAATTTCAGGAACCATTACACCTTCGTGAGAAGCTTTGTGAGCTAACATCGGTTGGCCACAGATATCACCGATAGCGAAGATGTGCGGGATATTCGTTCTGCGTTGAGCATCAACTTTAACAAAGCCACGCTCGTCAACAGCGATACCAACACCTTTTAAGTTAGCTTGATCGCCATTTGGACGACGGCCAACAGTTACTAAGATTTTATCACATTTGATTACTTCGTCTTTACCGTTGATTTCAACAGTGACTTCGTAGCCGTCTTTAGTTTTCTTTTGGCCTTTTGCTTTCGCGCCAAATTTAAACTGGATACCAGCTTTTTCGGCTTTACGAGTTACAACCTGAGCGCACTCAGGATCAACAACGCCAGCTAATAAAGAATTTTGCGCTTCAACAACGATAACTTCAGAACCTAATTTACGTAGGTAAGAAGTGATCTCTAAACCGATGTAGCCACCACCGATAGCAACAACACGTTTAGGGATTTCGTCGAAGTTTAAGGCGCCAGTTGATGAACAAATATCTTTTTCATCAAACGGAAAGCCTGGAATTTCAATCGGGCGAGAACCAGTTGCGATAATGAAATGTTTCGCAGTTACTGTGTCTGTGCCAGAAGCTGATTTTAAAGTTAATTCTTTAGTTGTTTTGAAAGTCGCTTCACCTTTTAAGATAGTAACTGTGTTACCTTTTAATAATTGGTTCACACCGCCAGACATTTTATCGCAAACAGATTGTTTCCATTTAACTAAAGTTTTCATATCAACGTCGATACCGCCTTTGATATTTAAACCCATAGTTTTGAAATCATGTTGAGCACGGTGTAACATGTGAGTTGCCGTGATCATCGCTTTTGAAGGGATACAGCCTACATTTAAGCAAACGCCGCCTAAAGCTTCGCGTTCGATGACTGCCGTCTTGAACCCTAATTGCGCAGAACGAATTGCTGCGACATAACCACCGGGACCAGAACCAATTACTACTACGTCAAAATTTTGCATAAATTATTTATTTCCTTCTTGTGGGTGCTGGCTATCGTACTCAGCACGGCCTTTAAGATAACCTTTTTTAAATGCGCGCTCTAAAGTTTTTGGACACTGACCTGTGTACACTCCACCTTGTCGGCCAAACGCCAAACCACCACTGTAACTGCAGAAATTTACTTTCTCGGTTTCAGGAGTCAGGGGAGTTGATGGAACAGCAGACTCAGTCGCTTTAGACTCGCTGACACTTTTTTGTTCCCAGTCTGTTGATGGAACAAGTTGAGGTGCTGAAGAGCAACCTGTGATTTGTAGGGCCATCGCAAATACCGAGAACAAAAAGATGTTTTTCATACGTTTCTACTTTCTTATGACATTCCCATCATCATTACGCCTGGATTTTGAATCTTAGCGAAGAATGATTTTAGGAAGTTAGCAGCCACGGCGCCATCGATTAAACGGTGGTCAGCAGTGATTGTGTAGTTCATTGATTTGATGAAACCGATAGAACCGTCTTTGTTTAAAACCGGTTTATCAGACATTTTGTACATACCAAGGATCGCTACTTCAGGGTGATTAATGATTGGCGTTGCATACGTACCACCCACTGAACCGATGTTCGTGATCGTGATAGTAGCGCCTTTCATTTCATCTGGTTTTAATTTTCCGTCGCGGGCACGTTTAGAAAGATCTAAAATTTCTTTAGAGATTTCTAAAATAGTTTTTTGGTCAGCATTTTTAATCACTGGAACCACTAAACCATTTGGAGTGTCGGCAGCAAAACCGATGTTGAAGTATTTTTTGTAAACGATTTGTGAATTTGCATCATCAATTGAAGCATTGAATTGCGGGAACTCACGGATAGTTGCGATTAACGCTTTCATCGCAAACGGTAAGTAAGTGATCTTAGTTCCGTTTTTCTCAGCGTAATCTTTTAATGATTCACGTAAGGCTACTAACTGAGTTACGTCAGCCTCATCCATTAATGTGAAGTGAGGAATGATCGCTTTAGACATTTGCATGTTCTGAGCGATTTTTTTACGGATACCAAGTAAGTCTACACGCTCTTCTAATTGAGCATTAGTCGATTTGTATTCTGGTTTCGGGAAGTTCATTGTCGGAGAACCTGCAGATGTAGCACCTGCACCAGTTGAAGTAGCTGCTGTTGCTTTACCACCTTTAGCACCTAACACGTCTTCACGAGTTACACGGCCTGCTAAACCAGTACCAGACATAGCGTTGATATCAACACCCATCTCGCGAGCTAAACGGCGAGTTGCAGGAGTTGCTAACACGCGTGATTCAGCGACAGGAGGGTAGATACCACCAGCCACCGCTGCACCAGCTGAAGCTGTCATCGGAGTCGGAGCTGCAGGTTTTGCAGGAGCGGCACCGTTACCATTCGCGTGAGCTGCTGGAGCAACTTTCGAAGCACCTGCGGCTGCGCCTGATAAAGTTAAAATCACAGATTCAACTTTGATCACGTCACCTTTTTTAAATTTTAATTCTTTAACTGTACCAGCTACTGGAGTCGGAACTTCAACAGTCGCTTTGTCAGTCATGATCTCTGCTACAGTTTGGTCAGCTTTAACAACATCACCAACGTTCACAGTCCATTTAACTAATTCACCTTCAGTAACACCTTCACCTAATTCAGGAAGTTTTACATCAGTTGTACCGCCACCAGTGGCAGCAGGGGCTGCGGCTTGTGGAGCTTGAGCGGCGGCAGGAGCCGGAGCTGCTTTAGGTGCTGGAGCAGAAGCAGTCGCTGTCGCACCACCTTCTAATTTTAAAATTACAGACTCAACTTTGATAACTTGGCCTGGTTTAAATAATAATTCTTTAACAGTTCCTGCGATCGGAGTTGGAACTTCAACAGTCGCTTTATCAGTCATGATTTCAGCTACAGTTTGATCAGCCTTAACTTGGTCGCCTGGTTTTACTAACCATTTAACTAATTCGCCCTCAGTTACGCCTTCACCTAATTCAGGTAATTTTACATCAGCCATTTCTAGTTGTTTCCTTTCAAACGGTCTACTTTATTTAATTCTCTATTTTGTTTAATCATGCCTTCTAAGAAGAACTCGCCTGCGCGGTAGGAACTTCTTACTAACGGACCCGAAGCCACGTATAAAAACCCCATCGCTTCAGCTGTCTCTTGCCAGAATTTAAATTTTTCTGGTGTAACGAACTCAATCACTTTTAAATGTTTCGGAGTCGGTTGTAAGTATTGACCGAAAGTCACAACGTCACAGCCAACTGAACGTAAATCTTTTAAAGTTTGAATCACTTCTTCGTCAGTTTCGCCTAAGCCCAACATGATTGAAGATTTAGTATAAATTTTTGGATCGAATTTTTTAACTAACGCTAATACATCCATCGATTGACGGTATTTAGCGCGCGGGTCACGCACACGCGGAGTTAAACGCTCAACAGTTTCAATGTTGTGAGCAAATACATCAGGATATGCCGCTGCTAAATGAAGAATTAAATTTTCTTCACCGCGGAAATCTGGAGTTAAAATTTCAATAATTAAATCAGGATCTAATTTCTTCATTGTCTTAACAGTTCTTGCGAAATGATCTGAACCTTGATCAGGCATATCATCGCGGTCAACTGAAGTCACAACGACGTACTTAAGTTTCATTTGCGAAACTGAGTACGCTACTTTTTCTGGTTCAAAAGGATCAACCGGAGGAAGGCCTGTTTTTGCATTTCCAGTTTTCACGTTACAGAAACGGCAACCACGTGTGCACGTGTCACCCATGATCATGATTGTTGCTGTTCCGCCTGACCAACATTCACCCATATTCGGGCAGCGCGCTTCTTGGCAAACAGTGGCTAATTTTAATTCGCCTAACATTTCTTTGATACGGCTGTAGTTTTCGCCAGCGGGAGCACGAACTTTTAACCAGTCAGGTTTACGAACTGGTTGAGGAGTTGGTTTTTGAGCTCCTGAATCTTGATTTTCACCGGCGTTTCCGCCTGGAATGTCGTTCAACACTTTGCCACCTTTTAGTGCAAAAAATATCACTGAATTTAGAGCTATATTACTAGCTTCAAAGACCCTTCAAAGCAAAGGTTTTTACTTTGAATCGGGGAGTTAATCCAGCCTCCAAAGCCTATATTTTGATGCAAGGGTTTTCACGGGGTGCCATGGGTGAAAATTCGCTATAAAACAAGGCCATAGTGGTGGTTTTGTGCCGCTCATAGGTTGTCTAAACAAGTCTTGTTTGTTAGCTATATAGGCTATGACATTAATGCACGAACCTTTACGAAAACTAGTTTCTCAAACTCTTATTAAGCTTATTCAAACTCAGCTAGTAGCAGCCGGCGTTGCCGAAGATGCGATGAGTGCAGGAGATGTTTACAAGGCGCTTGTCGAGCCACCCAACACTGATCTAGGTCATTTAGCTTTTGGTTGTTTTATCACAGCTAAAAATTTAAAAAAAGGGCCGCCAGTTGTAGCGCAACTTTTGGCGCAAGAATTAAAAAATGAATGCGCGCAAAATATTATTCTTAAAAAAGCGATCGGGTCAGTCGAAGCGGCTGGGCCGTACATCAATATTAAATTTACGCCAGCAGGTCTTGCTGATTACGTTTTAAAACCGATCTTAAACGGTGAAACTTTTAAAGCGCAGTTAACTGAAGCCACACCTAAAATGATGATCGAGTATTCTCAGCCGAATACGCATAAAGAACTTCACGTGGGTCACATGCGTAACATGTGTTTAGGTGATTCGATCGTAAGACTTTTAAGATACTCAGGTTACAATATTTTAGCTTCAACATTTCCAGGCGATGTGGGAACTCACGTGGCGAAATGTCTATGGTTTATGAAATACCACAATAAAGAAGCAATTCCGATGTTAAACAAAGGGGCGTGGTTAGGTGCGATGTATTCAAAAGGTAATCTTTTATTAGAAGACCAAGAAGGTACTCCGCTTGAAGAAGAAAATAAAAAAATCCTAACTGAAATCTTAAAACAGTTAGAACATAAAAACGGCGAATACTACGATTTATGGAAACAAACGCGTGAGTGGTCGATCGAGTTAATGAAAGATGTTTACAAGTGGGCTGATGTGCATTTTGACCACTGGTATTTTGAATCTGATGTGGATTCTGACTCAATTAAAACAATCAAAAAATATCATTCAGAAGGTAAACTTGTTGAATCACAAGGCGCTATAGGTCTTGATTTTTCGAATGAAAACATGGGTTTTTGCCTATTGTTAAAATCTGACGGCACAGGCCTTTATGCGACAAAAGATGTCGAGCTAGCCCGTCGTAAATTTGAAGATTATAAAATCGAAAAATCAATTTACGTAGTGGACCAAAGACAGGCTTTGCACTTCAAACAGGTTTTTAAAACTTTAGAAGTTTTGGGTTTTAACCAAGCCAAAGATTGTTTTCACTTACAGTACAACTACGTTGAACTTCCAGACGGGGCGATGAGCTCGCGTAAAGGAAATATTGTTCCATTAACGGCGTTAGTTGAAACCATGAGAAATCATATTAAAGCTGAATATTTAAACCGTTACACGAACGAATGGACACCAGAAGAAATCGAAACTGTGGCTGATCAAGTGGCTAAAGGCGCGATTAAATACGGTATGCTTAAGCAAGACACGAATAAAAAAATCGTGTTTGATATGAACGAGTGGACAAAACTTGATGGTGAATCAGGTCCGTTTATCCAGTACTCATTTGCCCGTATTAATTCGTTACTTAAAAAGTTCACTTTCGATGCCAATGCTGAATTTGCAACTGACGTTTTAGCTCACAATTCAGAGTTAAAACTAATGCAACACTTAATGAACTTTAACACTGTGGTTTTAAACTCGGCTGAAAATTATAAGCCTGCGGCTTTATGCTCTTACTTATATGATACGGCGAAAAAATTTAATACATTCTATCATGACTGTGCGATCGGTACGGCTGAAGCGCCTGATCTTAAGAAGGCGCGTTTAGCTCTAGCTTATTCAACAGGTGCAGTGATTAAGCATGGTTTATCTTTACTGGGCATTCCAGCTCCAGAAAGAATGTAATCTTATATTTCAGAAATAAAAAAGCCTCGAACTTTCATTCGAGGCTTTTTAGTGTGTTTTGATTTACTTTTTGTAAGTCAGCCGATTATTCTGCTAAGCCTAACCAAACTTGTAAACGAGCGCGTGAACCGATTACGTTTTGTGACGTAGCTTCGATTTGAATTGAATCAACACGTACTGAGTATTGGTAGTCTAAACGTACACGTACGTCGCGACCTTCTCTGACAACACCTGTAGCGATGTTTGTCGTACGGCCGTTTGATAAACGAGCGTAAGCGCGAATGATTTGTACGTCAGCGTTAGAAGAACGTAATAAAACTTCGTTCACTAAACGGTCACCAGCGTTGATGTAGATAGTTTCAGACATGAACTTATCTACTTTGCTTGTGCCCATATCTAACCAGCGGTAAGTGTACGCCGGACCGTAGTCACTGTAGCCTGGGTAAGAAGGGTAGCCTGGTTCATACGGATTATTTGGATATGATGGATATCCCGGTTCGTATGGGTTACCCGGGTATGGAGCCGGTTGTGGATGGCTCGGGCGGCTTGGGCGACCTGGTCTGCCGTGTCCGTCACCATTGCCTGGTACTAATTGAGCTTGTGCTAAGCCTGCGATTAACATAATCGCTAAAAATAATGATTTCATAAATCCCCCTGTTTAATTTGCGACTCCAATAAATTGGTGTCATTTGTTTCTAAAAAGTTGTTGGAACACCTTAAAGCAATTGGTCGGCCAAAATAATGTGGCTCAATTGGCACCTTCTAGAGTATAAAAGTGGTGACATTAGGTGTTCCAAAATTAATGGAACATATTGTTCAAAAAGGATTTGCCAAATGAAATTTGAAAAAAAACTTCACGAAGGAATTTTACTTTCACGCTATAAAAGATTTTTTGCTGATGTGGAATTAGACGGTGAAAAAATCACAATTCATGTTCCTAACACGGGCTCATTAAAAGCGGTGATTGAAAAAAATCCTGCACAGCCGCAAAAGTGTTGGTTCTCACTTCATGGTGATCCTTTAAAAAAATTAAAGGGCACTCTAGAAGCCGTGCAAACTGAAGAAGGCGCCTGGGTCGGGGTGAATACTTCAAATCCAAACCGTGTTGTGACTGAAGCGATTCAAAATGCTATTGATACGGGAACTCCGTTTTTAAAAGAATGGGCTGAATACGGTTTTTATAAGCCAGAATATAAAATTTCAAAAGAAACACGCCTAGATGGCGCCTTCTTTTTTAAAGAAATAGATTTAGATAATGCAAAAGCTAAAAAACATTTTATCGAAATTAAAAATACAACTTACCGTTCTAAAGTAGATAAAAAACATCACGCCCAATTTCCTGACGCCGTCACAGAGCGTGGGCAAAAGCATATTCAAGAGATGATGCACTTAATGCAGCAAGGGCATAAATGCGAATTAATCTTTGCCGTTCAACGTAATGACGTCGATTTTTTCTCGCCATGTGATTTAGATCCTGAATACGTAAAGCTTTTAAAGAAAGCGGCTAAAGAAGGATTAATTATCTCTCCAATGATTATTGATATTAGCCGTGACGAAGTAAAACTTACGACGAAAAAATTAGACGTTGTTCTTTAATTAGAATTTTACGCAAATCGCAAAAGCGGTTGATGTAAGAGCCCCAGTCGCGTTCCATCTGCACTGCCATTGGGTGTCGCTCGCTGGAAATGAACTGATCAGTTGGGCAAGCGTACCTGAGGCGCTATTGTAGCAACCTCCGGAAATAATCTTTTTTCCAGCAGGACAAGTGGCCATGCAGTCAGTTAAACTCGAGCAGTTAGTATTAACATGCTGATATCCACCCCAAGCCGCAGAGTTTTGAGCTGTGCCATCGCCAAATTCAACAGCTGCTGTGGTTCTGATTGGACCACTTACTGTTAATGTGGCCGATGTTGGCGGAGCTGTTGTGCCAATACCTACCTGTCCAGTGGATGTTACAGTTAGGTGAGCTTGTCCACCTGTACCGAGTTGTACGGCAGTGTTTGAGCGAATTGAAATCGCCTCAGCAATTTCATTATTAAATAAAATTCCGCTACCGCTTGAATAACCGATGTAACCTTTCGGTGAATTGTTGCGCGAGAACGTAACATAGGCCCCCATACTACCGCTATCAAAGCGAGAGATTTCAGTACTGCTGCCATAGACATGCAGTGGTGAATTCGGAGACGCAGTTCCAATGCCTACATTGCCAGAGCTGTAATATAAATTACTGCCTGAGTTAAGCCACGGCTCCGAGCCAGTTTGAACTGCGCTCCACACGCTTCCATTACAGTATTCGACAACTCCTGAGTTGTAGCGAAGTGCACCGGCGAAAGTTGTCGTACAAATATCTGATTGCATGCCGATGCGAACACCGCCTGCAACATCTAAAGTTGTAACCGGAGTAGCAGTGCCAACACCCACGTTACCGCTATTGAGAACAATTAAATTAGCGGCATTAGCAGAAGAAGAAATTTTTAATCCGTATTTTGATGAGCTTGAATTGTCGACATTGATTTTTACGCCGTTACCGTCGCTGGCGTCGTTTACAAAATATGCGGCTAGCGAGTTGGCTGTGTTTGGCGCATCGACAGTCAGACCGAAGTTTGAAATAATGGTGCTTGATCCAACTGTTGCATTAAGCGTTGTCATAACGCCAACAGCGTTGCTAGACCATTGTGTTCCGCCGTTAGCGACAGGAAGAACTCCACTCACATCTGAGCTTAGCATAACGGTTGATTTTGTCGCTAAACTTCCTAAGCCTAAATTCGTACGCGCTGAACTGAGAGAACTAAGTTCAGCCAAGTTGTTCACTGCTTGTAAAGCACCTGAAATACGAGCGTCATCGCCAGCGGCAACCGTGCCTGATGATGTACCGAAATTCACAGAAAGTGTTCCGGAAGAAGTGATAGATCCGCCAGTTAAACCAGTTCCTGCCGCTACGTTTGTAACAGTTCCTACGCCCGCAGGTACAGAAGTTGGTGTCCATGCTGAGCCATTATAAGCTAACACTTGGCCAGAGCTTGGTGTTACTGCAGTTACAGCAACATTGCGAAGGCGAATCACCGTCACGTCACCAGATCCAGTCACATTAGTGATATCGCCGGTCATTGAAGGAAGTTTTGTCGTCGGTAAAGTACCTGTAACTTCAGCGGTATTTAAATCAACAGAATTTTTTGTAGCTAAAGTGCCTAAAGAGGTTGGTGTTGTCCAGGTTAAATTGCCTGCGGCATTCTTTGATAGAATTTGGCCTGTTGATCCGCTGTAAAATAAAGTGTTTGAATCAGTTGTAACTTGTAAAAAATCAGCTGCATTTTTTCCGTTTAACATTGTCGCATTGTGTGCGTACGGCACAGTGCCTAACTGAATATTGGCTCTGATATCTTGCGCTTGATAGTACACTTGCACCATGCGCGTATCTGCTGCAGCCACTGTACAAGGGCTATCAGTCGAAATATTTTTACCGCTCGCAGCTCCAAAAAATAAACTTTGGGTAAAGTGATTTGGAGAACCTACAACTTCAAGAGCACTACCAAGGCGGTGAGCGATATTTCCTTGGCCATCACCGGCCGAAGAAGAGGATTCGCCGTAAAGATAACAATTTTGATCTGTGATCACGTAGAAAACTAAAGCCGCGCCTGACAGATCAATGGCATTGCCGCCACTATCCGTTAACGAACCTTCGACTACGATTTGCTGATTTTCAGAAGATTGAGTGAACGCCGTTTGCGATAATAGCAAAGACAAAGCTATCGCTGTGAAGTATTTGAAAAAATGAGTGATCTTACGACAAACGTTCATCTAGTAACATATCGGCAGAACTGACATGAAAGTTAAGCACTAAAGTCTGTTTAGCGTTTCAGGGTGAGACACTATTGGTAACAGCAACGGTAGCTGTAGCTGGATGTGCGATCATCTTGTCCAACGCCTTGATTGGCAATATCACACACATTAGCTGTCGCGGTGTTAAACGACATTAACATATAGTTCGGATTCGTAAACGGAACTGGAGTCCAAAAAGCTGTACTTTTGAATCCTGGTAATTTGGTTTCAGCAGCAGCCGCAAACACAGTGTATTGCTTACAGGCGCCTTGATATTGAGTTTCAGTACACAATGATGGACGTGAACCTCGTGAAGTGGCTTTGTTTAGGCAGTTACTTGCTGCTGCAAAATACGAAGTGGCGGGCTCGTTATTTGTACTTATGCAATAGGCTTGGCCGGTTCCTGCTTTTCCCACCAGGGTAAATGAAGTACCGCCGGCTGCTGTTGTACAGTGAGTAACTCCAGCAACGCCTTGCCAGTAAGTGCCGTCACAGAATTCCATCGCTTTTAAGGTAACATTGTATCGTTGTTTTCCTTCGTCAGCGGCAGCGCAGGTCACAGCAGTATCGGCGCCATCGCCAGAGAGCTTAATCGAGCCACTGACTGTCGCACTATCATTGACTTGTAAGGCGATAGTTCCAGCACCCAAGTTATTGATGGTCACTGCCGGTGTTACGCTCGCCGTATTTCCTTCGAGAGTTAAATTACCACCAAAAGTCATCTTAGACACGTTGTCGATCGTGTTAGCAAGAACACCACCCGCAAGACGGCGACGTTGTGCTGAAGAATTTGTGTAAAATAAAGAAGTGCCGTCATATTCGATCGTGTTTGATACTGCGGTTCCGGTAATAGCCGTGGTTAAAAATTGGAGAGCGGGTGAAGTGTTTGAACCGTTTAGCATTAATGTTTTTGAAACTGTGGCGGTTCCGGTAATATGAGCATTACCATGAACAGAAAGTTTGTTATTCGGAATTTCTATAGGATTACCGAGGGAAACATTATTAATAAAATAACTCGTGCCGCCCGTTGTGAAAAACCAGCTAGGCAGTCCACTAGCGTTGTAAGCAATTTGGTAAAGCTGATTGTAATCATCTTCTCCATTACCAAGCATCGCTGTTCCTGATGAAGCTGAAATCACTGAATTGTAAGTATTTGGCCCTTGTGATCTCACGTGAAAACGATAGCTAGGGTTTACGGTACCGATACCGACATTACCACCGTTACCGGCGATGATGATCTTTCCTTTACCTGCATCACTTGTTGAATCAATAGCCAGTGTTCCACCTGAAGCGGTACTTCCGTAAAGGTATGGTGTTGTAACGGCGCCAGCAAAAATATTATTAGGCGTAGTAATAGATCCGCTGGTACTGATATTTCCTGTGGCATTAACGCCACCAGAAAAATTACCATTACCATTCACACCAATTCCACCTTTAACAATTAAAGCGCCGTTTTGGTAGTTCGTGCTCGCAAGTGTTGATGAAACCACAACGCTATTCGGAGTTGATAAAGTAATATTTGAAGTTGAGTTGATCGTTGAAATGTTATCAAGAGAATTTGTGACTGAACCAGTCGCTAAAGTGCGGCGAGTGTTTGTATTGTCGGTGATATATAAATTTGAACCATCAAATTCGACAGCGCCTGGTGCTGGCGATGCGAGTAAAGCACCACTTGTTAATTTTAAGCCAGGTAAGGCGCTGCTACCACCTGCAATGTGAAAGCGTGCTGTTGGATTTGCTACGCCTACGCCCACATTACCATTATTCAGAACGATAAAATTTGTTGAATCAAAAGCTGAAACTCTTAAACCGTAATAAGAACCATTGGCATTTTCGGTATTAATTTTTAATCCGTAACCGTTGGCGTTCGGATTATTAATTGAGGCAGCAACAGTTGAAGAAGCACTGATTGGTGCAGCCACATATAATGCGGTATTAGAAAAAGTCGTCGAGGAGCCAATCGTCGTGTTGCTGACAGTGTAAATCCCACCAGCGCCTAGACTCCATTTCGATCCGCCGTTAGCCATCGGTAAAACACCAGTCACATCGGCACTATTTAAAGTCACGATTGATTTCGTAGCTAAATTTCCTAAACCTAAGTTATTACGAGCCATCGTTGCTGAAGTGATCTCACTTAAATTATTCACACCTTGTAAGGCGCCAACAATGCGCGAATCATTACCTGCGGCCACCGTTCCAGCTGATGCGCCAAAATTTACTGAAAGGGTTCCTGATGAAGTAATTGATCCACCCAGCAAGCCTGTTCCTGCAGAAACATTTGTGACTGATCCGGTAGGTGAATTTGTCGGTGTCCAGTTAGCTCCATTGTAAGTTAAAACTTGTCCTGCAGTGGGAGTAGCTGAGGCCACAGTGATTCCACGTAAACGAACCACTGTCACAGAACCAGAGCCGGTGGCAGAACTTAGATCGCCGCTTAAGGCCGGTAATCTTTGTGTGGCCAATGTGCCTGACGTAATCATCGAAGCATTTATATTTTGTAAGTTGCTGGCATCAACAACCGGTAATTTTGAGCTGCTATCAAGGCGAACAATCTGGTTTGGCCCAGTACCTACGTTAAGTGTTAACGTGGGTGTGGTCGTAGTGTTTGTCACCACGATATCTGAATTCGAGCTACTTACACTGGTGACAGTTCCAATATTTGCAGGAATTGTTGTCGGAGACCAAGCAGAACCATTATATAAAAGAACTTGTCCCGATACAGGAGCTGTGGCTGCTAACGGCACACCTCTAAAACTTTGAATCGTCATAGTCGATGAGCCCGCAGCCGTTGAAACATCGCCTGAAAAACTTGGTAGATGTGCTGTTGCCAACGGCCCTGTTACATCAACACTTGAAAGGTTAATGTTATTTTTTGTAGCCAATGTGCCTAAACCTAAATTCGAGCGTGCGGCTGTTGCAGAAGTTAAATCTGATAAATTGTTGGAGCGAAGAGCATAGTTTGATAATGTCGCGCTATTTGCAGGAGTGTAGCCTAAAGCATTCGTAATTGATGACGCCGTTAAAGTGACCGTCGTACTTGCCGGTGTATATCCTAAAGCACTGGAAATTTGCGCAGAAGTTAAAGTATTGGTTGACCAAGTTAAACCAGAAGCTGATTTTGTTAAGTATTGCCCGGCAGCACCGCCAGAAAAAAGTGTGTTGGTATCAGTACTCACTTGAACAAAATCAGTTACAGATTTTCCAGAAAGCATTGTTGCATTTTGTGCGTAAGGTACTGTGCCAAGCTTAATTGTCGCCGTAATGCTTTCAACAGGGTAGAACACTTGAGCTAAACGTGTGTCGGACGCAGTTACAGAACACGGACTGTCAGTAGCGATATTTTTGCCGTTAACATTGCCAAAAAATAAATTTTGCGAAAATGTATTTGGAGAACTGGCGGAGAAATTGCCGTTGCCAAAACGGTGCGAAATATTACCTTGGCTATCGCCTGCTACTGCAGACCATTCGCTGAAGAGATAACATCCATTGGCCGAGATATAAAAAGTTAAAGCGACAGTGCTTAAGTTGATCGAATTACCTGAGGCATCAGTTAACGAGCCTTCAAAAACCATTTGTTGATTTTCAGTCGATTGTGCAAATGTGGGTTGGCACAATAGCAAAGACAACGCTATCGCCGTGAATTTCTTTATAAAATTGGTGATTCCCACGCTTAGATTCATTCATAGTATTTATCGGATTTACCCGAATAAATGTTTAACAGTTTGGTGGAGTTTTTTGTTTCAGAATGAGAGCATTTCGCTCTTATTTGATACGAATAGCACCTTTAAATTTAAAATTTGGTCCAGTCGCAGTACCAGCTGAAGAGATAATACGCGCCCGTAAAACCACCGGTGTGCCTGAGGCCGTTGTTGCATTAGCAGTTACACTTCCTGCGGTGATTTGCAAATCACCACCGTTAGTCACCATACGGCGAAGATTTAACACAAGCGTGTTACCGAAGTCACTGATCCCGCGTAATTTAAAATCGCGGTACGAAGCCTCTACGGGAATATCAAAGGCAATGGTTGTGTTTGGATTAATTTTATAAGAGTAAGTTCCAGTGCCACTGCAATCTAGCGTATAGCTTTCAGCAAATTGGCTTAATGGCGTGTAGTTAGATCCGTTATCAAAACTGACTTGAATATCTTTAATGGAACCCTGACATTTTCCAGAAATATAAAAAATAGATTTGCTCGTTTTGCTTTTTAAAATTTGTGTGCTTTCGCTGATTTCAAAACCACCAACTTCACCAAGCACAGTCACAACAGGAGCCCCAGGCTGACATGACATCAACATTAGTAAGGGAGCTAGCAGTAAAATGTTTGTCGTTAATTTATTTTGCATCATCACACCTACTCATAACAGCAGCGATAGTTTTTAGAATTGTTAATGTAATCAGCGTCAGTAGCACGACCATTGTAAGATGGAACGCCGCCATTGTTAGGTTCTATATGGCACGTTGAAGCGTTACTTGAAGAGTACGAAACAAAAATATTTTTAGGATAGTTTGATGTGCCACCGACAGGAATAGAGTTTGAAGTCCAGTGGTAAATACCGTTGTTTAAATTCATGAAAGTCGGAGAAACGTTATTATAGTTTTCACAGGCTAAATCTAACTGCACGGTTGTACATAAGCGGGCTTTCGTACCAGTGCTGATGACTGCGTTACGACACATATTACTCGCATTGGCTACCGTTTGCGGGCTGTTAACGTTTGTGCTCATGCAAAAAGCTGAAGGAGTACCAGCAGTACCAACCAGCGTGTAGCCTGAATCACAAGAGGTAAGACCAGTTACACCTAACCATTTTGTACCGTTACAATATTCCATGGCTTTCACAATATTGTTGTAACGTTGCGCACCTTCTTCGGAAGTTGTACATCCAAATGGCAAAGCAGCAGGGCTTCGTAACTGTATCACACCACTCACAGCTATACTTCCATCGACTCCGGTGTTGCCACCAAGAATTGTAGTACCCGAAACATGAAAGTTAGCTTGTGGTAAAAATACATTCACACCCACACGGCTATCATTTTTGACAACGAAATTTATGCCATTAACACCAGTCACAGCAAGGCCATAATTACCTTGGTTAGTGCCGTTAGTTTCAATAAGTAAGCCGTTATGATTAACGCTATCTTGTCTTAAATACATTAAATGATTCGCCGATGATTCAACCGTTAAGCGGTAAGCCGGGTCTACATCTGTTGTACCAACTGCAATATTTGAGTTATTAAAAAATCCATCACTGCTTTCTTTGGCCCAGAAACCGGCAGGGCCCCACGTAGTTCCGTTACAAACTTCTAACTGATTGTTTTGGTAACGAATAACACCCATTTCAATCGAAGAACATGCGCCGACAGCACCATTGGTTCCGACTTTAAGAGTTCCTTGCACATCAAGCATCGCATTCGGTGAATTTGTACCGATACCGACTTTGCCTGTTCCTGTGATGATCATGCGTGTAGCCATATTACCAGGGTTAGATTTTGTTTGAAATTCTAATTGGCTTTGTTCGCCTGAAGCTGTTGTCCAGCGAGAAATAATGCCGGCTTGATTAACCACAGTGCCCGACGCATTTTCAGCATCGAATAAAATCATTGATCCAAAATTATCTGCGCCATTACTCGGGTTTGATGTTTGGCGGCGAATCGCAAATAGAGGAAGTACATCGGCGTTTGCAGCCGTTGTCGAAACAACGTTTAATCCGCCATCAACAGTGTAAAAACCAGAAAGAACATCACCGCCACTACGAACGAAGTTCGCGTTGGCTGGAGTCCATTGGCTTCCATTGTAACTCATAATTTGTCCAGAAACTGGAGTTGTGGATGCCACTGGTCTATTTTGAATAGCGACGACTTTTAAAGTGTCATCACCGACATTCGAGGTAATATCGCCATTGAAAGCCGGAAGATTAAATTCTTGCAGTGTGCCTGTGGTTTGCGAAGTCAGATTCACCACATTTTGCGTAGCTAAAGCTCCTAAACCTAAATTAGCTCTGGCAGCTCCCACATTTGTAAGATCACTTAAATTTAAAGCTGGAATAAGGGGCGTCGGAACACTGGTCGGACTCCAAGAAGTGCCATTAAAAACTAAAGCCTGGCCAGAGACTGGTGCCACCGGAGAAACTAAAGTTCCTTGAAGGCGGCTTACAGTCATGGTTGTTGAACCAGAAGCTGAAAAAACATCGCCAGTATAAGATGGTAAACGCGCAGGCGCTAAAGTTCCGGTAGCTGAAGCAGAACCTAAATCAATTGAAGAAACTCCACCGGTACCAGCCGGTAAATTCACCCACGAAAAACCAGTGCCATTGCGACTTAACACTTGTCCTGTAGTACCGCCACTTACGCTCGAAGCTAAAAGAAAATCAGCATCTGATTTTCCATTTAACAATGCTGCATTGGCTGCATATTGAGAGAAGGGCACAGAACCAAGTGTGATAGACGCTGTGATATTTAAAACCATTGAATAAACATCAGCAAAACGAGTCGCATTGACAGTGACCGAACAGGCTGTGCCAGAACCATCAGCTGATTTACCACTGGCCATCCCATGAAAGGTCGAAGCAGAAAGAACGTTATTGTAAGACACCGGTGAAGTAATGGCTGAACCATTTCCGAATTGGTGTGAAATGCTTCCGTCAGCAAAGCCTGAACCTGAAGATGTTTCGGCAAATAAAATACATTTATTACCTGAACCGTCGTTAGCTGAAATATAAAAATAAAGCTGTTGGCCTTGCAGATCGACGGCGTTTCCACTCGTATCAGTTAGCGTACCTTCAAATGACATCATTTGATTTTGTGTAGATTGCGACCACGCCGGTTGACATAGTAATAACGACAGAAAAACTGTCGCAAATTGTTTTGCAAAATAAGTGGTCCGGAAACGTGAATTCATCAATACATTCATCGGGATAAAAGGTCTAAATGTTTAACACTTTAGTCAGATCTAGACTGATTATTCTAGACGTTGACCCAATTCAAAACATTTAGGTTCCTACCGATATCATATTGAGAAAATTAAAAGATTTATTTAACGGAATAAATAAATAGGGATGTTGTGAACGAACAAATGCGACGTTTTATAATGGCAGGGATGATATCGGGGACAAGCTTCGGCTTAGTCTTAGCGTGGTATTATTTTTCTGCGCCCGAAAATAGAAATGTCACAAATCAACAACCTATCGCTGTCGTAAAAAAAATCAAAGAAGAAGTTGATCGCAGACCTGCAAAACGCCAAGTTTGGCAATCGATCACCAACGGTGAAGTGGTTTATTCTGGTGAAGCAATTCGTACAGCTAAAGGTTCCGAAGTTAAAATTCAATTTTTAGATGGTAGCCGCTCGATTGATATCGAACCAGAATCAATCGTCATGATCTTACAAAGTGCAAATAAAGAATTCTCCCTAGATCTTATGGAAGGGGGAGCTTCGGTTATTGCTGACAAAGAGGGTGCCGGTGGTTTCAACCTTATCCAAAACGGTAAGACTGTCGCGTTAAAAGGGGCAGCAACACTTTCTAAATCAGGCAGTGGTGGCTTAGAAATCCAAAGTGATGATTCAGGCGCTGGTGGAAATCCATTCTTCGCGATCATGAACGATAACCGTTTAGCGGGATTTAAAATGGTTCAACCAGCCAAAGATAAAAGCGTGCTGATTGACGAAAATAAGCCTGAAGTTGATATGTCTTGGTCAGGAGTGCCGGCTGGTTTTAAAACTAAAATTGCTCTTGGTACTGAAAGAAGTAACTTAAACCAAGTTTTTGAAACAGATAATTTTCAATTCGCTTTAAAATTACCAAGTGGTTTCTATTTCTATAAATTGTATTTTACAAACCCAGCAACAGGCCAAGTGGTGGGTGAATCAAAATTACAACGTTTAAAAATCAATGAACGTAAATTTCCGGTTTTCGTAAGCCCTACGGCAAACCAGTTTATTCAAATCGTGAATCAATCAGCTAATCCGAAGTACAAAATGTTATTCGATTGGACTGAGGGTGAATTTGTAACAAAATATTTAATCGAAGTCGCTACTGATAGTAACTTGACTAAAAAAGTGATCAACCAAGCTATGGATAAAAAAGCTGGTTTTGAATTTGAGCTTCCACCAGGCGAATACTACACGCGTATGTCAGCCTTATTTGATGGTGAAACAAAACCTGTATCAGGAAAAATTGAAAAATTCACGATCAGTTTAAATCGTAAGATTGACCCTTCGACAATCGGAGTGAACTTAATCACTTGGGGTAACGATGCTGAAAAACAATTCTTCATCGAACAGCCAGAACTCGCTATGACGTGGGCTACCTCATTAGGTAAAAAAGTCGCTGAGTTCCGTATTAAATTACAAAACAGCGATGATCCGTATGCACCAGCGCAAGAAGTGCGTAGTCGTGATTTAGCGACCAAGGCCAAAGTGTTTAAACCGGGCCGTTATATTGCCAGTATCCAAGGTGTGGATCAGGGCGAAAACGTGATTGCGAACTCACAAAAAAGATTTTTTGAAATTAAAGAATTAGACATGGTTAAAGCGCCGGTGATTTTAGGCGAAGAAATTCTTAAAGCGAACCGTGATGGTGATTTAACTGTTAAATGGAATTTAGCTAGCGGAGCTTATAAATATAAAATCCGCGTGCTTGATGAAATGGGTCAACAAGTTGAAGGGCGTTTACTTGAATCGGCGCAAGTTGATTCAATGAATTTCTCTTCGTTAATGCCAGGAAGATATCGTTTAGAATTAGCCGGCGTTGATATGTTGGGTAGAACGGGCCATGTGGCCGTTCGTACAATTGATGTACCAGAAATTAGTAGCTTAGGGGCTCCAAAAATTAAGAAGTTAAAAGTGAAATAATTAGCAGCATGATGACACAAACGCACCGCAACCTGATTTTAGCAGCATTTTTCTTTTTTGCGGCCGTGCTTTGTCCAAAATTTGCATTGAGTGCAGAAAGTAACGTCGAGCTTGAGTGGGAAGGTGTTGAAAACGCCAAATCTTACGATCTTGAAGTTAAATCCACAAAAAATACTTTTAAATTTCAAACGAAAGAAGCCATCTGGGCCGGCCGTTTATCGCCAGGCTTTTTTAAGATGCGAATCCGGGCGCGTGATAAACGGGGTGTTCCGGGCGAGTGGTCGGAATACCAAGAATTTAAAGTTTTCTTAGATTCTCCGGAATTTGTGAACCCAACGAGTGGTTCTATTGTTGCTTCTGCGAACAATGACTTACAAAACGTTACCTTCAAATGGAAAAAAGTTTTTGCTGGAAAAAAATATACCCTTGATGTGCAAGGGTTAGATTCAACATTTCGCAAACAAATCGAGTTAAACGATGAAAAAGCCACGATGGAACTTCCGGTGGCGACAAAGTTTATGGCCACGATTCGCGCGGCCAATGAAGTTTTAACAAGTAATCCAGAAAAAGACCGCGTGGCTGAATTTGTGGTGAGTGGTAAAAAACTAGCTGCGCCAAAACTTATTCAGCCCGAAAGTTTATTCGTGCGCGAAATTAAATGGAACAAGCCAGAATTCGCACAAGCTTACAATTACACGCTAGAAAAAATGGATGCGAAATCACAAAAATTTAATGTAGTTGAAGAAGGTAAAGAGCTTCGTGGTGAAGCTATGCCGTTTAAAAAAGAATATCCGGGTGGAACATACCGTGTAACGGTCAAATCTATTGCGAGTTACCGTCCATCATCTGAAGCCGTTTCTTTAAAGTTTACGGCCAAAGAAGGTGATCGTACCGAGCGCGCCGAAGCGTTAGCGCGCTTACGTGAATCAATTGAACGTTTATCAGGTTGGTTTGGTATTGCCAGCTATTTAGTTAACTCAGTTCAATATCAAAATTTAAATTATGATTTAACGGGTACACAAACAACGTACAATGCGATCGGTGGAACTCTGCGTGCGGGTGTTGGTTATGTGACGATGAAAAATCCATGGGGTTACTACTTGGCCGCTGAAGCAAGTACGCTAAAAGTGGATGGCTTTGGTGATATTAAGTACAACATGTTTGAAGTAAATTCATTTTTCAAAATGAAGCCGAATGATGCCGGTGAATTTCGTCAAACGGCAGGTGTGGTGTATAAAGAACTTCCTGATTTAACGACAAACTTTGCTGGTAACGTCAGAAATACATCAGCGATTGCCGCTTTAGGCCTTCGTTATGGTGTTGAATACTGGCATGCGATGACCCCGAAATTGGGTTTACAAGCAAATGCCCATATCTTTCCGTTAATTGCAGGACAAAAAACAACAAATGGCCAGGCGTTTGTGCCAAGCACATCTGTACAAGCCGGATTTCTAATTAGCTATCGTTGGAGTAAAAACTTAACGACATTAGGCGGTTATGCTTATCGCACTGATAAGATGGAATATAAAACCGCACCGACTTCGACATTTCCGAATCCTGCGGCCGATAAAAACTCTGCTACACTTAAAGGTCATTATTTAAATCTATTTCTGGAGTACCAACTATGAAACTGAAAAACATGCGAATTCCGATTTCAGCTAAAATCATTGGTGTAACGACTTTCATTATCTTAACTGCGATGGTTCTGGTAACCAAACAAAGTTCTGAGTTCTTCAGAAAGGTTATGACCCAACGAGAAGAGTTTTCGAACTTTACCGAAGCTTCATTACGCGGTAAACAGGTCGAAACAATATTAGACGGTTCATTAGATAAAGCCAGAAACTTATCGCAAATTTTATTAAAAGAAACTTTTGAAGGTCTTGGACAATATAAATTACCTAAAGATAAAAACTTAGTCGGTATTGAAATCTATCAAGTTGTCGAAGGTAAACCGCAGCTTTATGTTAAAAAAGTTCAAGAAGACTTCTTAATTAAAAATAAATTAACACCAGACTTCGTTGATCAAGTTCGCCAGAAAAAACCATTTCCGATTTCATCGGTGATGCAAAAAAATATCGAGCTTCAATTTGCTGAAGTGAACCCGAGCGTTCGTGTGGTTTCGATTGGTTTTCCGTACAGTCGAGATGCGCAAAACCAAGTAAATACATTTGTGATCGCCGCGTTCAACTCTGAAATGATTCAAAGTTTATTTTCAAATGACAGTGAACGTGAATTTTTCCTCATTGACCGTAACGGTTTTTTATTAGCGCATCAAAATGAAGAATTACTTCGCCAAGGTAAGAATATCAAAGGTGAAAATTTCGTTCAAAAAGCTTTAGCTGATGCTACAAATTCAAAACAATTAACATTTAAAAACGAAAAAGGTAAAGCCTACATCGGTGCCTTCGTTAAAAGTAGCTTCTGGGGAACAGTGTTATTAGCACAAACTCCTTTAAGTATCGTGAATGAGCCCGCGCAAGAGGTGCAACGTAAAGCGATCTTTATTTCGGGTATCGTATTAAGTTTTGCACTATTTGCGGTATTCTTATTCTCGTTAACACTAAGTAAACCGATCGAGGTCTTAGCCGAGCTGATCAAAGAAATTCCTAAAGGTAATTTTAATATTTCAGCCCGTAAAAAAGTTAAATCTCATGATGAAGTGGGTGACTTAGCGGCAGCCTTTGACCACATGACCGAAGGTTTAAAAGAGCGCGATAAAGTGAAAAACTTATTTAATAAGTTCCACGGATCAAGTGTAACTGAAAACTTATTACAACAAGAAGTGAGCGTTGGTGGTACTCGTAAAGAGGTAACGGTCTTCTTCTCAGATATTCGTGGTTTTACGAAGTTCTCAGAAGGTCATACGCCAGAAGAAGTTGTATCGATGTTAAATGAATATTTCGCTGTGATGGTGGGAATCATTAACCGTCATGGTGGTGTCGTTGATAAATTTATCGGTGATGCGATCATGGCCGTGTGGGGCGTGCCAGCAGGCAGCGACAAAGACACAGAAAACGCTTTAAAAGCGTGTTTAGAAATGCGCTCATCTTTATTTACGCTAAATGCTTCACGTCGTGAACGTGGCTTAACTGAAATTCAAATCGGTATGGGCTTGCATGCAGGGGCTGCGATTTCAGGAACAATCGGCTCAGAAGAGCGTATGGAATTTACCGTAATCGGCGATACTGTGAACGTGACGTCACGTATCGAGTCATCAACGAAACATTTCGAAGTGGATTTATTAGTCAGTGATGAAGTCTTTAACCGTTTATCACAGCCGATCACAACGCAAGAAGTGACAGCAGATGGTTCAGTCGCTGTTGCACAAACTGAATCACAGTTTAAATTTGATTTAGCCGGTGATATTGAAGTGAAAGGTAAAACACTTCCATTAAGATTATATAAAGTTTTAAGTTAAAAGGGTGCCAGGCCTTTTTTACTACGTTTAAATTTGATTTAAAAAACAAAAGGCAACTTAACGTTGCCTTTTTCTATCTTGAAGCTATGTATGATGTTTTCTATTTTCTTTTTCGAATAACTTGAGTGGCGCAATGAAAAGCTCCAAATCCCATTTCGTAACTTGTCATATTCGCTTTAATAATGTGAACTTTACTTCCAGAAATTTTACTAAGTTCGGCTATAACCTGTTCTTTAAATAAAGGCTCTTTTAAAATCAGCGTGTTGCCTAAGGCGACTAAGTTTACCGGGCTAGAAAGCGGAACTAAATTTCTAGTTGTTAGTTCAAAAGCGTCTTCGCCCAATTCAGGATTGCCAACCATATGTACTGGTAAGCCGATCACTTGTTCTAGGCACTTTGAGTTGGCGACAACTGTATCCACATTCTTTTTGATACTGACAGCGGCTTGGAGCATATTTAATACTTCGGTATCACCAACAATTTCGTCATCGCGCACTTGTTTTGTTAAATCAAAATCAGCAATAGTATAAGGAGCTTTTTTACTTAGAGAAGCTTTCTTTAAGAAATACGTCATATTTGGTAAGTAATTATTAATCGCTGATTTACCAGTTTTACCCAGAAAGGCTAAGTTAATCGCATAAACTGGATCAGCGTACACAAGAGCAGCTCCACATTTATTTTTCGCAGGCACAACTGACATGATTTCGTCGATATGGCCAACAACTAAAAACTGCGTATCAAGTGTAATTGGTTTTACACCACTTAATTTTTGTAATTTAGCGCTTAATTTGTCCGAAATAGTATTGCCAACATACATTAAGTTTTCCTGAGTTACTTCTAAATTTCCTCCGCGATCACCGTCATTTGGCAACTCATCAACGGCATAGTTATTAGGGTTGTAAACAGGTAGTTTTAGTAACTTTGCCAGTTCATTGACTGCTTTTGAACCATCGGTGCTACCGTAATAATTGGTGTCCATGAAAACGGTTTTTTTAGATCCATCTTTTAATTCAACTTCTAAAACATCACCATAATCTTGCATCCAAGGGTTTTGTGGCTCAGTTGAATTAAAAAACTGTAAGTTAGGAAGAGCTTTTTTCGTTTTGTATTTAGCTTGAAGTTTGGCATATTGTTTTTTTGCGTCGGCGTAAGGCTCGCCATCAGGTCTCATCTCATCAGAAAACATACTTTCAGCACCGTAATTCAAAGGAATGCTCACAACTAAAGAGATCTGATCTTCTTTAGTTGCTGTCTTGTTGTAATCTAAAACTAAGCTATATAATTCATCGATTAACTGACCGTTATTTTCAAGCCACGAGACTACTAAATGCGTAGGTTTATCAGTTTGGTTAAACAGGCTGATTTTTTTGATATCAGCATCTGTGATTTTTACTTGTGCCAGCAAATTTACGCTGCAAAGAAGAAGTGTTGCGATAATTAGTTTTTTCATTTTTTTTCACCTTTGTATTGGGACGTAGTTATAGGTGAACCGAGTATTTGCTTCTACTGTAACGATTCCGACAGAGGTGAAGTTTTTTCTTGAGTGTTATTAAAAACTACATTGAGAAGCAATGAATTGAGTTTCGCCGCGTAAGAGACAAAACTCGTCAGTATTAAAGATTTGCTCCACATTTTTGGAGTTTTGAAAGAACTATAAATTCACTGCCGTTTTAGGGCACTATTGAAGAGTGAATCCTAGTGGATCTAAACTTTGATGGCGGCGCTCAGGGGTTTTGCCGCTGAAATTTCCTGAAGGCATTCCTAGAAATAGTTCGGTGCCGTTATTTTTTAATTCAAAAATACTGTATAACACTTCGTTCGCTTTTGGCGTTTGAAACTCATCACAGACTTTACCGGTTACAACTTTTTTCTCGAAAGCTTTCCAGTTGTTAAAGCCGCAGTAGTTAATTTGATTTAACACTTCGCCCACCAGTTCAGATAGGGCGGTGTAAGAAACTTCAGTCGCCATCATATCGATGTTATTGGCTGACTGCTGCGTTTGGTATTTCACTTCGTAATGCAGGTAGGGTGTTTCACAAGAACGGTCTTCAAAAGCCGTGTAAGTGATCGTCCATTCAGCTTGATTTATATTTACCAAAGTTTGGAGGTAGTCTGAATTATCATCATAACAAGAGCGAAGATATTCAGTGGCAGAAACAGGAAGAGTTGATAAAAGGGCGATCGCTAAAACTAAAAACTTTTTCATAATAGAAGTTTAGGATAGGCTAAATAAAAAAGGCAACCCGAAGGTTGCCTTTTTTGCTTTTAAAGAAAGATCTCTAAAATTACTTAGCAGATGCTAAGTGTTTGTCGATGATTTCTTTGAATGCTGGGAACGGGTAAGCACCACGTAAAGAAACACCGTTGATGATGAAACCTGGAGTACCGCTCATGTTAAATTTACGAGCTTCTTCCATATCAGCATCGATACGTTTTTGGATTTTTTCGTCTTTTAAAGCCGCTTGAACTTTTTTAAGATCAGCGCCAACTTTTTTAGTCGCTTCAGCAAAGTAACCTTCGCCTTTATCTTTTAACATACCTTGGTTTTCGAAAACTAGGTCATGGAATTTTTCAGCTTTTTCTGGGCTTTGTTGTGCAATAGCTTCGAAGTAACGAGCTGCAGGCATTGCTAATGGGTGGAAATCAAGTGGTAAGTGTTTGAAAACGATTCTTACTTTATCGCCGTATTCTTTTTGCACTTGTTTCATAGTTTGGTAACCACGAGAGCAGTATGGGCATTGGAAATCAGAAAATTCTACGATAGTGATCGGAGCTGATTTATTTCCGAAGATAACGCGAGTTTCATCGATTTCTGGTTTAAGAGGATTGGCGTACTCTTCGTCACGTTGTTTTTTCTCTTCTTCTTGAGCTCTTTCGCCAGCAACTTTTTGTGCTTCTTGTTGAGCTTTCATCACTACTTCGATGAATTTATCTGGATGTTTTTCAATCGCTGTAAATACGATTGATGGATCTTTTTCTACAGCTTCTTTTAATTGTTTAGCTGAAGGTGCGCAAGCAGTGATAGCTAATACTACCGAAGCTGCTAAAGCTAGTTTGATTGACTTAATAGTTTTCAAGAGGTTCTCCTTGTTTGTTAGCCAAGTTAGTGTGACATAGCTCTCCTAAAATGCAACCTAAGACTAAGGTCTGGCTATTGACAGTGTGAGCCGTCAAAGGGAAGATTTTATTTATGGATAAAAATATCATTATCGCTGGCCTTCTAGCTTTTGTTCTTTCTGCTTGCTCAAGCTCGCCATCAAGTTCGACTAATTCGTCTTTTAACATGGTTGAAACAATTCAGATTGATCAAACTTATAAATCATTAAAGCTGTTAGATCTGGATCAGATGACTGATCTTCTTTATGAAAAAGCCAACGACTATAAAAGAAATAACCGCGTACAGGCTCTTCGCGAAGGCGTTATGATTGCTTTTTCCCGTCCAAATGAAGAAGTGATCTTAGATAAAATCATTTCTATTGTGCGTAGCCCCTTAGAAGATTTAGGTGAGTGGGAAGCGACCGTTGAGCAAATGGTCGGGCAGTCAGTTCAGAATCTGAAATCAGACTCATCATCTGGAACAGACCAAGTGACAGCTTCTGTCATTTTAGAGAACGTTCTTTCAGAGTTTAAACCGATGTTTACAAAGCAGTACCAAAGTGGAGGTTTTGAAACATCAATCATCGAACGCATCGCAGCTTCAGATGTTCGCTTTTCAAAACAAGCGGTACAGGAAAAAAAGTTAAACCAGATGAAGTCCGGTTTAACGCCATCACAACTGGCCCAAAAGCTCATTGAAATTAAAAACAAAAAATTAGAAGAACAGCGCGAAGCTGAAAAGAAGAAAAAAGACTAATCCAAAATACAGACTAGTTAAGAGGGCGCTACCAAGCGCCCTTTCTTTTTTAGGCGTAAATCATCTCCCCGACATTGAACCAGATTGTTTCAAATTGTCTCATAACGACTCAAGTTCTCTTAACAACCCTCCGATAGGTTTATTGTGCATCACTGATGATGCCAAAAACGACTACCAGGAGGTTACAACATGTTTATTCAAGGCGATTTACAAGCAGTATTCGACGCACTTTATTCAATTGGCGCGATTGATCCTGTATTGCAAGCGGACTGGGAAAAGATTAACGGCGAAATGAACGCTAATCCAAGACAAGTTCACAATATCTGCCACTCGATTAACTCATGTTCTGGTGATCGTAAAAAAATTATCGAAACGTTATTAGGAATGGATCAAAAATCTGTTTCGTTCGTGGCACTGGAGGTGGCTCGTGAATTCAGCGAATTTCAAGACCGCAAAGAACTACACTAGAAAACCAGCAGCGGTGGACGCTAAAACTTTTATGAAAGCTTTTTTATTTTCGTTATTCTTCTTCATGCAAGTCAAAGTTCACGCTGACTGGAATATCGATTTAACTCGCCGTCAAACGGATTTCAACCGTATTGAAAACCAAAGAATGCCGGCTTCAACAAATTTAGAACCTGCAAAGGCAACTGATGCAGATATTTTAGAAGCGTTGAAAAAAGTTGTAAACCCGGTTGAGCCCTCTCAGGAAATCGTGGTGTTACAAACTGAAAAAGGCTTCGTGCCAGAAATGATCCATTTAAAAAAGAATGACGTTTATAAAATTCACGTGGTGAATTTAAATCTTAAAGAGAAAAACGTTAGTTTCGTGATGGATGCATTTTCGCAATCACACAACACAGTTTACGGAAACATTAAAACATTTACGATCCAACCAAAAATCGAAGGTGTTTATTCTTTCCAAAGCCCTGAAACAGGTTTCTCAGGTAAAGTGGTGATCACACCAGATACGGTAAGAAAAATAGCTTCTGAAAAAACTCCTGCGCAAAAAACTCAGGAAAAAGTTGAAAATCAAGTTAAAGCATCGTCCCTCCCTACAGACAATAGCTTTTTTAACGGTGATGATTCACTAAAATAGGTAAAAGAAATGGCTTCTGACGATAACTCAAATTTTAAAGAAGTAATTCAACGGGCTTTAGGGCCCGTTGAAGAGTATTTAGCTGATCCAGGAGTGTCAGAAGTTCTTATCAATGGACCCAATCAAATTTTCGTCGAAAGAAAAGGTAAATTAGAATTAACTCCGGCTAAGTTTCCGGATGAAGATAATTTACAAGCGGCGATCAATTCAATCGCCCAATCCGTTGGCCGTCGTATCAATAAAGAAGAACCACGCTTAGATGCGCGTCTTCCGATTATCGAAGGCTCTCCAGCCAGTGGATCGCGTATTGCTGCGGTTCTTCCGCCGATCTCTCGTCAAGGGACGGTTATTTCTATTCGTAAATTCACGGCGTCGAAAATCACGCCGAATGATTATATCAAATACGGAACAATTTCTCCGGATGCATGGCAGTTCATCGATCTGTGCATGTTCTTAGGAAAAAATATCGTAGTGAGTGGTGGTACCGGTTCAGGTAAAACCACATTACTATCGCTAATGTGTTCACGTATTCCAGCGGGGCAACGCGTATTAATCATCGAAGACTCATCAGAGTTACAAGTTGAATACGAACACGTTGTGCGTTTTGAAACTCGCCAAGCCGATCTTATGGGTAAAGGCGAAGTGACGATTAAAGATTTATTAAAATCAGCGCTACGTCTTCGTCCAGATCGTATTATCGTGGGTGAGGTTCGTTCAAGCGAAGCCTTAGAGTTAATTAATGCCATGAATACAGGTCACAAAGGTTCAATGGGTACGGTGCATGCCAATTCACCTGAAGATGCGATCATTCGTCTTGAAGCCTTAGCGGCCAGCGGTGACGCGAAACTTTCAGAAAAAGCGTTAACATCACAAGTGGCTTCAGCGATTGAAATTATCGTTCAGATTTCTCGTTATTCAGATGGTTCTCGTAAAATCGGGGCGATTTCTGAAGTGCGTGGTATCGATGAAGAAGGTAAGTATATCGTTGTGCCGATTTTTGAAATTCAAAATCTAACACGTGCAGCGGATGGAAAGTTAATTGGTGGTATCGAACCAACAGGTAATGTGCCGTCATTCTATCAAGAGATTATTGATAACAAGATCAACTTTCCGTTATCGAAATTTCAAAAAGTTAAAAAAGCCGGGTAGTGCCTGGCTTTTTAATTCAAACGCCAAATTAAGAAATTCAAGACAGCACTTTTACGACTCACAAATTCTAAAAGAATTTGGCGAGGCTCATTAAATTCAAAACGCAAAGCCTTACTCACAGTTCCGCAATCGCTGATTTTTCCAAAATCAACAGGATCTAAATTTTCACCGTTTGCAAGATCCGTTAAATTCATACGTGGGTAAGCATCAGTGGCAATCACATAAGTGCCAGAAACAGGAATTTCAAATTTTACATAACCACTGAACTCATTTTCAGGAGTGGGAAGAAGTTGTAATTCCACTCTTTGACCAACCGGAATCGCAGGGCTATCGACACTTTCTTTGCTCGCGTTTTGTTGAACACCGTTAGACGCCCACACCGTGTAAGCTTCAGCCGAAAAATTAGGTGAAGCTGTGCAGCCTGCAGGAATTTCACCAGCAAAAGCACTTACTGCTACGATAAATGAAAATAAAAAAGCGATCATGTTCATGCAAGACAAAGCTATTTCAATTTACCTAAGAACACAAGTGGGGCCTGTTTAGGGGTGTCAGCCACAAGCGGCGGGGTATAAAACAATTAGACAGTTTTTAGCCGTTAAAACCGCTTAAATTGCTCTCTAAGCTGGAAGCTCCCTTGCTCTGTAAAACCTTGTGAAAAAGATGACTTTTATAACCTCATTTCTAAGTGCTTTATTATTAACTTCAATGGCTTACGCTGCTGACTGTACACCGATCACCAACCGCTTTTTAGTGACGGGTAACGACTTCGATAAAGCCTCATACCAAGTCACCATGAATTCATGCACGCACGTTGATCCGAAAGGAAATTCAACCGACGTGGTTAGCCTTCGTAGTTTTAAAATGCGTGGTGAATTATTTAACTGGGTTGTAAACAGCAAAACTTTGCAAACAGCGCTAGTTCCGCAAAAATGTCTTCAAGACTGCCGCACCTTTCAAGCGGCAGATAACACAAAATACGCCGATCTTTTAACTGAAGCTACGATTGTGCCATCACCGACAGCGGGTGCGGGAATTCAAAAAGCTAAAGAGCAAACAACAGAAAAGTTTTTAACGGTTGATTTATGCCCGTCATCTAAAAAGTTACAGACTGAAATTTTTGAAAAAATTCAAAGCGGCTACATGACAAATGTTCCGGTGGCGTTAGCCGTTTCAGGTTACTGGATTAAAAATCACCACGATGAATTCGTTTATTTATTGCAACTGCAAGATCAGAAAAAAATTAAAATCACATGGGTGAACCACTCATTAACTCATCCGTACGATAAAACCAAAGGCATCGAAGAAAATTTCTTATTATCGCCAGGTGTTGATTTTACCCGCGAAGTTTTAGGCAACGAACTAGTGATGTTAAGCCAAGGACTCGTTCCTTCGGTGTTCTTTCGTTTTCCGGGATTGATTTCTAGCGACAAGCTGATTAGCCAACTTAAAGCCTGGGGTCTTGTGCCATTGGGCTCAAATGCGTGGTTAGGCAAAGGGCAAAAGATTAAAAATGGGTCAGTTGTACTTGTTCACGGAAACGGCAATGAGCTGTCTGGCTTGGTTTTGCTGTACAAAGCGCTCGAAATTCAGCCACAAATCAATGCAAATTGGTCAGATTTGAACCGAGTTTGGAACTCTGTGACCGATACGATGAACACGAAACCTTAATAATCGCACTTTTCTTGCTTTTGCACTCTATAAAAGGTTGAATCTCTTAGAGGGGACAGCTAACTTTTCTCGGTGCATTTTAGCTGTAAAATTACGAATTCAATTTTGACTTATTTGGAAACCGAAAAGGTTGATCTGAATGCGTATTTTTCAGAGTCCGACATCCCGTGGGATTTTTTAAAAGATCCTTCAAACTGGATGTACGCTCCCGATATGGAAGCGTTCTTAGAACGTATCATCACGAAGCAAGAACAAATCGAACGTGCCGGCCACTTAACACCAAAACTGCGTGTGTGGGGTGTGCTTGATTCGGTTCTTCGCATGATGCCTCGTCCGCAAGAAATTTTTCATCAACCGGAAAAGTTCTTAGGTTATTTTATTTCTCCAGAACCACCGATTGAAAATGTAATTCGCACTGATGCGGGAATCAGTTTTGATATTCCACTTCCAGCAGAACAGTATCCACTTGTTACAACTTATCTAAAAGCCGCGTTCGAAGCGCTGCCAATTTATGTGGGATTAACTCCTGGGCAATGCCGTTGGACACAAGTGCATTTTGAACTTGATTGGCCAGGTTACCAAGACACGATCTTAGATGAGCAAGAGCATCACCAAGTTTCTCCGCAGCTTATGCAAGAGGTGATTAATCAGTTACAAATCAGCTCGCGTGATCTCGAAGAAAAAAATCGTGAACTGCAACGTCGTAACGAAGAGTTACAACGTTTAGCTGAACAAAAATGGACTTCAAAAGATAAGTTAGAAGCCGTTCAGCTTTCGCCAAATGATTTTGCGCAATTTGAATTTATCAGAAAGCCTACGCACCAGGTGGCGCAGAACTTAGCGCGTTTACACGATTATATGGTGCGTGCACACCAGTTAGTAACGTTATTAACTGCAGGACAAAAAGCAACGCCAGCTATGAAGGCGATGTTTCACAAAGTGGATTGGGATTTAGTCAAAAGCCAATACCCACAAATTATTTTTGAAAGTATCGAAATTTTAAAAAAAATGAACAAACCTGATGAAGAAACATCATTGGAAAAGGATTAAGTCGTGTCGCAGACACGCAAGAGGAACAAGCAATGTCAGAAATCGTAAGTGTTCAAGGTCGCGAAATTTTAGACAGCCGTGGTAACCCAACTATCGAAGTTGAAGTTAAAACAGCTTCAGGCAACATGGGCCGTGCCGCTGTTCCATCTGGAGCATCAACAGGCGCACATGAAGCTTACGAATTACGTGATGGCGATAAAAAACGTTTCTTAGGTAAAGGCGTTTTCAAAGCTGTTGATAACGTTCGCGAAAAAATCGCTCCTGAAATCGTTGGTCTTAACGTATTTGAACAAGTTTACGTTGATAAAATTTTACGTGATATCGATGGCACTGAAAATAAATCTAACTTAGGTGCAAACGCGATCTTAGGTGTTTCTTTAGCTGTGGCTCAAGCGGCTGCCAAAGATGCTGGTCTTCCACTTTACAGATACGTTGGTGGTTCACAAGCTTGCCGTTTGCCGGTTCCCTTAATGAACGTATTAAACGGTGGAGCGCATGCGAACAACGGTTTAGATATTCAAGAATTTATGATCGTTCCAACAGTAAACAATTCTTTCGCAGAAAGTTTACGCGCTGGCTCTGAAATTTTTCACACATTGAAAAAAATCTTAAATAAAAAAGGTTTATCAACAGCAGTTGGTGATGAAGGCGGTTTTGCTCCGGTTCTTAAATCAAACGAAGAAGCGCTTGAATTATTAATGATGGCGATCGGTGAAGCTGGCTATGAAGCTGGTCAAAACGTGTTCTTAGCATTAGACGTAGCAGCGACTGAATTATTCAAAGACGGTTCTTACACTTGGGAGAAAAACACAATCTCTGGTAAAGAATTAGAAAACGTGTACAAAAAATGGAGCGAAAAATATCCATTAGTTTCTATCGAAGATGGTTTCTCTGAAGATGACTGGGATTCATGGGTTTCTGCAACAGCAGCTATGGGTAACCACGTACAATTAGTAGGTGACGATTTATTCGTAACAAACCCAAAACGTTTACGTATGGGCTTAGAGAAAAAAGCCGCGAACGCTTTATTAGTTAAAGTAAACCAAATCGGCACATTAACTGAAACATTCGAAGCAGTTAACTTAGCTCAACGCCATAAAATGAAAACTGTGATGTCACACAGATCTGGTGAAACAGAAGATGTTACAATCGCAGATTTAGCGGTGGCTCTTAACTGCCATCAAATCAAAACAGGTTCATTATGCCGTGGTGAACGTACAGCGAAGTACAACCAATTACTAAGAATCGAAGAAGATCTTGGTGGTATGGGCGTTTACTGGGATAAAGCGGGCTTTCGCTAGTCGGACCTGAAACTGATGACACAGAAGTTAGATCTTGATTTAAAACCGGGTCAGTCGATTGAGCTTTTAAAAGAGCTTCATATCCTGACTCGCGACGGAAAGCTGAACCAGGATTCGCGTCGTAAGCTTAAACAAGTTTATCATCTGTATCATTTCATTGAGCCGTTATTAAAAGACCTTAAAGAAAATGCGCAACAAATTAATTTAGTCGATCACGGGGCGGGTAAGTCTTATTTAGGATTTATTATCTACGATTTATTCTTTAAATCGTTATCGATGCCGAATAAAGTTTTCGGTATCGAGTTCCGTGAAGAGCTAGTTAAAAAATCCAAAGAGCAAGCGGATAAATTAAATTTCCCGCACATGGATTTTCTTCATTTAACAGTGGCTGATTCAATCACAACTAAAAAGTTACCTGAATCGGTAGAAATCGTAACAGCGTTACACGCTTGCGACACGGCGACTGATGATGCAATTCATTTCGCTTTAGCAAAGAACGCCAAACACATCGTGCTTGTGCCGTGCTGCCAAGCTGAAGTAGCGACTCATTTACGTTCAAATAAAGCAAAACTTTTAGCAAATCCAATGTCAGAGTTATTTCGTCAACCGATTCACACGCGTGAATTTGGTTCGCATTTAACAAACGTACTTCGTGTGTTAGAGCTAACCGCTGCAGGTTATGATGTAACAGTGACTGAGCTTGTGGGTTTTGAACATTCGATGAAAAACGAATTGATCGTGGCTTCAAAACACAACAATCCAGATAAAAACCATCAAGTTCGTCAGGCGAAAGAGCGCCTAGCAGCGCTTCTGACAGAGTTTCGTTTAGATGATTTGAAGACGCGTTTCTCTCAATAGAAATTTCGTTTACAAAACTAGACTATCAGCCGTACCCAAAAATCGTAAAAAAATAGAAACTAGTTGCATGGATCAACTACGCAACATGGCCTTCGCAATTCAAAGATGGTTAAGCCAACCACAAAAAGTTTTTTTTACGTGTGTAATGGTATTAATCGCGACACTTTTTTTGAATGGAACGCTTTGGAAATTGTGGGGTTTGTACCGTGATCAAAGCACGATCGTAAGCCAATCCTTAGAAGCCAAAGCGCAGATGCGCGTGATCGATAAACAAATCAGCCAAGCTACTGACACAACGTTCATCGAACGCCAAGCCCGCGATAAAATGGATCTGGTGGGCGATCATGACCTTATTTTCGTATTCCCTGAGTAAAATTTAAGCTAAAAATATCGCCTAGCAGCAGGACTTGAAAGAAGTTAGAGTGAAAGCTCTAATATAGGTCCTATGAAATTAGAACACTTATCATTAGTTTTAGGCCTTACAAAATCTGAATTAAAACGTCGCATGGAATTAGGCCAAATTGATCCTCAAATTTTAAACAAACAGGTTAGCGAATACTCAGAAAATCTTAAATTAGATGCTTTATGCGATTCATGGACAGAACTAAAAAACCATGAACAATTTGATCGCGTTCACCGCAATCTTCAGTCTGTAGAACCCATCAAACAATAGGCTCACCGCTTTAAAAAAATAACTAAAATGACATAGCCACAGCTCAAGGTTAGATTTGTCGGATGAAGAAAATCTACCTTGTTGATGTGAGCTCTATGTTTTTTCGTGCGTTCTACGCCATCCGCCCTTTGTCTTCGACAAAAGGTGTTCCGGTCAACGCGGTTTACGGTTTTATTTCAATGATCGTAAAGTTGTTTAAAGAAAAAAATCCTGATCACATGGTGTTCTGCTACGACAGAAAAGAACCGTCATTTAGAAAAGATCTCTATACAGATTACAAAGCGAACCGCACTGAAATGCCTGACGATTTACAAGTGCAAATGCCTTACTTAAAACAAGTGGCTGATTTATTCGGTATCGCTGATATCGAAGTGGCCGGTTATGAAGCCGATGACTTAATCGGAACGATCGCCAAACAAGCTGCTGGCGAAGGTTACCAAGTTTATATCGTGAGTGGCGATAAAGATTTCAGCCAATTAGTAAACGAAAATATTTTTCTTTACGACACGATGAAAGAGTTTGTTTATACAATTGATGCCGTCAAAGAAAAACACGGTGTTTATCCAAATCAATTTATCGATTTCTTAGCGATTACAGGCGATACATCTGATCATGTGCCCGGAGTTGCGGGTATTGGCCCTAAAGGGGCACAAAAGCTGATCGAACAATTCGGAACACTGGAACAAATCTACGAAAACATCGATAAAGTAGCTCCAGCGGGAGTCAAAGAAAAATTAATTAAATCAAAAGACGATGCTTTAATTTCTAAAAAATTAGTGACGATTGTGACCGACGTTAAAACCGGAAAAACAATGGATGATTACATCGTTCGTGATTTTAAAACTGAAGAGCTGCGCGCGTTCTTACAGGATTTAAATTTTAAAACTTTCGAGAAAACTCTTCTGGGTGATGGCCAAACCAATATGAAAAAAGGTGATGGCCATAAGATCTCAGGAGCTGAACCGAAATTTGCAACTCCTGCAGCGCCAGGCCCAACAGTTTCTTCAAACAGCAGCGTAGCTGGTGAATTAAAAGCGCAAACTTGGGATGCAACAATTGTTCAACATCGTATTAAAAACGAAAAGTTTTTTACTTTTACAGCGAACGAACAAATCTGCATCTGCTTTAATAATTTTGATTATTTTATTGCTCCAGTGGCCGACGCCAAACTTGATTACAAAAATTTAACGTGGTCAGGTTTTGATATTAAAAAAGTATGGGCTGATCTTAACTTAACAGTTGAAGACGCTTTAACAGCACAGATCGACTGGGACATGATGCTTTTGGCGTACTGCTTAAAATCACAAGACATGCTTGATCCGGTTGAAGTGGTCAAAGATTTCTTAGATGTCGATTTAAAACCAGAAGCTAAGCAACCGGTAGATATCGTAAAACTGGTGGATGCTTTGGTGCAGCTATCAATCGTTGTGCAAAAAGAAATTCGCGAAAAAGATTTACTGACGATTTATGAAAAATTAGAGAAGCCGTTAATTCCGATTTTGTACGCCATGGAAAAAACGGGGATTAAATTAGACACAGCCGAACTAGCTGTTTTCTCTAAAGAATTAGCAGACGACTTAAGTAAACTAGAAACAGAAATTCACGGTATCGCGGGTGAAAAATTTAATATCGGTTCACCTAAACAGTTAGGTGTTATTTTATTCGAACGCTTAGGTTTAGAAGTGATTAAAAAAACTAAAACCGGTTATTCAACAGATAACGAAGTTTTAGAAAAACTAAATCATCCGATCGCCCAGTTATTAATGAGCTATCGCGAGTTATCGAAATTAAAATCAACGTATGTTGATGCCTTACCTGAAATGGTGGATGCGCACGCCAGACTTCACACGCATTTCAATCAGGCCTATACAGCGACAGGCCGTCTTTCAAGTGTTGACCCGAATTTACAAAATATTCCGATCAAAACTGAAAAAGGCCGTAAAGTGCGCCAAGCTTTTATTGCCGAAAAAGGTAAGAAATTATTATCGCTGGATTATTCACAAATCGAGTTACGTGTCTTAGCTCATATCTCTAACGACCCAGGCTTAATCAAAGCTTTCCAAGAAGATTTAGATATCCATGCGGCAACAGCGGCTGAAGTTTTTGGTGTGGCAGTGAACGCTGTTACAAAAGAGCACCGTCGTATCGCCAAGGCTGTGAACTTCGGTATCGCCTACGGCCAAGGGGCTTACGGCTTAGCCGAAACACTAGGTATTTCACGTACCGAATCAAAAGATATTATTGATCGTTATTTTAAAAAATTCAGCGGCATTAAAGATTATATCGAAAACACGATTGAAGAAGCCCATCAGAAAAAATACGTCGAAACGTTATTTGGCCGCCGCCGTTATTTAACTGAACTTGATTCAACAAATGCCATGGTTAAAAAATTCGGTGAACGTGCTGCGATCAATGCGCCTATTCAAGGTACAGCCAGTGATTTAATGAAGATGGCAATGATTGATGTGCAACGTGCGGTTGTGCAGGATAAAATCGAAGTTAATCTTTTATTGCAAGTGCACGATGAGTTGATCTTTGAAGGTCTTCCAGAAGTGTTAGAGATGAATGCAGCCCGCATTCGTGTGATCATGGAAAATGTAGCGAAATTCAAAGTGCCACTAAAAGTAAACTCATCGATCGGCGCAAACTGGGATCAAGCTCACTAATACTCTGACGGCAGGAAGCCGTCAGAAAGGCTGGCTAGGAAAGCCAACCAGCGCAGCGGTCGGTATTATTCCGTCTCCCAGCCAACTACGCGGCCGCCTTCGAAATAAACGTAACGGCGTTCACGTTTGTAACCGCTTGTTGTGGGAAGATCGCGAACATATTTCCAGCGTTCATTTTTGTAAATCGGATTACCGCTGTGTTCAACTTGCGTTGGTTCGCCCCAGCTTTTACGCACTAATTCTTGCGACATTCCTAAAGTGATATCTTGGGCTTCGGCCACCGCCATAAGATCTGGATTTGTTTTATCACGGTTCCAAAGTTTATTGCGATTTACCCAAGCTTGGCGACCTTCTAAAGAGGGAATCGATAAATAATCAATTTTTTCTTGGTCATTGGCAAAAAGTGGTAAAACTTTCGAATAATTCACACGCTCTTTCGGAGAATCCAAATTACGCTCAAGTTGACGAAGACGTCTGCGGTTCATCACTTCTTTTTGTTCAGTTTCAGTTAATGGTTTTTTAGGGTCTAAACCCAGTTCATAAGCATATTTTTCTAAGTCTTTATCAGATAATTTATCGGGATCTTTAGTTGGATCAGCTTTTTCTGTTTGGCGGCTTACGCGCTCTTTTTCAGTTTCAGCCAGTTCAGGACGCGAAGCCGTTCTTAACCAGCCAGCGCATGAAGAAAGTGATAGTAATCCAACGACAATACAGCCCAATAATAATGAGTTTTTCATACTCTATTATCTTAAAATATCTAGGGGCATCATGCCTTGGTTTTTCATTTTTCTGGACGAAGGTTAGAGGGTTGCTGGCTTTTGAAAAGATCCAAATGTAATCTATGAGACATGCTGGATATTTTTAAACTAAAATTTGAGAAACACCTCGAGGCCGAAGACGAACAAAAGTCAGCCGAAAATCTACAGTTTCTGGAAGAAGTTTTAAAAGAAGAAGACCCAGAGTTCATGAAAAACGTGGGCGATATCAGCATTGAGAATGCGGCTGTTGATGACTCGTTACCGGGATCTTCCACGGCCCAAGCGGCAACAGGTTTAAAAAAATTCTACGGCTCACTATTTAGTGCGAGACTCATGCAATCCCCATTCTTGGGATTGATTTTAAAACCCGTGATGGTTCATAAGTACCCGAAACAAGCGATCGGTTTTTGGCTGGTTTTTGCAGGGCTTGGTTTTGGTATTTTTAAATTATACAAAGCACACTTCTGGCATGGCGAAACAAAGCTATTTTTAACATCGTACGCAGATCTTGGTGTGCAGCCACATGATTACGACATGTTAGAGAAAGTAGAACCTTATTACGATAATGTTCGTTTTTCTAAAAACGTGATGTCGTTAGTTAAAATGACAGCGAATTTACGCCCTTCAGAAAGTTCTTCAAATAATCCCATGATTTCTTTTGAAATTGTGATTCACGGGGTTTCAAACGATCCCATTGTTGAAATTAAAGACCGCGAAGCTGAATTTCGTGATTTGATTTTACGTGTGACTGAAGATTTTTCTTACGACGCTCTTGAAACAGCTACTGGCAAACAAGAGTTAAGTGAAGCGATCTTAGCCAAAATCAATGCGAATTTAACCGACGGCCAAATCCGCAAAGTTTATTATAAGAATTTCGTCATCAAGCCGTAGGCTTGTTTTTGCGACTACGCCTTAAACTGTTTCACATCAATGCCGTAACTTTTAATACGATCATGTAATGTTGATTTCGGCATTCCCAAATCAAGTGCCGTTAATTTTTGATTACCGTGATTGGCAGCTAATCTTTTCATAATCATTTGTTTTTCGATCTCGCGAATGACCGATAATGACTGCGTACCGACTGATTGCGGAATAACATATCTGCCATCGGTTACACCTGGGTTGACAGTTGTCACAGATGACAAACGATCACGTTTATTTAATAAAATATCGATATGTTCTTCGGTGATATAAGCTTTCGGATATAAGGCCGAAGCACGCGCCACTAAGTTTTTTAATTCACGAATATTACCTGGCCAATCATGTTTGCGTAAGCGCGCGATAGCATTGTAAGAAAAACGAACCTTCATTTGCCGTGCGAATGAAAAAAGTAATTCGTCAAAGTCTTCAATGCGATCTTTTAAACGCGGAACTGTGACAGTAATGACATTTAAACGATAGTATAAATCTGAACGAAATGTGCCTTCTTCGATTTTTTGAATAATATTTTGGTGAGTGGCTGCAATGATACGTACATCGGTTTTAATCGTACGGTCAGAACCCACCGGGCGAATCTCGGCGTTTTCAATCGCACGTAAAAGTTTAGCTTGTAGGCCGTAAGATAAGTCACCGATTTCGTCTAAGAATAAAGTGCCACCACGAGCGGCTTCAAAAGCTCCTTTACGATCTGCAATAGCGCCGGTGAAACTTCCGCGCACGTGACCGAATAATTCACTTTCAATTAATGTTTCAGTTAAGGCTGAACAGTTCACACTTAAAAAAGGCGCTTTCTGTCTTAAAGAAGCTTCATGTAAATTTTTAGCCAACACATCTTTGCCAGTTCCCGATGGGCCTAATAATAAAACGGGGTGGTTGGTTTCAGCCACAGATCCTAAAGTTTGTAATTGTTGGTTCCAGAATTCTGATTTTGAATTTAATGGAAATTGGTTTTTTGCTTTCTCAAGATCATGAACAACGAAGTCGGCATAACCTGCAGAAATAAGGTCTCCGTCAGATAAAATACTTTCTAAAATTTGAGCGCTATTAACGAAAGTGCCTTCAGTCGACATCAAATCGCGCACGACAAGTTTTTCGTTTTTCACTTCGATGCGAAAATGACGGCCGGAAACGCCGGGCATTTGAACACGAATCGGGCAGCTATCATCGCTTCCAATGGTTGTATAGTTTTCGATTTCCCAGCGTTGATTTGAGCCATCTTGTAGTTCTAATGCATATTTCATAATTTCCCTCTTAAACACGGTTTAATTAACGTGTGAATGGCTTAATTCAAAGGCTGCGCCAAGAGGTCAATCAGCTAAAAATGCCTTAAATTTGAGTAGAGCTTTTAGGCATTCCAGTTTTTTAAAAATCTGGTCAAAAAAATCTAAGATTTGAGAAATTAAATATTTAGACATAATATAGATCATGCCTGTTCAGAAAAAGAAAAAGCACAAAGTCACTTATATCAAGAGTGCCTTCTTGCCCCCTGATTATCCCGTACATAAGAAGAAAGAAGTCGCCTTCGTTGGAAGATCCAACGCTGGAAAATCTTCATTAATTAATGCTTTGGCCGGCAGTGATGTGGCTAAGGTCAGTAATACGCCTGGCAAAACTCGCTTGATCAATTTTTTCAATTTTGGCGATAGTTACGTTTTAGTGGATATGCCAGGATACGGTTTCGCAGCCCGCAGTGGTGATGAAATTCGTGAATGGACACAGGCGATTGAAGGTTACATCGATCAACGTGATGAATTAGTGGGTTTAGTTTTAGTGATGGATGTTCGCCGTGACTGGGAAGAAGAAGAAAAAATGCTTATGCGTTTTGCCAATAAGGTTGGTCTTCCGGTTGTTGTGGCGATGACAAAAATCGATCGTTTAAATCAAAAAGAATTAAAAGAGCGTTTAGCGGCCATCAAACAGCACGCGCACACGGATAAACTATTTCCAGTCTCTAGTACCAAAGAACAAGGTTACGACGTGATGGAAGATTACATTTATAAGGAATGGATTAAAGGCTAATGAAAATTATTGCAGTCATACCGGCGCGCTATGGTTCAACGCGATTTCCGGGTAAGCCCCTGGTTCAACTAAAAGATAAGCCACTTATTCAATGGGTTATCGAGGGAGCAAAGTCTGCAAAATTAGTCTCAGATATTTATGTCGCCACCGACGACCAAAGAATTGCAGACGCTGTAACAGCAGCCGGTGGAAAATTTCTTATGACCCGATCAGAATGCCCGACGGGAACTGATCGCATTTACGAAGCTACTCAAAAATTAGATTTCGATGTGGTGTTAAACATCCAAGGTGATGAACCACAAATTACCGCTGAATATATTGATCTTTTGGCTAAGGCTTTTATTGACCAGCCGTCATTAGATATGGCGACATTGGCTCATCCGATCGCTTTAGAAGATATTGAAAATCTAAATGCGGTTAAGGTGATTAAGAATGCGAATCACGAAGCGATTTATTTTTCACGCTTTGCGATTCCTTATTCACGAGAGAAAGTAGCTGGCACTCCGGTGTGTGAAAAACATATTGGTTTGTATGGTTATTCAAAAAACTTTTTAAATAAATTTTGTACTTCTGAACAATCGGCTATTGAAAAGGCTGAAAGTTTAGAACAGCTTCGCGCCTTGCATTTGGGAGCGAAGATTAAAGTGCTATCAGTGAAAAAGCCAATCCAAGGAGTGGATACACCAGAAGATTTGGCCAAGCTAGAGAAAATGCTGTCGTAAGGGGATACGTATATGAAAATGACAAAAGCAAAAAAACGAAACCAAAAATTTATCTTTGTAACCGGTGGGGTTGTTTCTTCGATCGGTAAAGGTTTAACAGCAGCCAGTCTTGGCTCATTATTAGAGTCACGCGGTTTTAAAGTAACGATCATGAAATTTGATCCGTACTTAAACGTCGATCCAGGTACAATGTCTCCATTACAACACGGTGAAGTGTTTGTAACAGATGATGGAGCTGAGACTGATTTAGATTTAGGTCACTACGAGCGTTTTACAAATGTGACTTTACAACGTGCTAACTCAGTGAGTGCCGGTCAGATTTATGATTCGGTGATTACGCGTGAACGTAAAGGTGATTACTTAGGTGGAACTGTTCAGGTTATTCCGCACATCACTGATGAAATTAAATCTCGTGCTTACGAAGCGGCTCAAGGCAGTGAAATTGCGATTGTTGAAATCGGTGGAACTGTGGGCGATATCGAAGCGCAGCCTTTCTTTGAAGCTATTCGTCAGTTACGTTTAGATTTAGGCGAAGCCAATACAGCATTAATTCACGTAACGTATGTTCCGTATATTGCCGTTGCTGGTGAATTAAAATCAAAACCTACGCAGCACTCGGTGAAAGAATTACGTCAAATCGGTTTACAACCGGATTTCTTAGTTTGCCGTAGTGAAAAAGAAATTGATGAAAACTTAAAGGCTAAAATTGGTTTATTCTGCTCGATCAATAAAGATCATGTGATTTCAGCACAGGATTCTAAATCGATCTTTGAAGTTCCAATTAAACTGTACTCTGAAAAATTAGATGAATTAGTTTGTGCTAAATTAGCCTTAAAGAAAACTAAAGCTGATGTCACTGGTTGGCAGAAAATCGTTAAGATTCAAAATAACCCTAAAGCGACTGTTAAAATTGCAGTTGTGGGTAAGTATGTGGATCTTAAAGAATCGTACAAATCATTACATGAATCATTAATCCACGGTGGTTTAGCTAATCAAGTGAAACTAGATATTAAGTACGTTGATTCAGAGAAGTTAACTGCTAAAAATGTTAAATCAGAATTAGGCGATGTATCTGGAATTTTAGTTCCTGGTGGATTTGGTACTCGTGGTGTTGAAGGTAAAATCACAGCGATTCAATATGCCCGTGAAAAGAAAGTTCCTTTCTTCGGTATTTGTTTCGGTATGCAATTAGCGGCGATTGAATTCGCTCGTAACGTTTGTGGTTTACATGATGCCACTTCGCGCGAGTTTATCGGCGAAGGGGCTCGTGGTGGTAACGTGATCATCGATTCTATGGTTGAACAGCGTGGCATTAAAGATTTAGGCGGCACAATGCGCTTAGGATCTTTTGCTTGTAAGTTATTTCCTAAGTCATTAGCGAACCGTGTGTACAAGAAAAATGTTGTTCAAGAACGTCACCGTCACCGTTTTGAATTTAATAATAAATACTTAGATTTATTTTACAAAAATGGTTTACGTGCGACGGGAATTAATCCAGACCGTAATTTAATTGAAATTATCGAAAATGCGAATCACCCATGGTTTATCGGTGTGCAATTCCATCCGGAATTTAAATCTAAGCCATTAGATCCACATCCATTATTTGCCGCTTTCGTTAAAGCGAGCAGTGGAAAGCGCAGATAATATGTCTAAAATTACTGAACGTGGCCAAAATGTTTTAAAGCTAGAGGCCGAAAGCATTTTAAATTTAGTTCCTAAAATTAACGGCGATTTTGAAAAAGCTGTTGAAATGATTTTAGCCTGCAAAGGTAAAGTTGTTGTGACAGGTATTGGTAAATCAGGCCAAATCGCCCGTAAGATTGCTTCAACGTTTTCGAGCACTGGAACTCCGGCGTTATACTTACACCCAGCTGAATCAAGCCACGGTGATTTAGGCGTGATTGGTGATCAAGATCTTGTGATCGCGTTATCATACGGCGGTGAAACTGTTGAATTAAATCATGTTCTTAATTTTATTTCTCGTCGTGATATCAAAATGATCGCCATGACCGGAAAACCAGAAAGTTCATTAGCACAAGCGGCAACAGTAATGATCAGTGTCGCTGTTGAACGTGAAGCGTGTCCGTTAAACTTAGCTCCGACATCTTCATCGACAGCGATGCTGGCAATGGGTGATGCTTTAGCTATGGCGGTGTTAGAAATGCGTGGTTTTAAATCTGAAAACTTCGCTGAATTTCATCCGGCGGGCTCTTTGGGGGCAAAGCTTTTAAAAGTAAAAGACGTGATGAAAACAGGGGCGGCGTTACCGTTTGTTACTCCTGATACAACGATGAAAGAAATCTTAACGAAGATGACTCATCAAAGTGTTCGCGGAGCAGCGGGGGTGATTGATACTGATCAAAACTTAGTCGGCATTATCACAGATGGTGATATCCGTCGTTTCTTAGAAAAAAATCAAAATCCATTTCAAGCTTTGGCTAAAGACGTGATGTCGCACAATCCGAAAACGATTGATGCTTCAGAACTAGCTGAAAAAGCCTTGTTTTTAATGGAACAATTCAGAATCCAAATGTTAGTGGTGTTAGATAAAACTTCGACAAAACCACTGCAACCAGTAGGCATGTTAATCTACCCAGATCTATTAGCAGCCAAAGTTAGGTAGGCCTGGGGTAACAGTTCCCTTTTTGATACGCGGCACATCTAAAAGGTTGCCGCGCCCACTGCCGCTACGAGGAGGTTTGAATTCTCGACGGCGAAGGGCTAGCCGAATATTTTCTTCTGCTTCTTTTTCATAGTTTTCATCAAGCCATTCTAAATCTAGCTGTACCGGAACTTCTCGATTGTTAAAGTGATCGGTTAGCTTCCAAAAATCTTTTTGTATGGGCGAGTTTAAAGATGAGAATTTATAGTTAGTTACACTTGCGCACATGCCTGCACGTACCGGATTTCTAAATATATATTTCATGGCATTCCAGTAATAATTTTCGGAAGCGACAACGGTCCATTTGTAACGACCTCCAAAGAAGTGATTGATACGTTTGCTTTCTTTGTTGGCTTTGCGAGCTACTTCTCGATGAAGATATTTCATTGCCTCTCCAATATTGCCATTGGGAGTGCTGATTAAAAGATGATAATGGTTGGACATTAAAACGAATGCATGTATTTCGCATTGGAATTGCACTTTTAATTGTTCTAAACACGCGATAAAAATTGGCCAGAGATCTTCTGATTTTATATAAAAGAACTCCTGATTGTTTGATCTATTTGTAATGTGATAAGGAAATTCTAAAGTATAGATTAATTTCTTTCTGGGCATGAAAGTTAAGAAAGCAGTTGGCCTGCCATCGTAATGTTTGCAAAAAAGGCAAAAAAATCCGACTTACGAATAAGTCGGATGTAAATGACAAGATGCAGATCAGAAAGGGAACTGTTACCCTTAGAAGTAAGTTGAGATACCAACGACGGCTTTAACACCTGTTGTTGTTACGCTGTTGCCACCACCGCTGGCTTTTTCCCAAGCGAAAACTACACCGCCGCGGATACAGTGATCATCACTGATTCCGTACCACTTCGCAAAAGGGCCTACGTTCATTTCCATAGAGTTTGAAGATGATTTAATTCCTAACGTTTCTGAAGAGATGCTGTTGTATGTGAAATCTGCATCACCAGAAAAAATAAGATCAGTACCAATGATATTCGGCTGAAAGTTATATGTTCCGAAGCCACCAATTCCGAACGTTGTATCAGTGCTTGTTGAGCCTGTTTTTGTGTATCTTAAAGACACTATGGGACCGTATTCATATTGCTTTTTGTTCCAACCAAAGCTGGCTGTAGTATCAATTAAGATATTGCTTTGAGCGCCCGCAGTATCCGCTTTAGTATTCGATAAGACGAGGCTTAAACCCACTAAGTAATTGCGTGAACCTTTGCCTGCAGCTACCGGATCAAGTGAAACTTCGCCATCAACTTTTCCGACAGCGTAGCTTTCGCCTACTTTTAATTTTTCGCCGGTTTGTACTTCGACAATCGCGCGATTTCCTTTTACTTGAATAACGTTAAGTTGTTGGGCTTCAACGAAAGAAGCACATAGAAACATAATTGTTGTGATTACTGAAATATTTTTCACGACATTCTCCTGATTTTTTCATTGTGCAAGACACCCGATTTATTGGGAATTAAAAAAATAACCGCAGACAATCGTCTAGTTAGCTCAACAAACATTGTTACATAAGTCTTGTTCGCAGGACTAAGGTCGCCTCTCTCGAATGGCGGCAGTTGCCCGTGACGCTTTTATTTTTAACAATTAAAGAGTGGGAATAGATGTACAAAAATTAAAGAATATTAAGATGTTAGTTTTAGACGTTGACGGGATTTTGACCGACTGCCGTTTATGGATGGATTCCAACGGGCAGTGGAAAAGAATTTATTCCGTACGTGATGGTGTTGGTATTAAAGCCTTATTAGAAAACGGCTACAAGGTGGCTATCATTACTGGTGCTACAGCTGAAGACGTTCGTTCCCGCGCTAAGATGTTAGGGATTTCATACTTTTACGAAGGTGCTTTAAATAAAACACCGCCGTTTGAAGATCTGCAAAAACAATCAGGAATTTTACCTTCTGAGATGGCTTACATGGGAGATGATTACTTCGATGTGCCGTTATTGAAAGCCGTTGGTTTTGCAGCCACAGTTCCAGATGCGATGGAAGAAGTTTTAGAAACAGTTCAGTACGTGACTAAGCGTCCTGCGGGTAACGGTGCTGTTCGTGAAGTAGCAGATTTTATTTTAAATTACGGTTTTTACTCGAAAGAAAGTCGTGTTGATTTTACAAAAAGTCGTGCTGGGGGCACGCAATAACCAGTCATGCAGAATGCATGCGGAGAAGTCGTGTCGTAAGGCGCGCGGAGAAATGGCAATGAAGCAAATAGTAAACATGATGTTTGTTCTATTATTCACAAACCTGGCGATGGCTGCTGATCCGGTAGAAGTACCTATGGATGAGTTAGCGCAAGAGTCGGTTTATCCGGTATTTGATCACCCACAAAGTGTTAAAAACCGTAACGTAGCCACAAAAGGCCGTTTAGATGTGGGGCTTTTCGGTGGTTACGCTCTAACAGAACCTATTTATGATACCGCAAAATTCGGTGTTGCAGCGAACTACCACTTTTCTGAATTACATTCGTTAGGTGCTTTATTCAGCCAAAACAGCACGGGTCTTTCTAAAGACGGGCAAGGATTAAAAGACAATAATGGTCTTGATTTTAATCGTGCGCCGAAACCAAAAAATACTATGATGTTAGATTACAACTGGAAGCCGTATTACGGAAAATTATCGTTATCTAAATTAGCGGTGATTAACACGACAATCTACGGTTCAGCCGCTGCTGGTATGGTGGCCTACGAACATAAATCATTTCCAGCGATTGCTTTAGGTATCGGTGAAAGATTTTACTTCAATAAATCTTTATCGTTAAAAGCTGATTTACGTTTATTTGTGCACCAAGCGCCAATCCCATTTTTTAAAGCTAAAAATGGCACAGGCATGACAGATGGTTCAAACGGCACAACAGGAACAACGGCTCCAGCGTTTGAACAATTCGAAGAACGCATTACTTACACGACGAACTTAGAAGTCGGTTTAAATTATTTATTCTAGAGGTGATCAGGTGAAATTAAATTCTTATTTACATTTAATTTTAGTAGCATTGTTGGCGGCACCTCTTTCGGCGCAAGCACAACAATCATTAGATGACGACGATATCGTAAGTGTTGAAGGCATGTATTCAACACCTCCGGCTAAAGAAACAAAGCAGGAAAACGAAGCTCTGCCATCACAATTAAAACAAACTAACCAGCAACAGACTGAAGTGAAAGATTTAAAAGATCTTAATCGTTTAGCTCCGTTTAGCGAAGTTTCAGTGATTCAAAAGAAGTTCATGCCGAAAACTCAGCGTTTTCAGTTGTTCGCAGCTGGTACGGTGATGACGAACACACCTTGGTATAACAACGTAGGTGCTAAACTTAATCTTTCGTACAACTTCACTGAATCTTTCGGTTTAGAGATCAACTCGATGTTTTTAACAAACGCTGAACGTGAATCGACAAAAGAAATTAAAGAAGCTCACAATTTATTAGCCGAACAGTTCATTTACACAAAAAGCTATGTGGGTCTTGATTTAGTTTGGAGTCCGATCTACGGAAAAGTTTCTTCTCTAGATGATACGATTGTTCCTTTTGATATGTACTTCTCTTTAGGTGGCGGTACATCTTCTACAAACTCACAAGAGGGTAGCAATGCTACAATCCACGTGGGCTTAGGACAAATTTTTGCGATTTCGAAATCAATGGCGTTTCGTTGGGATTATAGCTTTAACACTTTCTCGGCAACTCCAGTTGCAACTGCAACTTCAGGCAGCCCAGAAAAAAGCAATTACAATGACTTAGTCTTATCTGCGGGAATCAGTTTCTTCTTTCCGGAGGCTTCATACAGATGATTACTTTAAAAACAATCTCATTATTTTTAGCTCTAGCGATGGCTTTTTCTTCAGTAAATGTAGCTGAAGCCCAAACTAAGAAAAAAGCGATTCCGAAATCTTTTCAGCGTAAACCAGCGCCCAAAGTTTATTCGGATTCAAAAAATAACAATGCCAGAAATCAAATTCAATCAGCAATTACCCAGTTTAAAAACGGGAATTACCAGTCAGCGGCTAACACATTATACGCCTTAACAAAGCGTAATGATTTATTAGCAGAACGCCCGCAATTACGTCTGTATTTAGGCGAAGCGCTCATGGAGATGAATTTAAATCAAACGGCAGCTTTCCAGTTCGTTGATTTAATTAAATCAGGTGACGGCCGTTTTACCCGCCAAGCGATTGAAAAGTTATTAATCGTAACTGATAGATTAGGTGATGAAACATTATTAAACTACGCGATTCAAAGAATTGACGTATCAAGTGTTCCGAACCAACATCGTGAAATGCTTCATTACCGTCTAGGCGAAATCAAATCAGCTAACGGTGAATTTTCAGCAGCGGCACAGTCTTTCGCTAAAGTAGGCCCGCAAAGCCGTTATTACTTTAATGCTTTATATGAATTAGGCTTAGCGCAAGCAGAAGCTAAACAACCTGAATTAGCAATCGGTACTTTCAAAAAACTTTTAAGTGTACGTGATAACGCCAAGGTGACAGATACAAATAAAGTGGCAGCCATGATGGGTATTGCGCGTTCGCTGTATCAAAGAAAAGACTTTGAAGGTGCGATTGATATGTATTCAAAAATCCCTCGTGACCACGTGATGTGGCATGATGCGATGTTTGAAAAAAGTTGGGCGATGTTACGTGCTGCCCGCTTCCGTTCGGCCTTATCAAACTTTCAATCGCTTCACTCAAGCTATTATGAAGACTTCTTTATTCCAGAATCATTACTTTTAAGATCTATCGTTTACTTATATATCTGTAAGTATGACGAGATCGAAAAAGTATTAAGCCTATACGAAAAACAATATGGCCCGGTTCAATCAAGTATTGAAAATTTCTTAAGATCTAATCCAGCTTCGGTAAGTTATTACTCAGAAGTTGAAAAAGCTTACATCATGAGAAAAGAAGAAGACGTTGTTAAGAAAACGACTCTTCCTTTAAAAGTAGTTAACAAAATCTCTCAAGAGGGTAACGTTCGCCGTTCTTTAGCTTACATTAAAAAGGTGGTTGAAGAGAGAAGATTAATCGAAGAAAATCCGGCACTTCGTAGCTCAGCGGTGGGCCAATACGCTCTTAAAATCTTAAATAACCGTATCAAGGGTGCAAAAGATTTAACGGGTGATATGGTTAAAGCTCACTTAGAAAACATGAACACTGAGCTTAAAGACTTACAAGAACAAGCAAGTTTAATCAGATACGAAATGATCAACGGTAAAAAAGAAACGATCAAAAAACGTATCGCTGGTAAAGATTTAACAGATCTTCAGGTAGACGATAAACAAGACCGTTCTTTCTACGTACAAAATGGTTACGAATACTATCCGTTCCAAGGTGAATACTGGTTAGATGAAGTTGGTAACTATCACTATCTTGGAAAGCAAAGCTGCGAGTAATTTATGAAGAAGATGATTCAATGGCTAATATTTTTTATTGCAACAATTGGGATTCTTGTAGCCAAAGCTGAGATCGCGCATGCGCAATCGAAGAAAAAAATGACTGTCGGCGAGCTTTTAAGTAAAGTTCGTGAAGACAGCCGTGGTGGTAAAATCCAGTCGATGCAGAAAAACGATACATCGGTACCGGATGCTCAGTTTAGCTTTAAACCACAGCAAACAAACTTACAAATCGTTAAACCGCCACGTTCTACTGAGATTTTAAAATTTGAACCAGGTGATGATCAGGCAGAATACGAAAAAACGTTAGACCGTCAGATTCAAGAACTTTATAAATTAACGAAAAAGTTCGAAAATAGCCCCAACCGTGGGGAGTTATGGTTACGTTTAGCCGAGCTTTATGTTGAGAAATCAACATTAGTTGATGCCCGTAAACAAGATCAGTACGACGATCAATTGCGTAAGTTTCAAGAAGGTAAAACAAAAGTTAAACCAAGATTAGATACGAAAGAATCACAGCAGTATAACCGCCGCGCGATTCAATTGTATGAGTGGTTTTTACGTGATTACCCGAATGATGAAAAAGTCAGCCAAGCTTTATTTTTCTTAGGGTATAACTACTTTGAATTAAATGAACCTGCAAAAGGGGCTAGCTATTACGACCAGTTAACTCGTCGTTTTCCGAATTCGCCGTTTGTGGGCGAAGCGCACTTTGCCTTAGGTGAATATTACTTTGAAAACGAAAAATGGGCTGATGCTTATAAAGAGTATTCAAGACTGATCAAAGATAAACGTCACCGTTTGCATTCGTTCTCGTTATATAAAGGTGGCTGGTGTTTATACCGCCTTGGTAGAACAGAAGAAGCGATCAAGTATTTAGATTTTATCATTAAATTAGATGACAGCTCGGCTCGTAAAAAATCGATCCGCAGAACAAAACTTGAGAACGAAGCTTTACGTGATATCGTGGTTTTCTTTTCGGATATCGCCGATACAAAACGTGCAGTTAATTACTTCAGAAGCTTAGGTTTACCTGATGCCAATAACTATATCGAAAAATTAGCTTATTACTACGCTGATAAAGGCGGAAAAGACGCTTCTCGCGATGTATTCCGTTTATTAATCAACGATGATCCAACATCTAAAAAGGCTTTCGAATATCAATACCAAATCGTGCAGAATTACTTCTACTCGAAAAATTCTCCGCAATTTAAAGAAGAGCTTTATAACTGGATCAACAACTTTAAAAAAGATTCACAATGGGCTGAACGTAATAAAGGTGACCAAGCTTTCTTAGATAACGCCTACAAATTACGTGAACAAACATTAAGAAACTATATCTTACAACAGCATCAGACAGCGCAAAACTCACGTGCTCCGTACTCGCGTAAGTTAGCTCAAGAAGGTTACGAAATTTACTTTCAAGAGTTCTCGGATTCAGAACAAGTGGCTGATATGCACTTTTTCTATGCCGAACTTTTATACGACATGAATAAGTTTGAAGAAGCATCAACGCATTACCTATGGGTGGCTGAAAATGCTCCGAAAAGTAAGTACGGTGCAAAATCTGCACAAAACTTATTGTTGTCGATTGAAAAAGCCTTACCTAAAGATGAAGAGTTAGCAAAACGTAAGGGTGATTCAATTGAACCAATACCGCTTGATCCACGAGTTGAAAAATTCTTAAAATCAGCGCAATGGTACACAGAGAAGTTCCCGAACTCTGAAAAAATGGCTGAAATTAAGTTCCGTATGGGTCGTTTGTATTACCAATCGAACCACTTTAATGAAGCTGAAGCGATCTTTAAAGAGATCGTAGCGAAATACCCTAAAACAAAATACTCAGAGTATTCAGCGAATCTTTTATTAGACATCTACAATCTTAAAAAAGATTTCGTAGGTTTAGAAAAAATGGGAACTGAGTTACTGCAAAATGAATCAATTTCTCAGTCAAAAGCCGGTGCGGATATCCGTAACGTTTTAGAGCGCGCAAGCTTTAAAAAAGCCCAAGACTTAGAAGGCGAGAAAAACTATTTAGCTTCAGCTGAGCAGTTCCAGGCTTTCGCAGCCCAAAACTCGAAATCAGAGTTAGTTTCAATGGCGTTATTTAATGCCGGTGTTAACTTCGAGCGTTCGGGTAAAAACTACGAAGCGATTCAAAACTATAAAAAGACAATGTCTACAAATGACAAAAATTCGGCGACAGTTAAGCCAAAAGCGCAAAAGCTTTTAGCTAAACTTTATCAAGATGCCGGTCAATTTGAAGAGTCAGCTAAGCTTTTCAAAAAATCAGCTAATGATAATCCGAATGATCCGTTAATGCCGAACTACTTATTCAATGCTGCTGTAATGTATGAAGCTTTAGGTAACAACAAAGAAGCGATCAGCACTTACAACGAATTTTTAAAAGTGAATAAGTCAGGTAAAGAAAGTGCTGAAACACTTTATAACTTAGCTGAGCTTATGCGTAAATCGAGCACGCCAGGTTGGCAAGCGAAGTACCGTGAATACGCTGAATCTTCAAATGACAGCGCTAAACGCGTAGCTGCTTTCTACTGGGCGGGTCGTGATCACGAAAATAAAGCGATTGCCGTATTTAACAAACTAAGACAATCAGAGCGTTCTGAAGCAGCTAAGTATATTGCGAAAATCAAACTTCGTAATGCTGGTGAACAGTATAACGAATTAGTGGGATTAAAAATTCCAGCTGATCCGAAAAAACAAAAAGCTGTGGTTGATAGAAAGTTAGAATTAGTGACTAAGTTAGGTGAAATCTTAACTGAGACTATTAAGCTAGATTCTGCTGATGAGATCGTATCGTCTTTAGATTTATTAGGCGCTACGAACGAACACATGGGTACAGCCATTATGAATGCGCCACTTCCAGCGGGCTTTAATGACGAACAAAAGAAACAGTACATGGCTGGAATTCAAAAAATCGCTGATCCGTTCTTAAAAAAATCAGATGATTCTTATAAAGCGGCGGTTGAGCGTGGACGCGATTTAGATGTTTATAACGATGGTTATAAACACGCTTTAGCACAAGCGGGTGCAAAAGATAAGAATTTCTATTCAGGTTCAGAGATTTCTTCAGAATCACGTCTGATCCAATGGGTGGGGGATAAATAATGAAACTTAAAAGATTAATTCCAACACTTGTGATTGCATTACCAATGAGTTTAATCGTTGGTTGTGCCTCTTCAGAAAAAAAACAGGAATCTGATCCGGTTGAAGTGACAGATGCTGCTTCTGGAAAAGTGTCTGTACAAAGTCATCATGTTGATTCACCAAGTGCTAAAAAAAATGGAGCGGTGACTGGGGCTACGGCCAGCGAGCGTTTAACAGAAGCAGTACGCCAGCAGAACGACGAAGCGATCTCTCAGGCTACGACTGAGATCTTAACGTCAAATCCTAAAGATGTACGCGCTTTAAATGCCTTAGCGATGGTGTATTACAAACGCGGTCGTTTTGAAGCGGCTGAATATCTTTTAAATAAAGCGATGGCGATTGATAATGACCGCACAGAGCTTTATTCGAACTTAGGTTTAATCAAAATGGCTCAAGGTGAAAAGCGTGAAGCGATTCAAGCTTTCCGCAAAGGTTTATCATTAAACAGCCAAGACGCTGTTATTGGCGCTAACCTTGGTTCAATTTACGTGAAAGAAAAAGATTATTCTAAAGCGGAATTAGCTCTAGAAATTCCTTACCGTAAAGGAACGAAAGATATCAAAACTTTAAGTAATTATGCCATTGCCTTAACAGGCACAGGTAAAGCGAACAAAGCTGAAGAAATTTATGAAAAGTTGATGAAGGATAATCCTGGTCAGCGTGATATTATGTTAAACTATTCAATCTTATTGATTGATCATAAACAAAAATATCGTGAAGGCTTAGATCTTCTTAATAGACTAAAGTTTGTAGGTGCGCCCTCTGAATCCAGAAATCTAATAAAAGATTTGGAATCAAAGGCAAAAGCTGGTTTAAAATAGTATGACGAGGTCGTTTATGTTCCGATCACATCTTGCGTTAATTTTAGGTTTAGCAACTTTGTTAGTTGCGAATGTGTCTTTGGCGCAGAACTACAAATTACGTGCAGGTCAAAAACAAACGTTAAATTTCGAAGACGAGTTAGTTGAGGGTTCAGCGCAGAAGCCTGAATTATTCTATCTTTTCCAAAAGAAGAATTTCAACTACACGCGTTTAATTAAACTTAGAGAAAACTTTTTACCCGAAATGAGAAAAACATCTGAAGACATACAGCGACTTCGGGGGGGACGTTGAAATCTCCGATTATATTTAGAGTATTCAAGAACAATCAAATTCACTTCGTAAAACAATTTATCGACAAAGATCAAATTGTTTTCGGTAGCAGCTTAGATTCTGGTGCTGAAGTCGATGTGGATTTAGAATCAAAAGAAGTGTCGGCGATCCACTGTTTAGTGGAAAAGCGCGGATCACAATTTTACCTATGTGATTTAGGCTCGTCACAAGGCACGTACAAAAATGGCCAAGTGGTTCTTGATGAAGCACTTAATACCAACGATGAATTTCAAGTTGGTCCATTTAAAGTTGTGTTCTTTGTGGGCGTACCGAAACCTGTTCACAATCAAGAAACAAGTTCTGAACTTGTGGTTTCGGCTAAGCCAAGTGAACCACCAGTAAGAACGGTTGTTCCACCACCACCGGCTCCGCCTGTGGCCGTGGTTCCGCCAGCGCCAACTCAAGCTAAGCCAACAATCAATGCGGCTTTCGTGGGTCAACGTGCCGTGAACAAGAGCGCAGCTTATGCACGTATTAAAAAATCTAAAAATCAAAAAACTTTCGCACCAAGCAGTGAGCATCAGAACTTAAATGAGTTCATCAAGCCTGGCCAAGGAAGTTTAGTGCAAGTGATCGTATCGTGGAAAGAGCGTGTTTTATCAACTCACCACTTCGAACCTACTGGCCAATATAGATCAGGTCCTGATCAAGCGATCCAGTTACCACTGGGTGCAGCTCCTAAAGACTGGGTAATGTTAGATTGCTCGTCAGGTGTTGTTGTTCGCATGACTCAAGATATGAAATCTGAAGTTCACCGTGCTGAAGACATCATGGTGTTAGCAGAATCTAATTACCGCTTACAGCAAAACGAAGTTCTATTCGTGCAGTTACCAAACGGCATGCAATTAGCAATTCGTTTTGCACCGAAGACAAAACTAATTCCTTTAGATTCTCCGTTGATTTTAACATCTTCAGAGTTCACAGGAATTTTAGCAGCGTCGATCTTTGCCGTGTTGTTAAGTTTAATTATGTCGGTTCTTGCTCCTAAGGCGACTGAACAAGAAGAAGAAGTTCAGCGTGTAGCGCAAGTGATCTTTAATAAACCGCCAGTTCCGGTGAATCCGCCGGTGATTCCTGTACCACCGCCTAAACCGCCAGAGGTACAACCACCGCCGCCACCGAAACCACCTGAACCACCGAAAAAAGTGGCTATCACTGATAAGGTGCAAGAGGTTAAAACGAAAGGTGATCCGAATAAGCAAGAGCAAAAAGCTCAAGCAGCTTCATCATCTGGGCGCGCAAGCGAAGTTAAACCGAAAGATTCAAAACTTAAAACGAAAATGTTCACTTCAACTAAGCAAGGTGGAGCTGTTAAGACAGGTCCTAAAGCAGGAGCGAATGCGCAATCAAAAGAGCCAGATCCAACAAATGCGGGTCTTCTTTCAGCGTTCGGTTCAGGTGGAGCACGTTCACAGTTAGATAAAGCTTACTCAGGTTCTGGTGAAGCGTTAGGTGCCGGTGAAAAAGCAACGGGTGCTTCGGGCTTTAACGAAAACCGTGCAGGTAACGACCTAGGTTCAAAATTCAAAGATACAGGAGCGGGCGGTAAAGGAACTGCCACTCAAGGTATCTCTGGAGTGGGAACTAAAGGTGGTTCTGGTTACGGCACAGGAACTGGTGGATCGGGTTTTGGTAACAAAGATTCAGTTGCAATTCAAGCGGGTGGAGCAGAAGAAGAATTTATCGGTTCTATCGATAAAGAAGCTGTTCGCCGTGCGGTAAGATCAGCGCTTTTATCTTTCAAAGCTTGTTATGACCGTGAATACAAAAAAGATACTAAGTTAGAAGGTAAAGTTGTGATCTCGTGGGAAATCCATGAAAAAGGGATCGCAAAAAATGCCCGCGTACTTAAAGACAAATCAACACTGGGCAATTCAGCGGTTGAAGAGTGTGTACGTGCAAGATTAATGACATTAAGATTCCCTGAACCACCTCCGGGTGCAATGGCTGAAGCCGTTTATCCGTTCTTGTTTCAGGGGCAAAGATAATTATACGAGGAGAGTATAGTGGAACCAACAGCAGCAGTAGTAGCAACAGCAGATAACGTGAATCCGATCGTACGTGCGTTCACCGAAGGTGGAAGCGTAATGTACATCATCGCATTCATCGCGGTATTAACTTTGATTTTAGTTGTGGAAAGATTCATGACTTTAAAATCATTGCGCGTGGATAAAAAAGAATTCGCAGACCAAGTGTTTCGTATGATCATTGGTGGCGACATCAGACAAGCGATTTCATTTTGTGATTCTCGCCCAACACCACTTGCAAATACAGTTAAAGCAGGTTTAGTTGGCGCTTTAAATAAACGTCCAGATGAAGAAATCCAAGTAGCTATGGACGCAGCAGTTATGCGCGAAATGCCAAAGTTAGAAGGTTGGACTTCATTCTTAGCTGTATTCGGTAACATCGCCGTATTAGCGGGTCTATTAGGTACAATCTTAGGTATGATCGGTTCATTCCGCGCGGTATCTTCAGCAGATCCAGCAACGAAAGCGACATTACTTTCTCAAGGTATCTCGCATGCCTTAAACTGTACGGGTTTTGGTCTTTCGGTTTCAATCGTAGCTATCGTAGCTTACGGTTTATTCCAGCACATGATCCAAAAATCTGAAAACGAAATGATCGAGACAAGCATGTCACTAATGAACTTAGTAGCTGCTAATCGCGATAAAATGAAAGACTAATTGTTTAGAATTTTTTGAGGTAAACGCATGGCTCATATTGAAACCGGTGGCCGGGGACGAAGTAAAAATTTTGATCTGAATCTAGTTCCGTTCATTGACTTAATGTCAGTGTTGATCACCTTTCTATTGATCTCGGCTGTGTGGACTCAAGTTTCGATGATTCAATTAGGCGCTTCATTTGCTTCGCCGAAAGATCCAAATCAAGAGGTGATTACTCCTCCACCTCTTGAAGATTTAGTTTTACGTTTGGATATCAAAGCTACGGGATACGTTCTTTATGTTGGTAAAGATGTACGTGCCATCCCGATGTTAAACGGTGAATATGATAAAGAAGCCTTAGTTGCTGATTTAGAAAAAGTTAAACAAATGTATCCTGATAAAGGTGGCATTAAAATGGCCATCGAAAATGAAATTAAATATGAACATGTGGTAACAGCTATGGATTTAGGGTTACGCGCAGGTTTTTCTCCGGAATTATTAACTGGGGGACCTAACTAATGGCAATTCAAAAACCCGGTCAAAGACATCGCTATCATAGACTTTTAAAACGCCGTGGCGGAAAACGTTCCGTAACAGCGATTTTATCGTTAACAGCGATGGTTGATATGTTCACCGTGTTAGTTATTTTCTTATTACAAAACTACAATACAACAGGCGAAATTCTTTACATCCCTAAAGAAGTCACTCTTCCGAAAGCGGCTCGAGTGAATGAATTAAAACCAGCGGTTGTGGTTACTGTATCAGCAAAAGAAGTTTTGATCGACAGAACTCCTGTTGCGACATTTGCTGAAGTGCAAGCTTCAACAGACTGGGTTATTCCGAATTTACGTGACCAGGTGCGTGTACTTCTTGAAAAAGCAAAATCTGACCAAGAAGCTAAATTACAGAATAAAATTCGTAACGTAGTTGATAAAACTGTGGGTAACGAAGAAGTAGATCCGAACGCTTGGAGAAAAGTCACTTTACAAGCGGATAAAGATATGGATTATTTAACTTTGAAAAAAGTAATGTATTCAATCTATGAGGCCGGCGGAGGCCCAATTAATTTTGCAGTAGCAAAAGAAGCAGAAAATAAAAATGCTACTCAGGAAGTTAAAACTCAATAAAATTTCTATCTTTCTTTTTGTGGTGATTGGCCTGATCTTTATTCAGGCTTTATTAATGGCACCACAAGAGATTTCTCCGTCTGAAATCAGACGTGCCAAGCAGATAGCTGAAAAAGAAAAAGCCGAAAAAGAAGCTGAAGCCCAAAAAAATCCTGTAGAGGCACCAAAACGTAAAGCCGTCGAACAAAAGATGGTTGGTGTGCATTTAGTTGAAAATTCAAATAACTCCAAAGGGTGGGAGCTGCATGCTGACGAAGCTACGGGTTCAAGCGATGAGTTGTGGGTTTTAAAAAAAGTAAAAGTTGAATTCTTTAACGAAAACGAATCAAGTTTCGTGGTTTCAGGCGATGTCGGCGAAATCAACGGGCAAACTAAAAATATGGTGATCCGCGGGCAAGTGGTCACACAATCATCGAATGGCTATCAATTCGAAACAAATGATTTAAAGTATGTCGCTGATGATAAAGAACTTGTCAGCGATAGTCCGGTAAGTATGCTTGGGCCTGATGATAAAAATGGCGCTGGTTTTAAGCTGACTGGTAACGGGTTTAAAATCGACCTTGTATCCAACAAGATGTATATCGAATCAAACATCGAAGCTAGTAAGATGATGGATAATAAAAACTTTCACGTCACATCAAACTCAGCCGAATTTTCGAATAAAAGCCAAGAGGCTTTGTTTTCTGGTAGCGTGAAGATGAGTTTTGATAAAACAAAAGTGACAGCTCCTCAGGCTTTCTTTAAATATTCAGAAAAGCAGAAGGCCTTGCAATCAATTTTGTTGAAAGACCAAGTGGTTCTTAAAGATGAAGGTAAGAGCGCTGTGTGTCAGCAACTTTTGATGAATCTGATCGAAGACACCATGACCTTAAGTGGTCATCCGAAAGTCCAGATGGGCGAGGATGAAATTCAAGGTGAAGAAATCGTCTTCCTAGAAGGCGGAAAAAAAGTTAAGATAAATAAGGTAAAAATCGACTCTAAAAAACTGCAGTAGAAAGATCCCATGGCTGAAAACGCAACAAGTACCTTAACCATCAAAAATATTTCAAAAAAATATGGTGAGCGTTTAGTCGTTAAAGATGTTTCTTTTGAAGTGCAGTCAGGACAAGTTGTAGGCCTGTTAGGCCCCAACGGGGCGGGTAAGACAACATCATTCTATATGGTGGTGGGTTTAGTTAAATCCGATTCAGGTTCGATTCTGTTAAATGCTTTAGAAATTTCAGAATATCCGATGTACAAACGCGCGCGCGCAGGTCTTAGTTATTTAGCGCAAGAGCCGAGTATTTTTCGCCGCATGACGGTTGAAGACAATATTTTAGTGGCTCTAGAAGCTCATGGTTACAATCCTCAGGAGCGCCGCGAAAAATTAGAGAGTCTTTTACAAGATTTCCGAGTCAATCATATTCGCGAATCTTTTGGTTATGCTTTATCCGGTGGTGAGCGTCGCAGGGTAGAAATCGCTCGCGCTTTAGCTGGTTCACCGCATTTTCTGTTGTTGGATGAACCATTCGCAGGTATTGATCCTATTGCCGTCGGGGAAATTCAAAATATCATTCGTGATCTTAAGGCCAAAGGTATAGGAGTTTTGATCACTGACCACAACGTGCGTGAGACTTTAGGGATTTGCGATTATGCTTATATCTTAAAGGATGGAATCATCCAAGTGAGCGGAAATTCTGAACAAATCGCCAATTCAGAAACAGCTCGTAAGTTTTACTTGGGCGAGAATTTTAAACTGTAATTACTAAGTTATTAAAACAACAAGGAATTGAGTTAGCAAATGGCAATGAAGCAAACGATGAATTTAAGTCAGGGCTTGGTAATTACGCCGCAGTTACAGCAGGCGATCAAGTTGCTTCAGATGTCACGCTTAGAACTAGAATCTCAAGTTCGTAATGAGTTAGAAGAAAATCCAATCTTAGAAGAAGCTGAAGTTTTAAAAGAAGAAGACTTCGAACGTACCAAAGAAGCCGCAGCCCAAGTTGATGGCGGTGAACAGTCTGAAGGACGTACTGACGCGCAAACTGCCGAAGTGCAAGATCCGCAAAAACAAGACGAATTTGAATGGGAAAATTACTTAGAAATCCAACATAAAATGCCACGGGAAGCGAGTTCAGGTTCTGAAGAGATCATGAACTACGAAAACGTGATCTCAACAACACAAACGTTGCACGATCATTTATACTGGCAAGCTAAAATGGCCGGTTTTTCTGCCGAAGAAGAATTAGCCGCAGATGCGTTAATCGCGTACATCGATGACGATGGTTACATCAAAACACCGTTAGCACAAATCGCTGAAGAAGAAAAAATCGATCTGCAAATGTTAGAAGATACGCTAACGTTAATTCACGAATTTGACCCTGCCGGTGTGGGTGCTCGTGATCTTAAAGAGTGTTTATTAGTTCAAGCTAAACACATCGAAGAAGATACAACGGATTTAGTGACGTTAATCAATAATCACTTAAAAGATTTAGAGAAAAAGAATTACGACGCTATTGCCAAGGCTTTACAAAAGCCCATGGAAGAGATCATCGATATGTGTAAAATCATCTACGCGATGGACCCAAAGCCAGGCCGCGCGTACGCAGGCAACGACACGCACTATGTAACACCAGATGTTTACGTGTACAAAGTAGGCGATGATTTCAGCGTATCGTTAAATGAAGACGGTTTACCAAAATTAAGAATTTCAAATTACTACCGTAACATGTTAAAAGGCGGCGCTACTCCGACAGGGGACGCAAAAGCTGCAGATTTTATCTCTGAAAAGTTAAAATCAGCGGTTTGGTTAATTAAATCAATTCACCAACGCCAAAGAACAATTTATAAGGTGTCAGATTCAATCGTAAAACATCAACGCGAATTCTTCGAAAAAGGAACAGCGTTCTTAAAACCAATGATCTTACGTGATATCGCAGCCGACATCGGTATGCATGAATCAACGGTTTCGCGCGTAACAACAGCGAAATACATGCACACCCCACAAGGCATTTTCGAATTAAAATACTTCTTCAACTCAGGTATCGCATCGACTGATGGTGATGCCTTAGCCTCAGAAGCAGTTAAGCTTAAAATTAAAGAGCTTGTGGCGAAAGAAGATCCGAAAAAGCCATTATCAGATCAGAAACTGGTAGATCTGCTAAAAAAAGATGGTGTAGATATCGCTCGTCGCACGGTCGCCAAATACCGCGAAGTGCTTAAGATTCTTCCATCTTCACAGCGTAAAAAAATGTTTTAGCAAGCCGCAGACTTGCTTCAGGGTTCAAAATCGACTACTGTCCGAGGTTATGAAGTCTTATCAAAAATTAATTCGTGATGTAGCTGATTTTCCAATTCCAGGTGTGATGTTTCGTGATGTAACGCCGTTACTTCAAGATGCAGCCGCGTTTAAGCAAGTGACTGAAGATTTTGGAAAATTAATTAACTTAGATGATGTTGATGTCTTTGTTGGTATCGAATCACGTGGGTTTATTTTTGGTACAGCTTTAGCTGCGCATTTTAACAAAGGTTTTTTACCTTTAAGAAAAGCGGGAAAACTTCCGCCGCCAACAATCAAAGAATCTTACAAGCTTGAATACGGTGAGGCCACTTTAGAAATCGCACCGACGCAAAAGCCATTACGTGCTGTTGTTGTTGATGACGTATTAGCAACTGGTGGAACATTAAAAGCTTCAATCAGCCTTTGTGAAAAAGCGGGTTACAAAGTTTCTGATGTTTTAGTTTTAATTAATCTAACATTTCTGAATGAAATGAAGTTTAAAAACGAACCGATCAAATCTTTAATTCAGTATTAGTAAGTCGAAGACTTATATTTCATTTAGCGTCGGCGGCCAGGTTCTTTCCACATCTCGATACACTCAAAGTGTTCAAGCGGGCGGTCATTTACGAATGGAAAAACCTGCATATAATCTTGGTATTGGCCCATTCCTGAAGTGTAAAAGTTAATATTTTTCATTGCTGGCGACCTGGCTTTAAAACGTGAGGGAAACATCACCGCTTCAGTGGCGATGCGTACAGCGTTTTTCCAAATATCAACTTCAGCTTGGCTGGCGCGTTTAGTTTTCCAGAACGGCTTATTTACAGCGCGTGCGGGGCATAAACTGTGATGAAGCGGGCCATTTACTTTTCCGCTCGCATAAACTTTCCAAACATTAAATTTTTCAGGTGTTGTCACGATTCGTGTCAGTGGCGGAAGGCTTGCGACCTTACGTTTAACTTGCGACTTCGTCCATTCTTTAAAACGTGATTTGTTATCAAAACGGTTAACGGCAACAAGCGCTGCAGCGATGGGATATTGTAAACCTTTACGAAAGCACTTACCCATTTCACCGTAAATAGTGCGCGCTAATGAGTCGATATTTACTAAGTCTTCAGTAGTCATAGGTTTCATCTGTTCATTCACCAGGCGCGGGATTTTTTGTTTTTTCAAGCGACCCAAAACATACGCATCAAACACGTTATCTGACGGTAGTTTGGTCGGCATAACAGTTGGATCTTTCAGCGGGCATTCGCCTACTAAATCATAAATTTGTGTGGCAGCTTTTAAAGTGTTCGGTGATTTTTTTCCACCTTTACCAACAGCAGCCGGCATACGGCTATTGCCATCATCAGAATAAAAAGCTTCTAATCTTTTTTCAGTTAATAAATAAAGCGGAAGGTATCCTTCGCCATCTTTAAAATTCACGGGAACAAAAACCTCACTGGTTTTTGAATCATCAAAAGGATCTGTGGTCTGAGCCTGAAACTCTTTGCCGGTAATAGTGATCTGGGTCGAGCGATCCAATTTGAGATGGCCTTCGCCGCATTGGCCGTTTTTACACCAATACACTGAAGCTTTATCGTCGCCTTCGAGAGTCGACAGATAAACAGTTTTGCCGGCTTGAGCCTGACTTAAAAAGGTAAATAAAAGACCCATGAAAAAGGTCGTTAATACATATCTTTTCACCAGACCTTTATCGGTAAAACAGGAGGCGATTTTGACTTTTTTAACGTGTTTTTTGTGTTTTTCGTCTCACTCTAAAACAGCGTGAGTGCCAATTTGCGTAGAGGGTCTATTTCGTATCCAGTTAAGCGAGCTTAAAAAACCTATATTTGGTTAGGGGTGGCATCAGGTCTGCTTTAAACCCTTTATATGAAAAACCTTAAAAACAAACTAAGTATCGGTTTAGCGTGTCTCACTTTAACACAAATGATCGCCCAACCGGCTTTCGCGCGCCCAACTTTTTTAGCCGAGATTAAGGCTGAAGATCAACGTGTAGAGGTCACTAAAGCCGCGATTAAAAAGTCTTTACCGAAGGTTTCACCTGACAAGCTTGAAAGAATTGCTTCGTATTTAGTTTCGATTGGTTTAACGCCAGATAAATCTAATTTTAAGTTTCAAGTCACACGCATATTAAATTCATCGACGCAGTTTTTATTCTGTGAGGATGTTGAAGATTGGTCATGTTTAGAAGCTAAAGCTACAGTTGAGCCTAAATCTAAAATGCGCCAAGAAGTGTACCCGAATTTAGGTACTGCGGTTCCTGCAGGGGAATCATTAGAGCTTGAGTATTTCTTTACAAACGGTTGGTATGACAATTACGTGAATAAGCGCGAAGATTTCGTTATTCCGGAAACAACTGTCGCTGAAATTTTAGCTGAGAAAATCAAAACTGAAGGCGAAAAGAAAATGTTTTTAGCCTTATACGGTATTGATGACATTCAAGATACAATGGCTTCAGTATTTAATGCGATTGCAGACCGCGTAAAAGCCGGTGTAGCCACGTACGCGGTATTAGATGTGTCTGATGAAGCACAGGCCAACTCGTTCCCGCGCGATTACAACATGACTAAATTACCAGATGGTAAATACGCTTTAGGTAATAAAAAAGTTGAATTAGATTATTCATATATTAATCCAACAGATAAAGCCAATGCGGCCTTCTTGCCACCGAGCTGGGCTAAGCAGTATTTAACAGATGTAGCTGTATTAGCTAAATCAATGAAACAATTTGATTTACGTAAATACTTACAAAAAGAAATGTTTATCAAACCACCTGCAACGACTAAAATTTACGACTTACAAGTGGCTGACTTAACTTGGATTGGTCTTTACAAAGATTTATCTAACTACGAAGAAACTTTATCACGTACACCATTCCAATACGCCAATAGCTTACAAGTATTGCGCTTATTAAATTCAATGATCAAAACGAATGAACAAGCGCGTGCCCGTATCGAATTCCCTTTTACAGGTATCATGCATAATAAGTTTGTTGTGTTTGAGAAAAACGATGGTTCACGTTCGGTTTGGTCAGGCACTACAAACGTAGCGCGTACTTGTATGGGTGACGAATCAAATTCAAACTTAGCTATTCTTATTAAGAACAGTACGATTGCTAATGCGTTCTTAGCTGAATTTACAGAAATGCACCAAGGTCAAAACGACAGTGCTTCAAAACCAAAAACGTTATTAACAGGCGCATTCCATGATAAAAAACGCCCAAATACACAACGTTATTTTACATTTACTGATGGCACTGAAGCGCGTGTTCACTTTTCTCCAACGGATGATGGTGAACACCGCGTATTATTACCGATGGTTTACTCTGCTAAAAAAGGTGATTTATTAAGAATCTCTATGTTCGGTGGTGGCGGCTTTGAAATGGTTCGCGCTATGCAAGCAGCGGTTGCCCGTGGTGTAGATATTCGTATCGTATTTGATAATTTAACTGGTGCCGGTGCCAATTCTTGGTGGAAGGCTAAAGATGCGAACTTACTTCAAGAAAATCCTTACGCAAAAAATCCTACAGGTTCAGTTGAAGTTAGAAAAAATAACTGGAACGGTTTAAATCACCATAAATCTGCAACCTTATCTCGCTTACAAAAAGATGGATCTTATAAATCTGAAGTGATTATTATCGGTTCACAAAACTGGTCGCAAACAGGTAACGATATCAACGATGAAAACATGGTAACGATCAGAAATAAGCAAAAAGAATTAGATGTGATGAAAGCATTTAATAAAGAATTCGATGAAAAAATGTGGCCTTCATCATCGTTAGTTGGTCAGGGTAAAGACGCTGACGGCGCCGGTGCCGAAGAGTAATTTTGATAAGACACACTGAACACAGGCTGGACCATTATCCAGCTTGTTAAGATTGTGAAAAGATAGCAAGACCTTCGTCTTAACATGTGAGCTCCGGAAGTGGAGCACTTTTTTATTTCATTTTAAAAAAACATATTCTCCTTTACTCTGAAAGTGTCTGTTTTAACAGCGAAGGAGACTGCTATGTTTTCATGGAAGAAAGCGGTGATGGCTATCTGTTTGGCTTCGGTATTTTCTTGCCAAACTTTTACCTCATCAGATCGTAATGTTGCGCAAGAGCAACCTGAAGAAAATCAAGAAGTTAAGTACTTCGACCGTCTACAAGATTACAAACCGTACAAATACGAAGTTTTATTCACTGACCCTGAGTGCGGTGTTTACACGTACACGCAAGAAGTGAAAAGCAATAGCGGTAAAACGTTAAAACAAAAGCCTGAAAACGTATATTGCAAAAACAAATACGATCTACGCCGTTCGGGTGACCGTCCGCAGTCTCCACAGTACCGTTTAGTTGAGTGGATCAACCAACCAAACGTTAAAGAAATTTTCTTCACATACCTTTCTTTCAGAAACAAAACTGTGACTAGAGCTTTATGTGAAGTAGCTAAAAAAGGCGTAAAAATCCGCTTTGTAATGAGCAGCACAGAAGACACAACTGTTGCTCAAGAACTAGTAGCTTGTGCTCCTGAAAATGTTGAAATGAAATTGCGTGGTATGGAAGGTGACTTAGGATTTGCGCATAATAAATTCTTTATCATCAATCCAAACTCTAAATACGAATTTAAAGTTGTATTCTCTTCGGGTAATATGACTTCAGGCCCTGTAATTCATCATGAAAACTGGAACTTCATTACAACAAATGCCAATTCACAGTTTGCGCAATCTCACATTTGTGCGATGAAAGCTGAATGGGATGAAGTTTCTGGCCGTTCACGTGCTGAATACATCAAATCAATCAGAAACTGCCGCCAAGCGATCAAAGCTCCTGAAGAAAAAGATATCAAAGTTTTCTTCGTGCCTGGTGAAGGCGAACCTGAATTTGGTGTGAAAAAGAAAACAGCTGTTGATTACATGTTATATGGTGATGAACAAGCGGGTACTCCAGGTATCACGAATGCAAAAAGAATCTGGTTAGCTTGCCACAGATTTTTCTACTCGAAAATGATCAATGGTTTATCAAAACGTATGTCATCTAAATACCGTCCAGACATGAGAATCGTTTGTGATGACGATACTTATTACAAAGCCAATGATCCTGATTACCAAGTTGGCGATACAATGCCGCAAGAATATTACAACATGGACAAGTTAGCACAAAAAGGTGCGCAACTTAAATTCATGGAAACAAACGGTGATGAGCACCAGTTACATCACAGCAAATACTTAATCTTCGCTGATAAAAACTCTAAAGGTAATAACCCTAATGACTTCTCAGCAGTATTTACCGGTTCAGCTAACTTAACTGGTGCTGGCTTTAACAAAAACTGGGAAAACTCTTACTACGTAACAATTCCTGAAGTGGTTCACAGATTTGCTGACCACTATGTTTATACTTGGGAAAAACTGGCAACAGCGATTCCTGATCTGCCTGCTAAAGGCGCTGTGGGTGAATATTTAATTGATCAACCTATTATTAAGAAAAACGGAGAACAACAATAATGAAAAAGATTTACGTTATTGCAGCAATCGCATTGCTTGCATCATGTGGTCATAATCCGGTTGCAGATAATGTCAACCCTACGTTCGATCGCGCGCCGTCTTCTACATCTGAAATGATGAGTTGCGGTTTATTGGGTTCAACTGAAACTGCAAGAAACGCAGTTGATGTGAACTACTCTGAAAAAATTGATGACCGTCTTTACTCGTTACAAGTTGATTGTAATAAAGACCAAGTTGTTGATTTAGAAAAAGAAAGCTTAATTGTTGGTATTCCTGTAAACCAAGTTAGTCGTTCACAAAAAGGCTGGATTACTCGTTGGCGTAAAATTGCGGTGAAAGTTCAAAAAAACCAAGCTGCTAAGCCTTACGTTTGCATGAAGTACCAAGCTTCTTATGATCCATGCACAGCAAACAAAAATGTTTACGGAATGGCTCCTAGATTTTCTAGCAAAATCAATTTCGGTAAGAAAGTTAAATAGGGAACTACCAGATGAAAAAATTATTATTAATTTCAAGCTTATTAGTTAGTTCAGTAACAGTGTCGGCAGCCGATTTTAAAGATATCATGCCGCCAATTCCAGCGGGCTCTAATCCAGAAGCTATCTGGCAAGCGTACTGCGGTGGAAACAGAAACTCGGCTGATATTCCAACACCGAATTACAAAAATAAAGATGTTTTAGCCGCAGTAAAAAAATTAGCGATGGTTTCTCCATACAGCTTTTATTTCTACTCTGGTCCTCTTTACACTTACAACTTAAGAAACGGTAAAGAGTTAGTTGATGTTCCAGCTGAATTTCCGGCAAATGTTCAAGAAGTGAAAAACGGCCGCAAGAATGCGCACGCTTTCATGACTTTACTTTGTGGTGAATTCCGTGACCGTCCTTCTTTAATTAAAGAAAAAATCCGTTGGGTTAACAGAATGTATACGTTACCAACTACGCCGCAGAAAACGATCAACATCAAACACGAGTTATGGTCACAGGTTTCTGCGCACTCATACGCAAACTACATCGAAAATTCAAAAGCAATTTTCAATGCTAAAGAAAGAGAAGCGCGTAAGTACGATGTAAAACTTGGAACTTACAGAGAAGATACGCCGATTGAGCCTTTCACAGTTTGTGAAACAAAGTTCATCTTCAAAAAATACGTTGAAACAAACTCTTTATTTGGTGCTCGTAGTTCTGGTGGCGCTGATGAAGAAGAGTATTATGATGAAGAGGAATTGGACGAGCACGGTGCTGTTGGTAAGTCGAATGTAAACAAAAAGCGTAACGTAGCTCAGGCTAAAAACAGTGCGCTTGCAGCTTACAAAAAAGAGTACACTAAATTCAAAGCTCGTTGTAACCAAGAAGACTTAGATTATATCTACGATTTCCGTGGTGACTCGAACTTTAAACCAAATTCTCCTGAATCAAATGGTATGATTTGGTACTCTTCTACGATCACGAATAACTGTACAAGAACTAAAGACGGTAAGTACGTTCTTAAAACAGCTTCAAAAGATAAAGTTTCTGATCCCAATATCTGTGAAAAGTATGCGAGTGCGCCATTTGCTTACCGTTGGTCAGCAGCCCGTGCGGGTTTAGCAACTTGGATGTTACGTGATCAAAAATTTGATTCTACTTTCTCTGCAGAAGGTGACTCTGTTTACATCATTCCAAATTTAAATCCTGTAGCAGGTCCTTTCGGATTTAAAATGCCGGTAAAAGATTCTTTCTATGAAGAAGAATTATACCAAAACGATAAAGGTGAATATATCAAGTGGGATGATAACACAGGTGAAGAAAAAGTTATGACAGCTGAAGATGTTGAAGCTCATAAAGCTAAACAAGCTCAGTTAAAAGCAGAGCATGAAGCAAGAGTAGCTGCAGCTAACGTAACTTACACTGACTTCGTTAAATCTTGGGAAGCGCAAAAAGACGTTTTCTGGAAACGCCCTGACTTAGGTTTCAACTCATTAACGGGTTTAGGTTCTAAATCTGTGGATAAAGGTTTTGCTTACGAGCGTATCCGTGATGCGGTTAACCGTCACACTGACTGGTATTCTTCTGGTTATGAAGATGGTTTTGGTATCTCACGTGACCAAGCTTACTCTCCATTCGTAGCTTCTTCTTACGAGATGTCAGCTTCTGATGGTTTCACTGCTCCGGGTGTTACAGTTCAGTCTCCGGCAGATGGTTGCAAACACTGGATGTTCGTATTCAAACTTAAAAAAGATCAATGGTACAACACTCACTCAGTACAAAATAAAGTACCTGTGAACTTTAACTACCACTGGTTCGATGAAACATCTTTCGGTACAAACCACTTAGCTGATTCTGAGCATGCGTTTGACCGTTTAGGTACAGCTTTAGAGGGTGAAATGGATGTTATCCTTTACCTTCACAAGTTAAATACATCTGGTCAGGTTAATGAGCAATGTGGTTATGAAGAAATGGGCCTACAAGTTGAAGCTGTAGGTAAAAACTAATAGGATATTTTAGTGAACTGGTTACGTCTTAGATTTTATTTTCGTTTGTTCTTTATTTTCGTAGTAGTGCCGGCGGCAGTTTTTGCGTCGGTCTACACACTGGACCAGCGCGGTTTTTTCGCCATCGAAGAAATCGAGATGAAGGTGATGACAAAATCAGAACAGTTAAACTTTTCTAAGCCGTACTTAGATAAACTCAATCAAGAGTTATCTTCATATAAAGGGCAGTCGTTATGGCGACTGTCTTTATCTCAAGTTTCAGATAAATTAAAAGCTAAAAGTTGGATCAAAGATTTTCGTATTTCGCGTTCATGGCCAAACGCTATCAACGTTGAAATCGAACCAAAAATCTTAAGTTTGCTTTACGTTGATCAAAAAAGATTAGCTGAAGGTTTCGTGCGTCCGGTAACAACTGATGGTGCCATCCTACCTGAAGTTGATACGGCTCAAGCTCCACCTCTTGCGATGCTAAAAGGTGAAGTTTTTGTAAAAGATGAAGCGAAAAGAAAAACCGCGGTTGAACTCTTAAAATCTCTTCCTGAAGAAGGAAAACTCTCTCACAAAATCATTTCAGAAATCGGCTTTGATAACAAAGAAGGTTACTGGGTTGAAGTGGCGAAAACCAATATCAAAATCAAATTAGGCGAAGATCAATTCGCTGTGAAATCGGCGCGCGTTTCTCAAGTGTTAGATTATCTTGAAAAGCGTGATCTTAAAGCACGCGTCATAGACGCAAATCTTTCAAAAAAAGTTCTTGTCAGGTTGCAGCAGACTCCTTAAGCTTAAAAAAGGGACTATAGTCTGGATGACGTTAGTCTATGATTTTTCTGCTTAATGAATTTGCAACACGTTCGTCGATATCGAAAAAGTATTAGACGAACACTAATGGAGCTTACGGATGAGTGCTTCAAAATATTCTGGACCTGTTCTGGCGTCTTTAGACATTGGATCATCAGCTGTAAAGCTAGTGATGTCCCATGTAACTCTTAATGAAAAAAATGAAACTAAAATCGAAGTGACTGGCGTAGGCTTAGTTCCAAATTCTGGAATCAAGCAAGGCGTAGTTGTTAACATCGAAGCGACAACTGAATGTATCCGTCGCGCGAAAGAAGAAGCTGAATTAATGTCAGGTTCTAAAGTTTCTGAAGTGTGGGTTTCGGTTTCTGGATCACACATTCAATCTTTCGATTCAAAAGGCATGGTTGCTGTTAAAAATAAAGAAGTTAACCAGCAAGATATCGACCGCGTAATTGAAGCGGCAAAAGCCATCATGATTCCTGCTGACCGTATGGTTTTACATGTACTACCTCGCGAATTTAAGATCGACCAACAAGACGGAATCACTGACCCAATCGGTATGATGGGTGTGCGTTTAGAAGCGAATGTTCACATTGTGACGGCATCACAGTCTGCGATTTCCAACCTTACAAAATGTATCGAAAAAGCTGGGTTACGTGTTGCGGGATTAGTGATGGATCAAGTGGCTGTAACAAAATCTGTTATCAGCTCTGATGAAAAGAATCTTGGTGTTTGTGTCGCTGATATCGGTGGCGGCGCTTCGAAAATGGTTTACTTAATTAACGGATCTGTAGCTCACACATCAATGGTACCAGTTGGTGGTATGCACTTTACTCATGACGTGGCAGTTGGTCTTCGTACTCCACAAGTTTCAGCTGAAATTTTAAAGAAAAAACACGGCTGCGCATTGGCAACTTTAGTTGATGAACATGAATCCATCGAAGTTGACGGTGTAGGCGGAAGAAAATCACGTACAGTTCCGCGTAAAGAGTTAGCTCACATTCTAGAAGCTCGTGCTGAAGAAGTTTTAAATATGATCGCTCACGATATTAAAATGAGTGGTCTTCAACCATTACTTGGATCAGGCCTAGTGATCACAGGTGGATCAAGTCAATTAGACGGATTGATCGAAATGGGTGAATTTATTTTTGATCTTCCACTTCGCCGTGGTTATCCGGCATTAGTGGGTGGTTTAAAAGATGTAGTAAAAGGTGGCGAGTTTGCAACAGCTATCGGCTTACTGTTTCATGCCTTAGAAACTAAGAAAGATTATTACGCGCAAATGCCGCAAGATCTTTCAACAACATCTTTATTAGGTGAGGCGATGTCTGACTCTATCGGGGATGTGGCATCTAAGATGAAAAAGTTTTTCACAGATTTGTTTTAATTTTTTAAAGGGAATTTTTATCACTCGGGAGGGAACCCATGTTTGAATTAGAAGAGAACGTAAATATCGGCGCCAATATTAAAGTAGTCGGCGTCGGCGGTGGCGGATCGAATGCAATTGCAACAATGATCGAAGGCGGAATGGCCGGCGTTGAGTTTTGCGTAGCTAACACTGATATCCAGGCTTTAAATTCATCTAAAGCTGGATACAAAATCCAATTAGGTGCTGATCTTACTAAAGGTTTAGGCGCTGGTGCAAATCCAGATGTAGGCCGCAGATCTGCAATCGAATCTTACAACCAAATCGTTGAACAATTAAAAGGTTCAGACATGGTTTTCGTTACTGCCGGAATGGGCGGCGGAACTGGTACTGGCGGCGCGCCGGTTGTAGCCAAAGTAGCTCGTGAATTAGGTGCATTAACAATCGGTGTTGTTACTAAGCCATTCATGTTCGAAGGTAAAAAACGTACTAAACACGCTGAAGGCGGTCTTTCTGAATTAAAAGAAAACGTAGATGCGTTAATCGTTATCCCGAATCAAAAATTATTATCAATCTCTGGAGATAAAACTCCTCTATTAGATACTTTCAAAAAAGCTGATGAAGTTTTACTTCAAGCCGTTAAAGGTATCTCTGATTTAATTAACATCCGCGGTTTAATCAACTTAGACTTCGCTGATATCAGAACTGTTATGTCTAACAAAGGTTTAGCGTTAATGGGAACTGGTTCTGCAAAAGGTGAAAACCGTGCCGTTGAAGCAGCGACACAAGCGATTTCTTCTCCTTTATTAGAGAACGTAAGAATTGATGGCGCGACTGGTATCATCATCAATGTAACGGGTGGATCTGATTTATCATTATATGAAGTAAATGAAGCTTCTATGTTAATCACTGAAGCAGCTTCTGAAGATGCTGAAGTGATCTTCGGTGCGGTTATCGATCCTAACTTAACTGACGAAGTTCGTGTAACAGTTATCGCTACCGGTTTTGCTCGTGAAGAGAAAATGGATGCGATGCCACAGATGAACAGCATGCAATCTTTCTTAAATGCGGGTCCATCAATCATGTTCGATCTTCCACAAGCTCCAGCTCAGCACTTTGCTCAGCCAATGACTCAAGCGATGCCGCAAATGCCGCAAGCTCCGAATCATGCAGCGATGCAAATGCAACAAGCTCAACAGCAAGCAGCGATGTACGCTCAAATGATGCAAGCTCAGCAATTTGCTCAGCCGCAACCATCTATGATGATGCCGCCGCAAACTCCAGCTCCACAACAAGCTCCGGTTTTACCACCGATGGCACAAGTGCAAGAGTCTGTTCAAGCTTTCACTCAACCAGAAGCTCCGGTTGCGGCACCAGCTGCTCCTGAAATGCACGCACATACAGAAACTAACGAAACATTCGGCCAAGATTTATCTGCGGCGGTTTCTCCGGTGGCAACTAATGCAGCTTCAGCTCGTGATATGTTGTTAGCAAAAGCTCGCGCTTTCCGCGAAACACAACCAGCAGTTGCTGAAGAGAAAAACGTTGCTCCTGAGCAATTAACTATGATGACTGAAGAACGTCAGAACGAAAGCAGAAGTCTAGAAGACGCGCGCAAAATGGCTCGCGATATCTTAGAAGTTCCAGCTTTCATCAGAAAGAAACAAGGTTTTGATCTAAACACTTAGATCAAAACGTGTCTTCATGAAGCATTGGTTTATCTCTGATCTTCATATTACAGACATCAATGAGCGCAATGGCAATTTGCTATTGCGCTTTTTCTTTTTCTTAAATCAAAACCCTTCTGAACATTCCGTTTATTTTCTAGGGGATATTTTCGATTTCTGGCTTTCTGACGGTGCTGCTTTTCAAAATCACTACAAACAACTGATCGACGAAATCCGTAATTTTAAAGCGGGTGGTGGAAAGTTGGTGTATTTCGAAGGTAATCACGATTTTCATATCGATCGTTTTTGGACAAAACATTTAGATATTCCGGTTATTGAAAACGAAGCCTTTTTTAAAATTGACGGGTTAAAAGTTCGCTGTGAACACGGCGATTACATTAATCCAGATGATAAAGCTTACTTAGCTTACCGTGAATCAATCAGACAACCGTGGGTTGAATGGTTTGCACACAATCTTCCGGGTTCTTTCTGGAAACGTGTGGGCGAGAGTTTAAGTAAAAAAAGCCGCAAGAAAACCGGCCAGTATGCTTCACAAAACCCAGGCAAATTAAAAGCGATGATTCAAGCCTATGCGATGAAGGTATATAACGTTGAACCGTTTGATCTTATTGTCACAGGTCACATGCACGTGTTTGATGATTACACTTTTACGGTGGGTCATAAAAATGCCCGTTCAATTAATTTAGGAACGTGGTTGGTTGAACCACTGGCGCTTCTTATCGACCAAGGTCAAGTCCAGGTCGTTAACGTCCAGGTCCTGATAAATAAAAAATAACCTATTTTTGTTAAAATAATTTATAAATAACAGAATATTTAGCTATGATAGTAGATAGGCAAAGGAATTTGTGATGTCTGCTGCAGCAACTGCTGATCTAAAACATTTTTTCTTCGATGAAAACTTAGCTACCGCTTTAACCGCGGGTGTGCAAGAAACCATATACGAGATGTGCCGCCTTCCCTGCGATTTCGAAGGAAATTTTATTGCGCAACACTGGACGCCATCAGGCCACGCCACCAGCAGTGTTGAGTTGATCTCTGAACAGCAAAAAGGTCTGTTGCAGCTGCATTTTTCTGACGTGGCCGCCTTAACCATCATGGCTAAGCTTTTAGGTCGTGCACCGATGACGGTGAACGATGATGCTTTAGATTGTATTGGTTCTTTAACCGGAATTATCTACGGCCGCATGAAAGCGATTTTAAATCCGCAAGGGTATAAGTTTATGATGGCGCTTCCTAAAATGAATTACACTGCAAAATTAAAACACCCTGAAGGTAACATCAGACATCTGATTGTTCCCTTTAGGGTGGGTAGTTCGAAGTGTTTTATTCAGGTGGTTTTTTACGCCTGACACTCTTTGATCAGCTCCTGTGCATGAGCTAATGAAGTTTTTGTGATTTTCTCTCCCGAGATTAAACGAGCGATTTCTTCGATACGATCTTGTTTTTTAAGTTCGTTAACTGTCATCACTGCCTGATCTTTAAGAGTGGATTTTTGAATTGAAAAGTGAACGTCACCAAATGCCGCTACTTGTGGTAAGTGAGTTACGCAAATTACCTGTTGGCCTTTTGCGATTTCTTTTAACTTACGACCTACTTTTTCAGCTGTCGTTCCAGAAACACCCGTATCTACTTCGTCAAATAAGTACGTGCGTGGAAAATCAGATTTACCCACAGACTTTTTAAGTGAAAGTAAAATACGTGAAAGCTCACCACCGCTGGCCGCTTTGTTTAAAGCGCGCTTAGGGTCTTTAGGCGAAGTTTGTGATAAGAACTCAACATCTGATAAGCCCGTTGAAGAAAGTGTCTCTAAAGACGCGATATGCACGTCAAATAGCACACCTTTCATATTTAAATCTAAAAGCTCTTGGTTTACCTTTTCAGTTAACTTTTTAGCTTGAGTCGAACGTGTTTTATGAATTTCAGAAGCTTGTTTTCTTAATTCAAGTTCTAAAACAGCGGCTTGTTTTTTAAGTTGTTCTAAATGTTGGTCGCTATTTTCTAAAGCTTTAATTTCGCCAGCCATTTGGTTAAAGACATCCATTAAAGCTGTTAAATCTTCACCATGCTTTTTTTGTAATTTTCTGATTTGGCTTAAACGAGATTCTTTTTCTTCAAGCATTTCAGGGTCAGCATCGATTTTATTCACATAAGTGCGAACCGCGTAGATGGCATCATCAATTAGGCTTTGCGCTTGGTCTAAAGCCGAAACTTTATCCTGTAAAGCAGGGTCTAAAGCAGCCACCTCGATAGCTTTTTTCTGAATCGTTTTTAAACGGGCAGAAACGCTACCATCATCTTGGTAAACTAACTGATCACACAGATCAGCGAATTGTAATAACTTAGAAGAATTTTTTAATTTCTTAATTTCGATATCTAACTGTGCATCTTCAGGTTGAAGATCTAATTTTTCAAACTCTTGAAATTGAAATTTTAAGAAATCTAAACGTTGCGCTTTATCTTGGGCTTTTTTTTCAAAATCAGCGATTTGGGATTTGAGCTCTAACCAGTTTTGGTATTGGGTTTCAAACGTTAAACGTTTATCCCAGTGACCAGCGTATTGGTCTAATAAATCTAAATGATAAGTCTTAGATAAAAGGTTTCTGTTATCGTGCTGGCCAGTCATTTCAATCAGCGGAGCCGAAGGCCCAGTCACTTCGATCAGCGGGGCTACGATATCACGTAATTGCGCCAGCGGTGATAAAACACCATTTAAGTAAACTTTTGATTTATCGCCAGAAGAAATAATACGGCGAACGATTAATTGGTTATCTTCGATTTCAATACCTAAAGATTCTAAATGTTTTTGCAGATCAGGACGGCCTTTTAAATAGAAAGACCCTTCAACAGTGGCTTGCGTGCAGCCTGTACGGATTGTATCAGCTGAAGCTTTTTCGCCCATTAACAGCGCTAAAGATTTTAACAGCACTGATTTTCCCGAACCTGTCTCGCCGGATAAAATATTTAATCCGTTTTGAAATTCGATATTTAAAGAATCAATAATAGCAAACTGAGAAACTCTAAGTTCCTGAAGCATAGCGATCTCCGAATTTTAATTTTTCTTTCAATAATTCAAAAAAGTTATGGCCTGAGCGACGAATCATAATGTGATCCATTTCGCAGCGGCTGATAGTCACTTCATCATCTTGCGATAATTCTAAAACTTTTTGCCCGTCGATAATTAAGTGAGCCATTGAAGTTTGTTGCTCAAGCTTAAGAACCATTTTTTTATCATCCGGAAAAATTAACGGACGAGTTGTTAACGAGTGTGGGGCTACTGGCGTTAACACTAAAGCCTTCGTTTCAGGGTGAAGTAACGGACCACCCGCAGCTAAGTTATACGCTGTAGATCCTGTCGGCGTTGATACAATCAAACCGTCAGCTTTAATATGATTTACGTAAGATTTATCAAAGTAAACCGCTGTTGAAATTAACTGTGAAAACGAACCACGTTCGATCACCACGTCATTAAGTGCATCAAAAGCCACGCGGCGTCCTGTTTTCGTTTTTACTGAAGCATGAATGCGTGATCTTGATTGCACAACCATTTTGTTTTTTAACGTTTCATCAATGATTGCAAAAGCATCGTCAGCACTGTGAGCCGTTAAAAAGCCAAGGTAACCCATGTTAAAACCGAGAATCGGAACTTGGTGGCCCTTAAGTAAACGAACCGCACGTAAGTAAGTTCCATCGCCGCCAAGAACAATCACTAAGCTCATCTCTTTTAATTCGTTTGAGCTGATCAGCATGGTTGTGCCGTCTAATTGTTTTTGCTCAGGAGCCGTGAAAACTTTAATGCGTTTCGCTTTAAGTTTTGTGACCACTTTTTTCGCCATACGAACCGCTTCAGGTGAATGAATACGGTAAACGATTGCAATTTTTTTATTTTCTCTAAGTCTTAAATGTTTCTCTTTCATCGGCCTTACACCAATCCATCTCGTTTTAGTAAAGCAGCAGTATCTGGTTCGCGGCCGCGGAATTCTTTAAATAGATCCATCGGGTGGGCAGTGCCACCACGGCTAAGAATAGCATTCTTAAATTTCGTACCGATCTCTTTATTGAATAAACCTTTTTCTTTGAAGTATTCAAACGCATCCGCATCTAAAACTTCAGCCCATTTGTAAGAGTAGTATCCGGCAGCGTAGCCACCACCGAAGATATGACCAAAGCTTACAGACATATTCTGCCCTTGTTCTTTTGGTAATAGTCTTAAGCGCTCTAAAGTTTTCGTTTCAAAAGCATCAACGTCAGTGATTTGGCTTGGGCTAGTTGTATACCAGTTCATATCTAACCAACCGAATGTTAATTGGCGTAAGCTCATCCAGCCAGCTTGAAATTGTGCTGAACGTTTAATTTTTTCAACTAACTCAGGCGGAATCGGCGCGCCTGTTTCATAGTGTTTAGCAAAAACATCTAAGCCTTCTTTTTCTTTAACCCAGTTTTCCATGATTTGTGATGGAAGCTCTACGAAATCCCAGTACACGTTAGTACCGGCTAATGATTTGTATTTACACTGAGAAAGTAATCCATGAAGGGCGTGGCCCATTTCATGAAATAGTGTTGCCACTTCGTCATAAGAAAGAAGTGAAGGTTTAGTCGGTGTTGGTTTTGTAAAGTTACAAACGATACTTGCGTGTGGACGTTTTACTTCGCCAGCCCACATGCCTTGTTCGCGGTATGATGTCATCCAAGCACCAGATTTTTTAGTCTCACGCGGAAAGAAGTCTGTATAGAAAAGGCCGATGTATTTATTTGTACCTTCTTCATACACTTCGTAAGTTTTAACATCAGGATGGTAAACCGGAATGTCAGTCACAGGTTTAAAAGTTAAACCAAATAAACGGCGGGCATGTTCAAAAACACCCTCAACCACATTTTCTAATTTGAAATACGGGCGAAGCTCTTCTTCATTAAAAGCATATTTTTGTTCTTTTAATTTTTCAGAGTAGTAAGAAAAATCCCAAGGTTTGATATCATCAGTGCCTGCGAATTTTTTAACTTCATCTAAATCGCGTTTTGCCGCTTTCATTGATGGCTCGATCAATTTTTCTAAGAAAGCAAAAACTGTCGCAGAGTCTTTAGCCATACGCTCTTCAAGAACGTATTCAGCGTATGTTTTGAAACCTAAGATATTCGCACGCTCACTTGAAAGTTTAACAATCTTAAGAACTATTTCTTGATTGTCGAATTGGTCTTTAAAGTTTTTTGATGAAGACGCTCTCCACATTTTTTCACGTAAATCGCGGTTATCAGCATACGTTAAAAAAGGAATAAGTGACGGGGCCTGAAGGTTAAATAACCATTGGCCTTTTTTACCTTTGGCTTCAGCAGCAATCGCTGCTGCTTCAATGGCGCCTTCTGGAAGACCAGCAAGGTCTTTGCTGTCAGTGATATACATTTCAAAAGCGTTGATGGCTTTTAAACAGTTTTCAGAAAATAGCGGGCTTAATACCGAAAGCTCTTGGTCAAGCGCGCGTAGTTTTTCTTTTTGTTCAGGATTTAAAAGTGCGCCGTTACGAGAAAAGTCTTTATACATTTTCTCAGTTAACTTTAAGTCTTCGCCTGTTAAACCTAATTGTTGGCGGTTATCGTAGATAAATTTAATTTTCTTAAAAACTTCTTCATCTAACGAAACATCTGAAGAAAAGGCCGACATCAACGGAGAAATTTTTTGGGCTAAAGCTTGGTGTTCTTCGTTAGCTTCAGCTGAAAATAAATTAAAATAAATATTCGCTGCACGATCTAACTTTTCAGAAAGTTGTTCTAACGCCAGAATCGTATTTGCGAACGTTAAGTTTTTCTCGGCTTTGATTTTTTCTAAATTAGCTTTAGCTTCTTTGATCGCTTCTTCTAAAGCGGGTAGGTAGTGCTCAACTTTGATTTGATCAAAAGGAGCTGCTTGGTCTTTAAGAGTGAATTTTTCTAGTAAAGGATTATTTGCCATATTGGGTACCTCTTGTGATACCCAATACTATGGCCGATTTTTACAGTTGAATCGAATAAATTATTATAAAATCTATGGAATAATAGCTGAAATTAACGCCAGATTTGGCCGCCTTGACCATTCGCTCCATTAGACACACAGATACCGATTGCTGACGCAGCAGAAGAAGCGCGGCAAGTAAAACCCGTTCTGCAAGTTGCTTGGTCACTCACGATGCACGATTGAACAACACCATTGTAGCAGCTGCTGTTATTGTAGCCTGTTACATTCGAAATTTGCGGAATGTTCATCCATTGGTTGTTGTTAGATGTGTTATATCCGTAATAAGCGTAACCTTGGAATCCGCCACCAAGCATGTTTGACTGAACGCAGCCAAGACCCGCGTAGTTATTGTAAGTGGGAACTGAGCCCGCTGGGCAGTTACATAAATAAGCTGAGTTATACATTTGGTGAAATGGGCTTGTGCCTGAACCGTAGTAACCATTGTTATAGAATACGCCACCTTGTTGGTAACCGTAGCCATAACCATTGTTATAGTTATAAGGCGTAAAACCTGGTTGGTTGTAATAACTAGTTTGGCAAGCTTGAGGGTAGTTTAAACAATCCGTTGTCGGAGTGCCATCATCTTGAGTGTTCTTTTGGCAAGCAGTCACCATGAACGTAACTAAGATTAGATACGAAAAAAACAGAAGTCTCATTGTAAATAATGATTTAAACATAGCAATACTCCTTGCCTATCGTTAGATGGAGCAAGGGGTATGCCTTGAAAGTTAAGCCTATTCGCAAATCTGGAGCAGATGGAGTGTCAAAATCTTTGACAGGTGCCCTAGGACGCTGACAATGGCGCGCCGACGTTATTCGCCGCCGCCACCACCACCGTACATGTCATCAATGATATGAGCATAGCGGTTTTCGATGAACTTACGTTTTACTTTCATCGAAGGCGTAAGGCAGCCGTTTTCAACCGACCACACTTCAAAAAGCACTTCAAATTTTTTAATCGTTTCAAAGCTCGCAAGCTGAGAATTTACTTTCTGCACCTGAGCTTTGATCTTTTGTAAAACTTCGTTTTTTTGTTCAGCTGTAGCATCTACAGGTAATGATTCAACGGTGATTAAAGCTGAAATAAATTTTCTTTGATCACCACAGATAAACACCTGTGAAACGATCGGCTCTTGTTTTAAAAGACCCTCTAATTTTTGCGGAGCTACGTATTTACCGCCGGCTGTTTTAATAAGGTCTTTTTTGCGATCAGTGATTTTTAAATACCCATTCGCCGTAAATTCACCGATATCACCTGTGGCAAAGAAGCCATCTTTATCAAGAGCTGCCGCTGTAGCTTCTGGGTTTTTGTAATACTCTTTAAGGCATTTGTGTGAGCGAACTAAGATTTCGCCATCAGCTGCAAACTTAATTTCAACATCACCGATCGGGCGGCCCACAGTGCCTGGTTCCCAATGTGTTTCAGTGTTCACAGTAATCGCAGCGAAAGTTTCAGTTAAGCCGTAACCTTCAAAAATACGAATTCCTAAGTAAGAAAAAAATTGTCCTAAGTCAGGGCTTAACGGGGCTCCACCGCTGATTGCAAAACGTAGCCTTCCACCAAAGGCTTGGCGAATAGGACCAAGTACAATTTTTGATAAACCTTCATAAGCTAAAGCAGAAACAACAGGCGCTGCCTGTTTGGTATCGCGGTAGTAAGCGATTTTTTTAGCTAACGATAAAGTCTGGTCAAAAAGTTTTTTCTTAAGCGGATTAGTTTCAACTAAAGCCGCAATTCCAGAATAAATTTTTTCAAAGATACGTGGAACCGCTACAAGGTAAGTGGGTTTGATTTCGCCTAAATTACGTTTTAATAATTCAATCGATTCAGCGTAAGCCACTTGTGAGCCTCTGAATAAAGCGCCCCAGTGTTCGACGCGACCCATGACATGGGCAAACGGTAAAAATGCCAATGAAATATCTTCGTGGCTGATTTGAAAAAGCGAAAAGGCTTCGTAAATTTCTGAAATCAAAGCGTAGTGCAGAAGTAAAACGCCTTTTGGTCGGCCTGTTGTTCCTGAAGTGTAAATAATTGTGGCTGGGTCTTCTAATTTAACGTGCGCGGCATTTTCAATCATTAATTGAATGGCGCTATCGCCCACATAACCTGAATCCATATCTAACTCATCAAAAACAACGCATTTGATTTGTTTTTGAATTTTAGCTTTTACGCGTTCAAACTGCGCATGAGTTTTTTTGTTATCAACAAATAAAACATCAGCTTCAGAATGATCAAGAATGTAAATCACATCTTCGTCAGTTAAGTTCGGATAGATCGGAACTAAGATCGCCCCCATAGCTAATGTGGCAACGTCAGTGGCAGCCCATTCCCAACGAGTCGCCGACATCACACCAACTTTTCCGCCTGAAACTACTTTGTGTTCTTTAATAACACTTTGCAGGTGAGTGATTAGCTGAAGATAATTGTAGTTGGTTTTTTCAATCCACTGGCCTTTTTTCTTATACTTAAAGGCAATTTGATCTTTGCGGCCTAATGCATTTTTAAGCCATAGATGAATAGATTGATCGCTCGTTTTATTCGTTTTAGTCATGGTGGTAACTCTCAGCTGTGTTTTTTTAAACGTGTTTTTGAATTAAATTATTTAGTACGACCTAAAATTAAGTCTACATTGGCTTCGCCGCCAGAATCAACTTTAACTGTGACTTCGTCTTTTAATTGAGTGATCGGGTTAACCGCAGTCACAGTCACTTGTGTGCCGGCAGTAACAGCGTAACGTTTAATCGGAGGTAATTCAGATAAACGTTGGTTGTTGACATAGATAACAGGTTTCACACCGCCGTTTTGTACGTTGATGTTGATAAATCCTGCTTGAGGCATTTGCTGTAAAGTTGTTGTTAAAATACCTGTATCGTTAAATGACTTAGTCACTTCGTACGGGTAGTAACTTTCTTTTTTCAGAGTGATTTTAATATCTTTGTTGGCATTCATAGGAACGATAGCCGGAGTTGTGCGGCCCGTATCTACGCCATCAAGGAAAATTCTGGCGCCACTTGGTTGGCTTGAAATAGAAACTTTAACCGAAGCTGAAGAAGAGATATCCATTTGGCCTTCTTCAACAATTTGTTTTTTAGCTATTTTACGTGAAGGTGTTAAGTATTTGCTGTAACCCCAATAGCCGGCAATACCCATGACCGCAATAATCACAAGTTTCATCACAACATCAGCCATTGATTCGTTGTTTTCAGGTGACGGTGAGTTGATGCGTGTAGCTTGTGTTATGCGTGTGTTGTAACCCACATTCGTTTCGTTCGACATCGGTTTTGGTGATCCCGGACGAGGAGGCGTTTTAGCATTTTGTTGCTGTTGGGTTTTAGCATTTTTAATACCATCAAGGTCAATTTTTAATTGCTGATCTTGTGTTAAACCCTTCGGCTCAAGTGGTGTTAACTTCACCTGAGTTGGCATAGGTGGTGGCGCTTGGTTGCCAGCTGCTTTCGCCGCTGCATCTGGAGCTGAATTAGATTTTTCTTCAGCTACCGGGGGCGCAAAAGAAACCGGTTCTTTTTCAGACATGTCAATTTTAGCGTAAGTAATTAATTTTTCACGGCCTTCAGCAAAAGCATTTTTAAAGCAGTCGATCACTGTTTTGCTGAAATCATGTGGTGAAAAGTCAGGGTACTGTGTATTTAAAAAACGATTTAAATCTTTTTGTAACGTAGCCGCTGTTTGATAACGAACGTTTTTATCTTTCGCTAAAGCTTTAGTTACGATTCTTTCTAATTCCACAGGAACCAGGGGATTAATTTTTCTAATCGGTGGCGTTTGGCATTCACGCACTTTACGTAAGATCGCGTTTTCGTTGCTGCCAGTGAATAGACGGTCATTGGCCAATAATTCCCAAAGAATAATACCTAACGCGAACACATCAGTACGTGGGTCAACTTCTTCAGCTTCGGCTTGTTCTGGTGACATGTAAGCAAATTTACCTTTTAAAGTACCTGCTTTAGTTTCTTCACCATTTTCTTCAGATTTTTTGGCGATACCGAAGTCGATAACTTTGGCTTCACCTTCAAACGAGATCATAATATTTTGCGGTGACATATCACGGTGAGTGATATTCAGCGGGCGGCCCGTGTGTTGGTCCACGCAACGATGCGCGTGATCAAGACCTGCAGCAGCTTCTTTAACGATGTAAACCGCTTCTTCAATTTTGATTGAACGGTTGAATTTTTTTAATTCATTGATGATTTGACGAAGGTTTCGGCCTTCAACGAATTCCATTACGATAAAGAATTGGCCTTTTTCGATACCGAAATCATAAATCGATACCACGTTCGAGTGATTTAAGTTCACAGAAACTTTGGCTTCTTCTTGGAACATTTCGATGAATTCTTGATTGTTCGAAAATTGCGGTAAGATACGTTTGATCGCGACGAATTTATTAACTCCGTTGGCCCCTGCAGATTTTGCAAGATACACTTCGGCCATACCGCCTGCGGCCAATTTTTCTAAAAGTATATATTTACCAAACTTTTCATACGACATCTAATTCATCATCGGCAACCAGCAGTCTTATCTTTACAAAAAGATGTTTCAGATTCATGATATAGCCTTAGGTAGGGAACGTCTCACGATGAAATGGATCGGACTGACCGGAGGGATCGCCACAGGCAAATCCACGGTAAAAAACAAACTAGTTTCACTTAATATTCCGGTGATTGACGCGGACATGATTTCGCATGAGATCACGCAGGCTGGTGGGCTAGGGTACGAACAGATCGTGTCTCATTTCGGGAAAGATATTTTAAACGCCGACCAAAGTCTGAACCGTAAACAGTTAGGCGACATTGTTTTTAATGATGCGCAGAAACTTTTAAAGCTCGAACAAATCTTACATCCGATTATTCAGGCCGAAGTGCAAACACGTAAAAAGAAACATTATGAAGCGGGCGAAGCTTTTTGTTTTTACGATGTGCCTTTGTTGTATGAAAAAAAATTAGAAGCGCAGTTTGATCAAATCGTTTTAGTGTATGCACCGGTCACGACTCAGGTCGAGCGCATCATGGTTAGAAACAATTTAACTCATACTCAGGCCTTAGCCCGCATCAATGCTCAGTTGCCGATGAGCCAAAAAATCAATCGTGCCCACCATTGTCTGGATAATTCAACCAATCAAGACGATCTAAATTTACAGGTTCTTAACCTTGTAAACGTTCTGAAATCAAAATAAAAAAAAGCGCCTCAAAAGCCGACTTTAGTGCGGCTTTTTCACAAGTCAAAGTGTCTCAATTTAATTCAAGTTCTGCTGTGTTATTCCGATAGGAAGAATGACAATGAGATAATACTTAAGAAGGAACTTAATATTATGGGTGCAAGAAGTACCAAAATTTTATCAGTATTCGCATTAGCTTATTCGCTACTTATCATGCCTGTAGCGGCTTTTGCTTCAGAATGGGTTGAAGGTTACACAAATACCAGAGCGGTCGGCATGGGTGGCGCATTGATCGGTGTCACCAGTGACGAAACTTCGTTATTTCGTAATCCGGCTAATTTAGGAAGTATTCGTGGTTATTTCGGTTCATTAATTGATCCTGAATTAGAAGGCCAAGGGTCATTCACAGATATCGTGCGCGCCGATGCACTGACGAAAGCTGTTGAAGTCGAAACAATGGCTGCTGAGCTACAAAAAAATCCGGGCGAGTTCTATCACGCCAAAGCGCAATTCACGCCAAGCTTTACAACTAAAAATTTTGGTTTTGGTGTATTATATCGTAATGAATTAAATGCGGTCGTGAGCACAACGGCTACAACATCAATGGATACTTTCTATCAAAATGATTTAGGTGTTGTGTTAGGTTTTAACCAATCATTATTCGGCGGAGTTATTAAAGTTGGTGCCAGTGCCAAAGCTTTAAATCGTATTGAAGTTGTCAGTGGTACACTTTCAACGGGTGGTCCTTTTGATTTAGGAACAATTGCTGCCGAAGGTTCGGCGATTGCTTATGATGCGGGTCTGATGATTCAGGTTCCCGTGGCTTGGGTTCCAACATTAGCGGTAGTAGCTCATGATATCGGTGATACTGAATTTACTTTACGTGATGGGGTGCGTGCGCGCACAGCTTCGCAGCCAGCTACAGTTAAACAATCAGTTGATGCAGCTATTTCTCTTTTTCCGATTCACGGCAATAAGATCAGAAGTACTTGGACAGTTGAATACCGTGATGTGACGAATTCGCGCGAAGAAGAAGGTTCAAAAAAACGTTTACACATTGGTGCTGAGGTTAACTTTAAAGATTTATTTTTCTTACGCGCTGGTATGAACCAGGGTTACTACACAGGTGGTATCGAAATTTCTTCAGAGCGTTTTGCTTGGCAAATTTCAAGCTATGGTGAAGAAATCGGTACTGCTGATGCTCCGAAAGAAGACCGTCGTTACTCAACCCGAATTTTAATTAGGTACTAAATTATGAAAATCACATTTTTGTATTTAACTATCTTTGCTTTATTTATAAATTCTTGTGGGCCGAATGTGCTTTCTGGTTTGGGGTCGCAAACTTCAGATGAATATTATTTAGAAGAAGCGACAAAGGCCAACAACAGTCAAAATTATGATTACGCACTAGATGTGTTATTAAATAAATTATCCGCAGGTGCGCAAGCCAGAGCTTCTACGAAAGAATTATTAGCCAGCGCCTACGCGGGTAAGTGCGGATTTAACTTTGTAGAATACGTTACAGCTTTAGCAGAGAGCACTGGAAGTCCATTTAATGTTGTGATGCAGCCCTTTGTGCAAGTTGCAGCGGCTCCTGAATACTGTCTTTTAGCTTTACAGACGATTGATACAATCGGAACTCCTTCACAACGTACGACGAATCAAAATACATTCAGTGCAATCACGGGTTTAGTGTTAATGGGAATTTCTTTACGCGCTTATGCTGATAAAGATGGAACCGACAATAATGGTGATGGCTTGATGGATGTCGACAACATGGTTTGTCAGGCGGGCCAAGTTAGTGATGACCAGATGAATGATATTATTGTTGGCTATGGTTATTTTGTGACTAATTTTGCTTATATTGGGGCGATGCTGGGTAATGCGACAAGTGGCTTAGATGATTCTATTTCTATGTGCACAAGTATTCCTACTGCAGATTGTGATGTGACAGATAAAAACAGTGTTAATAGTGATACGCGTGATATTATGCGCCGACTTTTAAATACGACGAACTATGGAATTGGTGATGAGCAGGGTGACGACGCCATGGAAATAGCTGCCGCTTGTCCGGGGACTTAATATGAAAAATATATTATCGTTTTTAATTTTATTTTTTAGTTTTCAAGCTTCGGCCATTGAACTTTTTCAAATGGGACAGTCGGCTCGCTCGTTAGGTATGGGTGGAACTTCGATTGCTTTTGCGCGTGGAACTGATGCGATTTTTAATAATCCGGCGGCGTTATCAAAAGTAAACGGTTTTAGTTTAAATATGATTACTTTTGGTCCGGCGATTTCGACAAATGCGCAGGATTTAGTTGATGGCTTTGATGATGATTTTGATCAATCCGATGTCGATGAACTTTACGGTAAAAAAGTTTTCTCTGAAGTGACAGGTTACGGTGGGTTAGTTGTACCGTATGTGGGTGTTGGTGCTTATTCGAACAATACTTTGTTGATGTCGTTTAATAATCCCTCGTTTCCGACATTTAATGTTGATTTCACCAGCGACTACGCCTATGTGGTCGGCGGAGCCATTCCTGTGACGGATAACTTTTCTTTAGGAGTTGCTGGTCGCCATGTTAAACGTTGGCAAGGGCGGGCTGACATTCTTGTGAGTAGCTTAATTGGTTCAAATCCGGAAGATGTGATTGAAGCACAGCTGTTAAATAAAGGTAAAGGTAACGCTTTAGATTTAGCAGCGCTTTATACGTTTAAAGGCCCATGGACCGTAGACTTAGCTGCGGTTTGGAAAGATGTGGGCGATACAAAGTTTACTCCAACCCAAGGAGATGGTCCCGACCGCCAAGAAAACAATTTGATCTTCGGTGCGGCGGCTTCTAAAGAGTTCGGCTTCATCAACTGGACAAACGCTTTTGAATATAAATTTATCCGCAACACTGGCAATGTGACTAAAAAATTGCACTTAGGTACCGAAGTGTCGTTGGCCTTAATTGATATTCGCGCCGGTTATAATCAAGGTTATGTAAGTTATGGTTTAGGGGTGGACTTGTGGTTTTTGCAAGTTGATGTGGCAGCTTACACGGCAGAACTTGGAGCCACGGCGGGTCAAACTCCGAATGACCGTTACCAAGCTAGTGTTAGTTTAAATCTAGACTTCGATTCAAACTTCAAGTTAACCAATGCGAATGGAAAAAGAAGGCGACTTCAACAACGAAGATAGTATATCCTACTTAGGATATGCTAGAATTCACTTTAGTCACACATCCTGATCAGATTCGCGAAAAGTTAAGTGACTTCAATCCACAAACCACCACTTGGGTGGTTTCAGATTTAAAATCTAAACAAGAAATTCAAGAGCAGTGCATCGCTAAATACGGATTCTATTCTGATGATTCGATTTTGCGTGTTTCTGATTTCTGGAAAATGTGGATGCGCCGTTTAGCGCCAGGCACACAAATCGTATCTTCAGAATTTATCCGTGTTTTAATCAGCCAGTTTATTGAATTGTACGGCAAAGAAGATGGCCTAGATAGCCACGAAGCTAAAACGCTGTACAAATACGTGAGTGATCTTGCACCGTTATTATTACACCCAAGTTCGCATGAAATTTTATTAGACTGGGTTGAAGAAAAAGAAACTAAACCTCAGTGGGCTAAATGGATTGCTTTATCGCAAAAGTGTTTAGACTATATCGAGAAAGAACATAACTGCATCGAATCTTCTTGGATCGTAAGTTATCTGCAAAAGCTGGATCTTGAAAAAATCGCTTGGCCTAAAAAATTAGTTTTTGATTTGGGTTCACAAATGACTTCGCTTGAGATGGGGTTGTTTAACACTTTATCGCGTGATAACCAGATCGAAGTGATTGTTCCAGATCCTGAATGGAAAAATAAGTTTCATTATATTTTAAATACATATAAAGACTATAGCGGTTACGGTAAAACCACAGCGTTAACTCAAGCAACACCAACGGTAAAACCATCGGCTGATAAATTTATTCGTTTTAATTCAGAAATTAACGAAATTAAATATATCACCACAAAAGTGCGCGAATGGATTGAATCAGGTGTGCCGGCAGAAAATATTTTAGTTTTATCACCGCGTATTGAAGATTACTGGCCTATTTTAAAATTTCACTTAGAGGCCGAAGGTATTCACGCGCAAAAAGATTTAGTCAGTTCAATGATCAGCCTTGGTGTTATTCAGCGCTGGTTATCAACGATTCATGCGCAGACTAAAAACGTAACTTGGACAAAACTAGAAATGTCTTATAGCAGTTACGTCGATCTTGCCAACCTTCAGCAATTTGAAAAATTTAAAGCGGCCTTTGCCGAACTTTTAGATGATGCAGATCTAGCGCGCTTAGGTTCAGCGAAAGATTTGTTCTATCAAAAAATCAACTTAGAGCAAAAGCTTAAGCGTGATGATTTTCTAGTAGCGATGCTGCAATCGTGGATTACCGTAGATCAAGCTTTAGAGCATAAAAAATTATTACAGGGTATTATCAAAGATTTTATCCAGCAGACGGTGGATGTAAAACTTCGCCTTTCTGATTGGCTTAATTTATTAAGTTCACGTTTAGCTAAAAAAGAAATCAAAGTCGAACAACCAACACGCTCAGGTGTTCAAGTTCTTCCGATTAATTCAGCGGCTGTCTTAGAAGCTACTCATCGTTTATGGGTGGGGCTTGATGAATCAGGTTTAAAAGGCCGACAAACATCGTTAATTCCGTTGAGCGATATTGAAGAACTTAAAAAGACTTTTGATTTAGCGCTAGATTACCCGGAAGAATCACACGCCGATTTTAATTTACGTTGGTATTCGATGGCTCAGTGTAAAGAACAGTATTTTACCTGCGCCCATGTTTCAGCAACGGGTGATCCGTTAAATACGTCGTTATATTTTCTCGAGAACAACAAAAAACCAGAAGCTGTCAGTTATCTAGCAACCATGGTGGATTTAAAACAGCAGGCTTTTACAGTTGAACAATATCCTGAACTTAAGCGTAAACTTGAATTAGAAACAACAGCGGCTGACCTAAACGTAGAAGGTTTAAATTTTAAATCTTTAGCGCCGACAGATATCGAAGCCTATGACCAGTGTTCTTTTAAGTTTTTAGCGCGCAAAGGTTTTAGATTACAGCAGTTCGATACTTTAGGGTTAGAGATTGATCCACGCCAAAAAGGAACGCTGATTCACGATTTATTTAAGTTTATCGTACACGATAAAAACTATCTAACGATCGGTGAAAAAGAAATTTCTGAACATTTAGATAAAGAACGTAAAGAAAGAAATTTATTTCCGTTCTTAGATATTTTTTGGGGCCCACATAAAGAAAAATTGATGGCGATTGGGTTAAAATTTATTGCCGCTGAAAAAGCCAGATTAAGCAGCTTTACTTCGCTTCGCCATAAAACAGAAGAAACGATTCAGGTTTATTACGATCTTGAAAAGTTTGAATTCACGAAAGAGCAACCTTCAAGCAAGCACTTTGTGATTAAAGGCCGCCTTGACCGCTTAGATGTCGACGAGACATCTAAGCAGGGTATGGTCATAGATTATAAATCAGCAGCGAATAGCAGTACAAGTACCGCTGAAAAATGGGTGGACAACTCTGAGTTTCAATTATTGATTTATTCTTTAGCCGTTGAACAGATCTTGGGTGTTCAATCGGTAGGTGCTGTTTATTATTTCTATAAAACATTAGAGCACAAGCAAGGTTATCAACTTAATGGTAACAATGTGTTTTTAAATTATGTGCAATTAGGCCGTAACACGGCTATTGATAAAGACAAACAGTCTGAGATCTATTCTGAATTCAATGCAAAAATGAAAGATGTTTTTGCAAATATTGAAAAGAATGCCTTTATCGTAAAACCAAGTGATGAAGATTTATGTCAACGTTGTGAATGGGTAGAAACATGTCGAGTCAAAAATTTGAAATAGATTTTTCTCAACCGCAGAATAAAGTGCAGTTTATCCGCGCTGGAGCCGGTGCTGGTAAAACGACGACTTTAATTGCCACATGTATCGCCTTTGCCAAACAATTTAAAGCAGCTAACGGCCGTTACCCAAAAATCATCATTACGACATTTACTAAAAAAGCGACACAAGAAATTAAAGAGCGTTTGATCGTTGAAGCCTTAGAAACCCGCGATGAAGAGCTTTTTCAGTACTTTAATAAAAAGTCGTTCGTTCAAATCGGAACGATTCATAATATTTTAAGTTTATTTATTCGCCAACACTCGGAAGCGATTGGGCTTCCGGCGGATTTAGCTATTGTTAATGACTATAAAATCTTTTTTGCTTTAAAAAAGCACATTAAAAATGTTTTTGAAAAGAACCCGCAATATCAAAGCCTGTTAGACCATTACCGTTTTGATCAACTGATTCAGCTATTATTAAAATCAGCCAGCTTAAAATTAGAAAACCCTCATTTTAGGGCTGTTGATCCTGAAACTTTAAAGCAAGCTGCAAGCACAGAGCGTGAAAGTGCGATTGCTACAATTGATCAGTTTTTACGTGAAGCTCCTGAAAAATGGCAAGCGCATGTAGACTTCTTAAAGTTAATCAAAGCGGCAGTGGTAGCACAAGATTATGAAGGTTATCAGCGGGCTTTTGAGTTTAAACCACCACGAAAATTCAGTGTCACCAAAGCTAAAGAAATCAGTGATGAGTTAAGCGATGCGGTAGGCGAACTGTATAAAGATGATTTTTTATCGCCACTTTGTTTTGATTCGTATTTAAAGATCGTTGATGAAGTTCACACGATGTTTGCAACCCTAGTGCAAGAGGCTTTTGATTTTATTGAAAAGCTACGTCTTAACAACGGTGAAATGTCGATTGCTGATTTAGAACTTCTATCGATGAAGATTTTAGCTGAAAATCCTCAGGCGATGCAGGCCTTTGCTTCGCAATTTGATTTTATCATGGTCGATGAATACCAAGATACTTCGCCATTGCAGGTTAAAATTTTAAATCAGCTGATGCAGGATAAGTTTCAGTTTATCGTGGGCGATCCGCAGCAAAGTATTTATTTATTTCGTGGTGCCAGATCAGAAGTTTTTACCAATAAAGAACATGAAGTGAATAAGCAAGGTTTTGTGACTACACAGAAAATGCAGAACTTTCGTTCGCATGCGCGGTTAATGACTTTTATGAATGATTTTTTTAATCATTACTCAAAGCAGTTTAAACCGATGCAGACTAAAAACGAAGATTTTGTAGCTCGTTCGTTTCCTGAAGCGTCTTTTGTAACGGCTACTGAAAATCCGTTTGCAGCTATTGTGACTCAAGCGATCAACTTACATAAAAAAGCTATTCCTTTTTCAGATATTACGGTGCTGTTTAGAAATAACAGCGATATTTTAAAGTTTGCTAAGTACGCCAACCAATTTAATCTTCCGGTGCAAGTGCAAATCTCTAAGGGGTTTGAAGATAAATCTGAAGTAGGCGATTTGCTGGCGCTTTTAAGATTTTTAATTAATCCTTTTGATAATCATAATTTGATTCGCTTAGTGCGTGCGCCCTGGTTTGCGATTAATGACCAAGAAATCATTCAGCTGCGCCAAGATGATTCAACAACTTCATTTTGGTTACAGTTAAAAAAGAAAAATCATCCGGTGTACGGCACACTTAAAGCTATTGAAAAGCAATATCTTGAAAAAGGTGTTTCAGAAGCCTTATTTCAATTTATCGGGCAGTCGGTGTTTTTAGATTCAGCCATGCATTTTGACCCAACGTCACTGCGTGAAGCCAATATCTGGAAGTTCATGCAAACCGTAATGGCTAACGAAATGCGCGCTGATTTTAATTTAAGTGATTTTGTAAATCATGAGTTAACTCAGTTTAATTCTGATCTTTCATCATCAGATGGTGAAGGTATTCCGTTATTTGCGGCGAACCGTATTTCGCTTATGACCGTGCACGGTTCGAAAGGTTTACAGTTTAAACATGTGATCGTGAGCGGTTTTAATACGCCAATCAGAAATTCAAGCACCGAAGTTTTTACTTTCGATGAAGAAACGGCTCAGTATTCACTACGGGTTCAGCCAGCGCAGTTTGAGAAAACTTTTGCCACGGCCTGGGCCGATATGGTTCACCAAAGCTTTCTAAAGCGTGCGCAAGAAGAAAGTGATCGTGTATTGTATGTGGCACTGACTCGGGCCATTGATTCTTTATCACTTGTTAAAAAACAGTTTAAAAAAGACCCGCCGAAGAATTCATGGTTAGAAAAAATCAATTGGTTACCAGAGCAATTCGCTTCTGAAAAATACAACGTTGAATTTTTAGATGTTATTGAAGAGCCAGAAAAGTTAACACTCGAAATTCAGAAAGCTTCACAAGCTCTTAAACCATTGAATTTAGAAAAAGATTACCGTGTATCAGCCGGGGTAACTAGTTTACTTTCAGCTGAGCTTCCGTATGAAAAAGAAGCTACTAACGCCAAACCTGATCGTTTAGCTGAAGAGCTCAGTGAACAAACTGTTAAAGCGTACAACAAAACACAAAAAGGAACCGATCTGCATAAGTTCTTTGAATCGTTAAAGTACAATTCAATCAATGAAGTGGCGCAAACCTTACCAGACGCAGATCGCAAAGCCTTACAGTGGTTAACCGATCAAAAAGAAGTAAATCTTCGTGAAATGTTTGATCGCGGCCATGTCGAATGGGGTTTTGGTTTAAAAGTAAAATCCGGCGGGCAAACTCGCATGGTGCAAGGGCAGATCGATGCTTGGGGCTTTGTCGGTGAAGACCTGTATATTCTTGACTATAAAACAGGAAGCACGAAATACTTAAGACAGGCCTTTGATCAGTTACGGGCTTATGCCGGCTGTTTAAAACAGATGGGCTTGGTGAATAAAAACCAGCGTATCCGTTTGGCGGTGATTTATCCGTTTGATCAAGTAGTGAAGTTTCAAGATATTTTCGAACAAGATGTACAACTGGAGTTTGCAACATGAGATTATTTAGACGTCAGTACTTCATTTATCCTGAAATTCAAAAACCTTTGATGATGCAAATCTTTGTAGGCCTGACAATTCTATCAATGATCCAGATGGCAGGTATTTACTTAGCTATGAAATGGATGGCAGCCCAAGTGGCGGCTGACATCAGTATCGTGGTTGATTATCGCGTACTGGGGCCCTGGAAGCAGTTTTTATATTTATCAATTATTCTTCCGATGATCTTAAACTTAGTAATCGGTATCTTTATCGTACTTTACACATCCAACAAGTTTGCGGGTCCGTTATTCCGTCTAGAGCGTGAAATTGATCGCTACCTAAGCGGCGAAACTGACAGCATTCAGGTTAAATTCAGAACAACAGATTACTTACATTCACTGGCGCAAAAAATTAATTCGATCGATCAAAAATCTAAGCGCCAACAAAACCTAACGTAAGATGACGGCTCAAACTTATTTTAGAAATTTAGGTATAGGTGTTTCTTGGTTTGAACGTTTGGTACTGATTCCTGTTTTAATCTACATGCTTGATAAAGCTGGCGAAATTTATTCGCGAGTAGGATTTCAGAAATCACTTATAATCTTTGTATTGGTTTTTTATATTGCCGGTAAATGGGCCTATCAATATTGGGTCAAACCTTTGCTCTGGAAAAAGAAAGAACAAAGGCAGGGGTGGGTGACTCTGTTTTTAGATTATGACCGCATTAATAGCCCGCAAAGCTCGTTGTCATTACAGAAAAAATTAATCGCCTTAGCTTTGCTGGGCTTTACCGCGATGGTCACTGGTACGATCTTTTTGATGTTTTTAATCACCGGCCACTACGAAATTAAATTCTTCTTTTTAGTGGCAACCGCGTTTGTGATTTCATTTCGCTATTTTTCTTACTTCGTTAAAAGTTTAAATTCCTACGGTTAATGAACCCATTATTCCGATTTGGGATCCTGTGAACTCGTCGTTGCCAACGTCTCCGGAAAAGATGTGGTGCCCCTCTAAACCTAAATTCCAAGTGTAGTCGCCCATCCAAACTCCCTGATCAATTTGGGCAAATGTCCGGCTGTATAACAGCTGGCCGTGAACTCCTAAACCGTTTTCACGGTAACTTAGGTTAGAGTAGTTATCGTCTTTGATGTATAAAGTGGAAAATTCAATACCAGCCCGATAATATAGAAAGGATTTTTTAGCTAAAATTTTTCGGTATAGGTATCCAAAGTCGAAAACAGTTAAAGACGAGGTTGGTGTGAATGCAATTAATCCGGAATCACTTAGATCTTGCGCTTCCATTTTGTATCTTGAAGTACCACCGAATCCAAAGTAAGCGCCATGCTGTTGTTGGCCGATTAGATTCACTTGTAGTCTGAACATTGTACTTTGATCACCAAGATATTTTTTTAGATTGCCTGAATTAGCAAGAACACCGTAAGAAAGCTCTGTATCCACGGTCGTCATACGAGTATACGTTGAAAGTAAAGGTTTAACTTCCTGAGGACGGTCAAACACTAGTTTGGCGTTACAAGATTTGCCTTCAGCTGAAAACGGCACTGAAACATTTAATTTATTCTGGTTAAAGAAATCATCTTTACGTGGAAACGGAATAATAATGATATATTTTCCATCTTTTTTAACGGTGTATTCAGTATCTAAATCAACTTGGCCACGACGAACTAAACCGCTTTCAAATTCGAATTCAATATCCTGCGGCTTTAATTTAACTTCTTTCTCTAAATTTTTAGTAATGAGCATGAGCATGTTGAAACGATTTGTGCCCATCAAGCGCCCTTCAATTAGAAAGTTACATTGTTCAACAACTTCAGCTGTAATTTGTGTCTGTGGGGATTTCCAATCACCTAGCTCGTCAGGCCACCGACCGGTATAAATGCTATGCTCAGCTCCTCTGGCTGCTCCAAAGAGAAGAAGTACGGTTGCTGCTGCGGCGGCCGAATCATTGGCGTGAGATACTTGAGAAAATAACAGAGACAGTGCAATTAGGTATTTCATTATTCAAAATCCTCAATTCTTAAAAGTACAGAACTACTAACAACAGATATTTTTTTGCCAAAAGGAATTGAAATAATGGCCTTTGTATCGCGTGATCTAAGTTTGTTTGTAGCTGTTGGATAGATATTTGTCTGGCAGCTTAAAACAACTTTGTCCTGTGGTTTTAAAGTGAGATCCGAAGCAGCGTTATTGTTGGCGAAACATTTTAGGGCGGTAGTTTCATCGTTAAGAATTAGCTTAATGTCTTTAATTAAAAGCGGAACGTCTTCTTGAGAAGAATTTCTTATAAGCCAGCCTACATTTAAAGTAACTCCGCCATTTTCGATTTTTTGAACACAGTCGGTTAGCGAGGTTGGTGAGTTAGAAAAAATTAAAGGACCATATTTCTGCAGATCATACTCTGCTCGGGTAGGCTGAAGGCGATAGTCGTATTGATTTGCAGGTCGTGGCATCGCGCAGGACGCGACGATAAAAAGCGCTGAAATTGTTATAAATATTTTCATATTTAGAGCATCGGAAAAACTTTATTTTTTGTCAAATTACCTGAGGGCGGGTCTAGGAATAAAAAAAGGCCCGGTATTTCTACCGAGCCTTCAAGAGAAGGATTATTTGATCTAACTCGTCTTAGTAGTTAGGAACTACGTTTAATACATCGATTAAATCCGCAGTTTTTTCGCTTAGAGTTTGCTCAAGTTCAGCCATATCAGTATCCCATAAGTAGTTCTCAGCAGCAGATAAAGCTGGTCCAGTTGGTTTTTCTTCACCCTTTGCACGTCTTCCTAAGATGTCTTTGATTAAAGCGTCAGTAAGACCAAGTTTTGCAACCTCTTCCTGAACTTTTAATCTTGAAATTAAGTAGTGAGCTACTTGGTTTTCAGGATTCGCGATATATTTTAAATCACCGATCGTCGCGTTAACTGATTTTTCAGTTACAGTCGCATTGATTGGGTTCATCACATTCGCTTTATGAACCTTGAATAGATCCGCAAATGCACGACCTGAATTAACAGAAGTCATTGTGCTTTGCATTTGTGTAGAGATCGTCTTCATAAATGTTTGCACAAATAAGCTTTCTTTCTCAGGAACACCTAAAATTTTTGCGATTTGCGGAACAATGGCTTCCGGAATCACGTTCGAGCGTAAAGTATCAACTGGCATTTGACCAGATACTAAAGGTACACCGTCTTTATCCTGGATAGTTACTTCAGCCACAGTTTGGTTTAAAACTAAACCTAAACTCATGTCTGCGATTTCACCTTCAAGGTCTGCGATATCTGTATAGTTATCAGTTACTTTATCGAAGCTGTATGAACCAAGCTTACGGCCAAATAAGTATTTTGCCGCTAAAACTTTATCTGGCCAGATACCACGTACGTCGATTTGATCAAGGTACGAATTTGTCGAGTTCATGCTTTTCTTAGACTGGAATGATTTACCGAAAGTACCCACAACTTTGTAAGCTGGGTTTAACGGAACTTCATAACAAGTCGCTGCATCTTTATTTAAGTTTTCTAAAGTCTCAACCGCGATGATTTGAGTCGGTGCTGTCGCTTTGGCAATAGCACACGTCATATCCGGCATCGTTAAAACTTTCATAAAGAAACGAGCAGAGATTTTTGTTGCTTCGTTTAAGTCTTTTAAGAATTCAATTGATTCCCATTCAGCAGCATCATCTGCTAGATCGAATTGTGATTTGATTCTTTCACGCACTTCGAAGAATGTACGTAAGTTATCAAAAGTATATTCAACAGCGCCAGAGTAGTTCAGATCGCCAACCATACTGAAATTGAGTCTGCCATTTCTGAAGTTACGTAAGAAGTATCTTGATTCGTAGCTTTCAATTAATTGGTTCGCAATTTCAACATACGAAGTACCAGCATCAAAACGCTTACAACCTGCATTTGCACCCACGTGCTCATCTGTACAGTATTTGTAATCTTTAAGAACAAGCTTTTCTTCTGTTTTTTCAGCTAACTTTTCTTCTAAAGTGCTTTCTAGTTTAACCATTGTACCGCTTGCAGTTTCAACCTCACGGTTGTAACCGAAACGTAAAGCTGCAACGTCGTATTTACCTAAAGTCACTAAGTTATCTAACTCAGTTGAACCGTATTCCATTGCTGAGCTGTACGGGCTTTCGTGGTCTAAGTGGTGCGCCGTTAATTCTTCGCCAGTATAGAAGTTTGCTTTATCTTCAGAACCAGAAAAGTTATGACGTAAACCAAGGTTATGACCTAATTCGTGAACTAAGACAGAAACGAATGTTCCTGGTAAGATCGCGTTGATTAAACGTTGTTTTTCAGAAGAAGATAATTCTTCCCAAGGGCGTAAGTCATTACCAAGGATTTCTTCAACACCAGCACTTAATTTACCATCAATACCTAAAGCTTCTGGCGTATATAGACAGTGTTTAGAAGCGGCGTAAATAGCATCATTTGATTTAATATTCGAAAACTTAGTATAGTTTTTTACCGAATTTTTAATCATGTTGATGTCTTTAATAGTAAAGTCAGAACCTTTACCCGCAGTTAACTTAGACTTAGCTTGAAGAGCTTTTGCGGCTTTAGCTTGTTTTTGTGCTGCAGCTGCTGGTTGATTCGCCGTCGCAGCTTGTAAGAAAATATTTTTACCGGCAGTGAACGGAACCGCTTTAGCTTTTGATTGCTCAGAAAGTTTATGACGACGGAAATCATCGTAAGTGTACTTGATGTAAGTCTCAAGGATACCTTTGTACATGATTACACGGGCACTTAAAATCTCACCAGTTAAAGGATTTACCGCAGAAGGGCCGTATCCTAAAACGCTTGAAGCTGAAGGGTCTTCAACTAGAACGATCATACTTTTTGTGATGTCGCCCGGCACTTCACCTTTGTTGTCGTGTAATTTTAAGCGAAAGTTTACGTTAGCTTCAGCTAAACCTTCATTCACACGGTCAAAAGCAAGATAAGTCGCAGCACGAACGTCAGCGTTTTCTGGCTTGCTGTAGTTTGCATCTAAATAGTAATCAATCACTTTACGGTTTGGATTCCAGTGATTCATTAATACTTCTTTGTCTTTTTCAGAAGCGTTATTATCAACATCTAACTTCACGTTTTCAGTAGCAAAGAATCCGAAAGTGCCGTCATCTGTCGTTGGGTACTTAACAGCTTTAAAGTCTTTAGAAGCGATCGAGTTAAGTTTTACAAACGAGTAATGATACACTTGTGAAAACGTTAAATCAGATAACGAATCAAGTTTTGATACGCAATCAAGACCAGCTGTAAAAATTCTTTCAACCTGGAAGTTGATTTTACCGTCTTTCATTTCATAACCTAAGAACTTGCTGCTTGATTCACGGTAACAGTTACCTGTGAATAAGTTTTCAAGTTCAATCGGTAAAGTATTTGTTTCGACAATTCTTGCACTGTCAAAGTCAGGTTTGAAATCAGCGCGGGCGCTCCATTTCATATCTGAATCTTTTGTTTCAGATTGCGTACAATCGCCGTGTTTATCTTCAGCACATTTAAATTGAATATGTTCAACCGGGATTTCCATCACCAGTTTTTTATTTGTCGCATTGGCATCAAAGCGTGATTCACGATCAAGTTCTAAAACTTGAAGTGTTTTTTCAGTGAACTGAAACTTAACCAGCTTTTCCTGACCTTGCCAGTAAGGGCGGGCAACGTCAGATGTACGCGTAGAATTCGCTGTAGAAGGAACGTAAAGATATTCTGCCGCCGTGTCGATTTGCGACTTAGCATGAACATCTTCATGGTTTTCGTAATCATAAGCCACTTTTTTTGTACAACCGGCAAAGATTGCCAGCGACATTAAAAAGGCTGCCCCAATTCTCGAGTGTTTATATGGTTTCATGTTCCCTCTCTTGTTCGTATTCATTTTCGTAATCCTTAATTCCTTATTCTTTTAAACTTTTAAATTAGTATGAAAAATTCATCGCCACATTTAGCTCTGCTGTTTTTTTATCAGTAAAGCTGATGTTTGAATCAATACCGTTGGCTTTTAAAGCACTGCCACCGTTAGAGATTCCTGTTGAAATACTGAAGTTGTCAGTTAAACCGTAATCTAAATCAATCGACGTATCGTATGAGTATTTTGGTTTGTTATCGTAATTCATTGCAGTTCTGTAGTTGCCGGCAATACTTAAAGTTAAGCTATCAGTGAAGCTTAGATCTAAAGAAAGACCTTGTGTAATGCCGTACTGGTTGTTTTTCGCGCCATCAGCATTCATATCGTACTCATGAAAATTGCGTTGAGCAGATAAAAGGCCAACGATGGTAAATGGTAAAGTCGTGTTTTTATTAGCGTAAGTGAGTGATGTTCCAACACCCACTGCGCCTTGTAAGCGGTCTGTTAATTGCGAATCACGGTTTGTCGGTGCAATACCGTCAATGCGGTTTCTCCATGTTAATGTAGGATTAATTTCAGCTGTTTTATGTGAAAGGCGAAGGGTTGTATTCGACATATAGAAGTTTTTTGCGCCTTCGTGGTCTTTAATAAAGTTAGTACGAATAGATAACGTGGCTCTGTCTGTGATCTTAGCTGACGGAATAAATGATAAAGACGTTGAAGATGTTCTGTCGTATTCGCCATCAGCATACATATTAGAGGCATAAGAAAGAGAAGCATCTAAACCAAAGATCTTCTTAGGTGGCGTAGCTGTTACTACGGCCGTTGATGTATTCTTTGAAGGATTTACATCGGCTGCAAAAGATTTCGACGCCAAAAGGACACTGGCTAAAGATGAGACAACTACCGCTAATAGTGTCACTCTTGGTCTTAAAATCAATACATTGCTCATTAAAGCCTGCATACGTTCCTTCTGGGCTGGAATCAAAATTTCCAACCAACTCTTGTTATGGAACTATGCGAGACGCGTGCCTAAAGAATTTAACAAACTTGAGTTTTCACCCTAAGATTGTGTCATATGAAATTTATCGTTTACACGGACGGCGCTTGCTCAGGCAATCCAGGCCCTGGCGGCTGGGGAGCTATTGTAGGCTCAATACTGGGAAAAAAAGTAGAAATTAAAGAGCTCGGCGATAGCGAAATCGCTACGACAAATAACCGCATGGAATTAGGTTCTGTACTGGCAGCTCTACAGTACATCGATCAACAAATAAATAACCCTGATTTTTCTATCCAAATTTATACAGATTCTGTTTATGTCATTAAGGGCATCACACAATGGGTTTTCGGCTGGAAAAAACGCGGCTGGAAAAATGCTGAAGGCGCTGCTGTGGTAAACCAAGATATTTGGGAAGCTCTTGATTCTGTGGTCTATAAATTACAGAAGAAAATGAATAACAAAATTAAGTGGGACTATGTGCGCGGCCATCAAGGCACTCCGGGCAATGAACGCTGTGATAAAATCGCGGTCGCTCTTTCGAAAAATGATTACGTGAATCTGTATCACGGCTCAGGTGAAAACTACTTGTTTGATATTACAGAAGCTCCGCCGACAGAACCACTGCCAGAAAATAAATTTACTAAGGCTGAAAAGCCTAAAACTCAGTGGTATGTGGTTTTAAAAAACGGTGTTATTACTCGGTTTAAAACTTGGTCTGAGTGCGAGGCTTCGGTAAAAGGGGCTCCAGGGGTTAAGTTTAAGAAGGTCACATCTGAAGCTGAGGAAGCTGAAGTTTTAAAAGGCTGGGGAAGGTAAGATCTTCTATCGAACCAAATTTTCGTATTCTAGAAGAGTAGTCGTGTAATTTCCTAAGGCGTTGATCGCGGCTACTTCGGCTTGGATTTTTTTGTTGAAGGCATCGATTAAAAAACTAATATCTGTTCTTCCTTGAAAGTACGTCACATTTAGCTGTTTTACTGCTTCAGTACGGTATTTCACGACGTTTTGAGTTGTTTCAACATTCGCGTAGGCGTTTTCTAACTTCTGACGAGTATTTTCGATTTGTAATTTTAAATCGCCTTCAGCGCGGGCGAATCTGGCTAGTTCTACTTCTTGCGTGGCACGACGTAGTTGTTTTTCAGCTTTATTTAAATCGTCGCCAAAGAAGTAATCTAGTTTTACGCCGACGATGTATTTATCTTTGGGGTCGTCTTTCATTTCATTGAAAGATTCTGATTGTGATGGGTCTAAGCCTTGGCCTGTGTATTTACCGTAAACACTGACCTTCGGGTGATCCTTCATGCTTGTTGATTCAAAGCTCGCTACGGCTGATTCGGTTTTTAATTGTTGGACCTTGTATCGACGTAAGGCTTTTACATCGCCTTGAAATTTTGCCGGCAGCGGTTTTACGGTGTTTTGTGGCGTTGTCAGTTCAATCTGTTGTTCAGTTGGAATATTTAACGCTGTTTTTAGCTGTTGCAGATTAGTTAACAGAGTATTTCTGTCTTCTAGCCATGTTTGTTTGCGGGTTTCGTATTCGGCTAAAGCTTGTTCGACTTCGCCAGCACTCGCATAGCTGTTAGCTTTTTTACTTTTAACGTTGGCGACTAAGCGGCCGTATTTTTTTAAAAGGTCTTCATTTTCTTGAACTGATTTTTGGCTGGCTTGCACTCGCCAGTACAATGCTAGAACATCTTTGGTGTTATCTAAAAGATCGATATCTGTTTGCAGGCGGGTGCGTTCGACTTCAGTTTTTGCGGCTTTTAAGACCTGCATTTCTGAGTTTGAAAAAATATAAGGGTAAATATTTTGTTCTAAACCTAGGGTGTAATAGTTCTGAGCGTAGTTTGCCGTGTTGGAATCGTAATCGACGTTGGTGTATTCGAAAGTTGTGGCTGTACCTGTGTAAAAACGTTTATTTAAGATCAAAGTCTTTTTCGTTTTGTCAGAGTCAGGAATGGCAAATGTTGAAACTGACTCGGTCTTATCTTTTTCTAATGAATAATCGAAGTTTAAATTTAAACGATAGCTTCCGTTTAAGGCTTGGTAAGTGAACTCGCTGGTCAGATTACGATTTTCGATTTCTTGGTAATTTAAGCTTTGCGATTGAACCAGTTTTATCACATCATCTTCGGTTAATTTCAGAGGAGAAACATCTGACATAGCGGGTTGTGAAATCAAACACAACATCGACAAAGCGATGTTTCTTACATAGGATTTATTCAAAGCTGTAAACATACACCTCGGAGCTTAGCATGCGAATTTCTGATATCTCAATTAAAAATCCTGTTATGGCATGGATGATCATGGCCTTTCTTATGGTGTTCGGAGCGATCTCGTTTTCACGCTTAGGTATCAGCCAATTTCCCGATGTGGATTTTCCTTCAGTCAACGTATCGATTGCTCTACAAGGTGCTTCGCCCGAAGTGATTGAAACAAATGTTGTTGAGCCTGTTGAAGACGTATTAACAACTTTAGAAGGTATTAAAGGTTTAAGTTCTTCTAGCCGTAGTGGTGTGGGTAATATCTCGGTAGAATTTGATTTAGACCGTAATATCGATGCGGCCCTACAAGAAGTACAAACCAAAGTTTCACAAGCGCAGCGCCGTCTACCAAAAGATGCAGATCCTGCGATTATCACAAAATCAAATCCTGACGATCAGCCAATTATCTGGCTTGCGGTAACTTCTGACTCTGGTGATCGCCGCGAATTAATGAAATACACGCAAGAATACTTAAAAGACCAATTCACGTCAGTTCTTGGTGTAGGTGATATTCAACTGGGCGGTTTTACTGACCCGATTTTGCGCGTGCAGGTGCTGCCAGAAAAATTAAATCGCTACAACATCACAGTGCTTGATGTGATTAACACGATTCAAGCCGAGCATAGCGAACTTCCGGGTGGGCAAGTTGAAAACGCTAAAAATGTTTTTAACGTGCGTGTAAAAGGTGAAGCTAAAACTTTAGAAGAATTCAGAAGTATTATTATTTCTAAACGTGCGGGTCAAACCGTCGCAGACCCGTCATTACGTGTGCGCTTATCAGATGTAGCTAAAATTGATTTAGCCTTAGCTGATGATAAACGTTTTTCACGTTTTAATGAAAAACTAGCTGTCGGTATCGGAATTAAAAAACAACGTGGTACAAATGCTGTGGCTGTAGCTCGTGCAGTTAAAGAGCGCATGGAAGAAATCAAAAAGAATCTTCAGCCGGGTTATCACTTAAATGTTAACTTCGATACCACTCAGTTTATCGAGCGTTCTATCTCGGAATTAAATAAGCATTTACTGATGGCGGTTATTCTAACAGCCTTTGTTTGTTGGTTATTCTTAGGAAGTTTCACAGCCACGGTGAACGTGCTGTTGTCGATTCCGACATCAATTTTAGGAACGTTCATCGCTCTTTATTTCTTAAAGTTTACGTTAAATACTTTTACGCTATTAGGTTTAACATTAGCGATTGGTATCGTGGTCGATGATGCCATCATGGTGTTAGAAAATATCTTTAGGTATAACGAGCGCGGTAAAAACCGTATTGAAGCGGCGATCATTGGTTCGCGCGAAATTACTTTCGCAGCTATCGCAGCCACGGCAGCCGTTGTTGCGATTTTCTTACCAGTCGCTTTTATGAAAGGTATTATCGGTAAGTTCTTTTTACAATTCGGGGTTACGATCTCGTTTGCGGTATTGTTATCACTTCTTGAAGCCTTAACAATTACACCAATGCGTTGTGCTTCGTTTGTTCAGCATTCACACCGTACAACTAAAATCGGTAAAGCTTTTGATTTATTCTTCGATAAGTTAACGCAAAAATACAAACACACTTTACAGTGGACAGTGATTCATAAATGGAAAGTTTTTATCGGGTCAGTTGTCTTGATGGTGCTTTGTTTTGTATTAGTTAAGTTTATCCCGAAAGAATTTACGCCACCGCAAGAGTCAGGTTTATTAATGACGCGTATTAATTTACCAACGGGCACAGCGTTTAGTGTAACTAATGAAACAACTAAACAAGTTGAAAAGTTACTGTTAGCAAATCCGAACGTTTTACAAATCTATTCAAGCGTGGGTGGTTTTTCAGGTTCTGGCGCTGATACCAATACCGCGATGATGTTCGTATCACTTAAGCCAAAATCTGAGCGCACGATTTCACAGGCTGATTTCGTAAAACAAACGCGCGAAGAATTAAAACCGATCGTTAAAGGTCGCGTAACTATGCAAGATCCCACTTCACGAGGTTTTGGTGGTGGTGGCCGTGGTTTTCCGGTTGAGTTCGTTATTAAAGGCCCAGAATGGCAAGAGTTAGAGGCGCAAGCCGACGCTATGATGGAAGAGATGAAAAACAGCGGTCTTATGATCGATGTGGATAGTAATTTACTGCAAGGCTTGCCTGAAATTCAGATCGTGCCTGATCGTGACCGTGCAACGGCGACTGGTGTGAGTGTGAACAGTGTGGCTAGTACGATCAATGCTATGATCGGTGGTGTGCGTGCTGGTCAATATGCTGATGGTGGTAAACGTTATGACATCAGAGTAGATCTTCAAAAAACGGATGATCAGATTAAAGATTTAGAAAAACTTTATATTTCAAATTCAAAAGGTAATTTACTTCCGCTATCTCGAATTGTTGAATTTAAAAAAACTAAAACGTTACAACAAATTAACCGCGATAGCCGTTTACGTTCAATTTCAATTTACGCTAACGTGAATAAAGGCGTAAAAACTGAAGAGGCGATGAAGTTCGTGCGTGAAAAAGCGAAAAACTTAAAACCAAGATACTTTATCGAAGAATTTGGTACATCTAAGTCGCAAAAAGAATCTTTCGAAGGTTTAATTGCAGCTTTGGTTATGGGACTACTTGTGGCGTACATGATTTTAGCGGCGCAATTTAATTCGTTTATTGATCCGGTGACGATTCTAATGGCGTTGCCATATTCAATTGCTGGGGCGTTTATCGGATTATTCGTAACGCAGCAAAGTTTAAATATCTACTCGCTGATAGGGGTACTTCTTCTAATGGGTATCGTTAAAAAGAACTCGATCCTTCTTGTGGAATTCGCCAACTTAGTACGTGACCGTAAGGGTGGTGAAGAATCGCCAGAAAACGCGATGGTTGAAGCAGGGCCTACACGTTTACGTCCGATTCTTATGACCTCATTTGCCACAGTGGCCGGAGCGATTCCGACCGCTATTGCCACAGGCGAGGGCGCAGAGTTGACTCGTTCAATGGCTGTGACGATTATCTTTGGCGTATTATTTTCAACGTTATTAACCTTATACGTGATTCCGGCTTTATATGTGATGTTTGAAAAATTCAAAACACGCAGTAAAAACCAACAAGAAGTGAAAAAGGCTTTCGCTTCCGCCGGCGACGAAGGATTGGAGTAAAGTATGATTCAAGCAAAAGCTTACGGAGTAAATGATAGTAAAGCTCTATTTCAACCAATGACAATCGAGCGTCGTGATCCAAAGCCAGACGATGTGGTGATTGAAATTGCCTACTGCGGGATTTGTCACTCTGATATTCACACAGCAAGAGGTGAATGGTCAGGCACACAATACCCATGTGTTCCGGGGCATGAAATCGTTGGCCACGTTGTAGCTGTGGGTAAGAAAGTTAAAAAATTTAAACTAGGTGAAACAGTTGGTGTGGGTTGTTTTGTTGATTCCTGTGGTAAGTGTGCGCCTTGTAAATCAAATGAAGAACAATTCTGTGAAAAAGGCACGACGTACACATATAACTCGCCAGTCAAAGAAGGCGGATATACTTACGGCGGATATTCTTCGCATATCACAGTTAAGCAAGACTATGTTTTAAAAATTAAAAAAGGTCTTCCACTTGATCGCGTAGCTCCACTTCTGTGCGCGGGCATCACAACTTATTCGCCGTTAAAACGCTACGGCACTAAAAAAGGAAAAAAAGTAGGTGTAGTAGGTCTTGGCGGTTTAGGTCATATGGCCGTTAAAATCGCCAAAGCTATGGGTGCTGAAGTGACGGTGTTTAGTACATCACCAGAAAAAGCGGCCGACGCGAAAAAACTGGGAGCTAAACACTTCGTGTACTCAAAAGAAAAAGCCAACTTTCATCCACTAGCTAAAAAATTTGATCTGATTATTGATTCAGTATCAGCCACTCATAACTTAACGCCATACTTACAAACATTAAAAATCGACGGCACAATGGTGTTGTTAGGCGTACCACCAGAGCCAAGCCAAGTTGTAGCTAGCGCATTAATTGGTGGGCGTAAGCGTTTAACAGGTTCATTAATCGGCGGCATTAAAGAAACTCAAGAAATGTTAAACTTCTGTGCCACGAAAAAAGTTTTTTCAGATATCGAGTTAATCGGCGCTGATAAAATCAACGAAGCGTATGACCGCACGGTGAATGGTGACGTGAAGTATCGCTTCGTCATTGATGCTAAGACGTTTTAAAGCATCGTCTTTATTTAAACGCCGGAATACCAGTTATATGATGTCCTAAAATTAAACGGTGAATATCTTCTGTTCCTTCGTAGGTATTCACTGATTCTAGGTTCAGCATGTGGCGTCCACATTGATATTCATAAGTGATACCGCTGGCTCCTAAAATATCACGTGTTATGCGCGCGTGTTTTAAGGCGTTAGAAACGTTTTTCATTTTAGCCATTGAAATATGCGCTGGCAGAGCTTGGTCTTTGTCTTTCATGCGCCCCAAATGTAAGGCTAATAATTGCCCTAAAGTGATGTCGGTGAACATTTCGACAAGCTTGGCCTGAACAAGCTGAAAGCTGGCGATCGGTTTATCGAATTGAATTCTTGTTTTACTGTAGTTTAAAGCTTCATCATAACAAGCCATTGAAGCTCCTAAAGCTCCCCAAGAAATTCCGTAGCGGGCATTGTTTAAACAGGCAAAAGGTCCTTTTAACCCTTGCACGTTAAGCATTTGCGAAGCGGGCACGCGGCAGTCTTCGAAGATAAGTTCACTGGTGACTGAAGCTTTTAACGAAAATTTCTTTTCGATGTTACGCACAGAAAAACCTTTTAAATCACGATCAACAATAAAACCAACAATTTTATCGTTGTCATCTTTGGCCCAGACAATAGCAACGCCGGCCATACCGCCATTGGTAATCCACATTTTGGCACCGTTAAGAATGTAATCTGCCCCATCTTTTTTTGCGCGCGTAATCATGCCGCCCGGATTAGAACCAAAATCAGGTTCAGTTAAACCGAAACAACCAATAAGTTGGCCTTTGGCCATCTTAGGTAAATATTTTTTCTTATGTTCTTCGCTACCGAAGGCATAGATGGGATACATACATAATGCGCCTTGCACGCTGACAAAACTGCGAATGCCAGAATCGCCACGTTCAAGTTCCTGCATGATTAAGCCATAGGATGTGTAATTGACTCCGGCGCACTCGTAACCCTGAATAGTAGAACCCAATGTGCCTAGTTCGGCTAATTGCGGAATCAAATCAGTCGGAAAAGTGCCGTTCTCATAATGGGTAGAAATTGTCGGAATAATTTCTTTGCTTACAAATTCGCGAAGAGTGTCGCGAATCATTCTTTCTTCGCTGCTAAAGTGTTCGTCGATGTTTAAAAAATCAGGGGCTTCATAAGGTTTCATATTTATCCTTTAATTTTGTTGTTAAACCATTAGCTAAACAAGTTCATGACCCAGTCAAATTGAGCTTGTGTGGGACGCAGTTCTTGTTCGTTTAAATAAGCTAATGGCTTTTCAGTTAAGTTTAAATTTTCAATCAAGTTGGATTCTTCTTCGTTAATATAAAATAAACCTGTTAACACTTCACCTTGGTGACGGGCTTCGGTTAAAACTTTAGCCGCTTCTAAACGGTCGTGAACATTGTGTAGGCGTGAATCAATTTTATTTAGTAAAATTTTTGATCCGTCCGGTAAGGTGATAAGTTCTTTTGAACCTTCTTGGTAATCCACAAGAACCTCTTCCTGAGGGGCATAAAAACCAAGTTCTTGCAAAACCACATCGTGCGATTTTACGTAATTGTAGCTTTTAGTGGAGCCATCGTGATTATTAAACGTAATACACGGAGAAAAAACATCGATTAAAGCCGTGCCTTTGTGTTTCAGTGCCGCTTGAATCAAGGGAACAAGTTGTTTGGCGTCTCCCGAAAAAGACCGGGCCACAAATGTGCATCCTAAATCCAGAGCCAGAGTGCATAGATCGATCGTTTCAAATGGATTTACCGCACCGGTTTTTAATTTAGCCCCTTTATCGGCAGTGGCAGAAAATTGGCCTTTTGTTAATCCGTAAACACCGTTATTGGCCACGAGATAACAAACTGGTAAATTACGGCGAATTAAATGAACAAAGCCACCTAAGCCAATGCTGGCGGTGTCGCCATCGCCACTGATTCCGAGCATGGTTAAATCTGCATTGCAGACTTTAGCTCCGGTTGTGATGGGCGCCATTCTTCCATGCATTGAATTAAATGAAAAAGACTTCGACATAAAATAGGCAGGTATTTTTGACGAACAGCCTATGCCTGACATTTTTGCTAGTTGAAACGGATGAATACCGGCTTGATAACAGGCTGAGATGACATGGTTTGAAATTAAATCGTGGCCACAGCCGGTACACAACGTTGATACGGCCCCTGAATAATCTTTTTTTGTTAATCCGATTGAATTAGCTGTCATAACATCACCTCAACTATTTTATTTTGCACAGCATGTTTCAACAAAGGCTCAAAAATATTTTCTGCAGTTACAGGAGTTCCATCGTACTGGCGAACACTTACCAGCTTTGCCGATAGTTCCGGATATTCGGTTGTTAATAGCTGCGCCATTTGCCCGTCGCGGTTTTGCTCGATGACATAGATAACTTTGTGATTTTGAATAAATGTCTTAACATCATCAGTAAAAGGAACGGCTCGTAGTCTTAAATAATCGGTTTTTATGCCTTTGCTGTTTAAAATTTCACGCGCTTCACGCATCGGCATATCTGTTGTTCCGTAGGCGATAATTCCGACATCGTTTTTCCGATCATCAATAACGGGAGCCGGTATAAATTTTTTAGCTGTCTGCCATTTACGGGCTAAACGGTCGATCACTTCTTTATATTCAGCTGAATCTTCAGTATACAGGCCTTTAGCATTATGCCCACTTCCGCGGGTAAAATAGGCGGCATTCATTTTTTTTGTACCGGGTAAAGTTCTTGGTGCGATAGCATCACCATCGGTTTCAGTGTAACGCATGTAAGTTGTGATTTTTTCTAAATCTGCTTCAGATAAAACTTTTCCGCGGTCGTAGGGCTTGGTCGGGTAAGTCCACGCTTCTTCAATCCAAGAATTCATCCCTAGATCTAAATCACTCATAACAAATACAAGTTGTTGCAAACGTTCGGCTAAATCAAACGCATGCTGAGCAAAATCAAAGCACTCTTTGATATTCGCCGGTAATAACAATGGGTGTTTTGTATCGCCGTGAGATAAATACACCGTTGATAAAATATCTCCTTGCGCTGTTCGGGTCGGCATTCCTGTTGAAGGTCCCACACGCTGAACATTCCAGACCACACAGGGAATTTCAGCATAATAAGAAAAACCGGCAGCCTCGCTCATAAGGCTTACACCTGGTCCGCTGGTTGCTGTCATGGCGCGGGCGCCGGTCCAACCTGCGCCTAAGATCATACCCATTGCCGCAAGTTCATCTTCGGCCTGAACAACGCCGTATTTTTTTTGACCGGTTTCAGAGGTGCGAAGATTGGCGGCGTATTTAATATAATTTTCGACCAACGAAGAAGATGGCGTAATCGGATACCACGAAACAAAAGAGCAGCCGCCGAAGATCGCTCCCAAGGCAGCGGCGGTGTTTCCATCCATCATCACATATTTTTTATTTTGATTTCTTTTTTCGACCTGAAACGGAAAAGCAGTTGTAAAAGCTGATTCGATCTCTGTTTTATTTTCGTCGACCCAGTTATAACCTATGTCAAAACCTTTAAGGTTAGGCGTCATAACAGATTCTTTGTGGCCAAACTGATCTTTTAAACAAGATAACACAGTTTCTTTGTCGAATTTCATTAAGTTCGCCAGCACGCCCACGTAAATAATATTGATCAGCATTTTTTTAATTTTTACCTGATCCGTGGCTTGATCGACTAGTTTTTTAAACGGCACACCTAGATAATGAACATCAGATCTTTTCGTCTCGGAATTAATAACTCCTATATCAGAGTTAAAAATAAAATATCCCCCGGGCTTTACGGTCTTCTGGTCTTCGGCCAAAGTTTGTGGGTTCATCGCCACCATAACATCAGCCTGCTTACGGCGGGCAAGATAGCCTTGTTCAGAGGCGCGAATCCAAAACCAGGTCGGAAGCCCGGCAATGTTTGATGGAAACACATTTTTGCCGCCTACGGGAATACCCATACGAAATAATGATTTGAGTAAAATGTTATTAGCCGATTGGCTGCCAGAACCGTTGACTGTTCCGACACAAATCACAAAGTTATTTACTGAAGTTAAATTTGCCATATGCTGATAACTACTTTAGTTTTTGCAGAATATTTTGCTCAATTTGATTCAGGATGATATCTGCTTGATCCTTATCAAAATCTTCTCCAAGTTTTTTTTTGACTTTAAATTCTGACAAAACAAAGGCTTCAGTAGGGTGCAAATCATGCCTTTTAAGACAGGCTTGGCAGCATTTTAACGGGCAGCCATCAATGGTTATGATTTGACGCCCGGATTTTGCGAAGTTAACTAAAGAAGTTACGTCGCCTCCAACGCCCGCGATACAGCTCATTTCGGCGATCTTTTGTCGGTCGATTTTGATGGCAATGTAATTGGCCATCTGTGCGGCAGACGAACAGCCGGAACAAGAATAAACTATGGGTTTATTTTTACTCATGAGCCTATTTTTTGTGAAAGATTAAGTTTGAGCAATGATCTAGATCATATGTCACGTGCTTTATCTGAAAAACATGATTTAAATCACGTTTAGCGCTGAAAATTCTTTAGCAGCATATGATTTAAGTCATTATTGATTTAGAACCTGCATGCGAATATTTGGTCATGAATATTGAGTCTTTAATTCCAGAGTACGCAAAAAAACTTGAAGCGGGTCATCCACTATTAACTTATGTCGAAGAAAATCGGTATCTCATAGATCTGTTAAACCAGTTATCAAAGGTCGATATCGTTAATGATATTCAGCTGGCCTACAATCTATTTAATCAAATAGCCTGTGTCGATATTCGTTATACAAGAAAAGAGAATCAGTTGTTTCCTTACCTTGAAAAGCGGGGATGGTTTGGACCAAGCCAAGGTATGTGGAGATTTCACGACGATAACCGGCAGCTTATAAAAGACGTTCGGGCCATGCTTGAAAAGAAAGAGACAACTCACTTGCAAGAGCGGGTAGACATCATGCTTAGTGAGCTTCTAAGAATGATGAATGTCGAAGAATCTAGATTGTTTCCGATTGCGTTAGATATTTTACTTCCTGAAGACTGGGAGCAAATGAAAGCCGGTGAAGGTGAAATCGGATGGATGCATAAAACAAATGTGAGCGAAACTGATTCTGCTCAGCTGAAGCAAAATCCACAATCCTCTTTGGCCGATAGCTTTTTAAAATTGTCAGAAGGAAAAATGACCTTAGAACAAATTAATTTGTTGTTTCAGGTCATGCCTTTTGACCTCACTTTTGTCGACGAAAACGACAAGGTCGCTTTTTATAACAGAGGTGAAGAACGGGTTTTCCCCCGAAGTTCCGGGGTTATCGGCCGCGAAGTTCGCTTCTGTCATCCGCCGAAAAGCGTGGATGCAGTGCTTAGAATTTTGGAAGAGTTTAAAGCGGGCCGAAAAGATGTGGCCGATTTTTGGATTAATTACCGCGGACGTTTAATACATATCAGATATTTTGCCGTTCGAGATAAAAACAAAGTCTACCGCGGAGTCATCGAAGTATCGCAAGATGTGACTGAAATCAAAAAATTGGAAGGTGAAAAAAGATTATTAAATTGGGAATAGTGATGGATAAAAAAATCAGGATTTGGTACGTCGGACTTATTGCTCTTGTGCTTTTGATGATTTCAGTGGGCGGCGCAACTCGTTTAACTGAGTCAGGACTTTCAATTACCGAGTGGAAGCCTGTTACGGGAATCATCCCACCGCTAACAGACAAAGACTGGCTTGAAGAGTTCGGAAAATACAAGCTGACCCCGCAGTACCTGCTGGTTAATTTCCAAATGGACCTTTCGCAATATAAATCTATTTATTATTGGGAGTACGGCCACCGGTTGCTGGGAAGAATAATTTTTTTATATGTCTTACTTCCTGGATTATTTTTTTTACGGCGGAAAAAAGTTTCGCTTTTTAATTTTTCAATTCTTTTAACATCGATCGGATTTCAAGGCCTGATGGGCTGGGTTATGGTCAAAAGTGGTCTGATTAAAGAACCTCAGGTCAGCGCTTATCTTTTAGCCGTTCATTATTTTTTAGCGTTAGCTCTATTGGTTTACACCTTTTATTTACTTTGTGCTTACCGAGAACCCATTTACTTTAAGAAAAAAAGTGAAACAGAATGGTTAACGCCCACCGTTGGTATCTTTTTATGTTTACAAATATTTTACGGCTGTCTGATGAGCGGGCTTAGAGCCGGTTATATGTCAGATACATTTCCGCTGATGAGCGGGCAATTTGTGCCAGAGCATCTTTTTGATTTTGCGGCACTGTTCGTGCATTGGACACACCGATGGTTAGGTGTTGCCGTCGCCGTCTTAATTACGATCTATTCTATTTCGGGTTTACAAAGAACAGTGCGAAACAGCCGCGGGCCTTTTATTCATTTATTGGGCATCACTCTTTCGCAAATTTTATTGGGAATTATCTTAGTTATTTTTCATGTTCCAAAAATCGGAGCTGTCTTTCATCAAGTCATGGCTGCTCTCATTGTATTGGGATTTTGTAATATTCTATTCAGAAGTAAAATGAACGAAAGCGGGTTTTATGAAAAAAATTGATTTGCACTGTGTTCCACAAGACGTTGCTGTGAAAAGTTTTTTTCTTGGTCCATCGGCAGAAAACAGGGAATGGATCACGTCGCAGGTCACATATATTTTGAACAGTTGGTTTGACTGGCGTAAAAACTTCAGTGGTGGCGAAGGCTGTTTAATTTCTGACAGCGATAAAGCTGTTAGCGAATTTAAAACCCAACAAAAATGGTCTGAAGACGTTATTGCAAGTTTGGTCAAAAGATTTGAATCAGAGATACCTAAATTTTCACCGCGTTACATCGGACATATGTTTTCAGAAATAAGTATGCCGGCCTTACTTGGGCATATAATTACTTTACTGCATAATCCCAATAATATTTCCAGTGAAGCTTCAACGGTCGGAACTGAAATTGAAAAAGAGGCCATTTATTTTTTAAGTGAACTTGCTGGCTATAGACAGGGAACCGGACATTTTACTTCCGGTGGCACCGTTGCTAATTTTGAATTTTTATTCAGAGCCAGAGAGCGTCTGTTTAATTGGTTAAATGCGGCGGCGGCAGCCGGAGAAAAAGATTTATTTGCGGCCTCAATAATGGGCTGGAGTAAGTACAATGCGATCGTTGACTCTTTAGGCCAGGATAAAATTAAAAAGGTTCATCCTACGAAAGCACCGGTTTTGCTGGTTTCATCAAGTAAGCATTATTCTTGGCCGAAAGGTATGCATTATTTAGGTTTAGGAGAAGAAAACCTGATATATGTCGATCTTGATCAGTCCGGAAGAATGTCAGTTGTCGATTTGTACGAAAAATTAAAATTCCTACAGCAAGAAAATACCCCTCTTTTAGGAGTGGTTGGAATTGCCGGAACCACAGAGCTAGGCACTATCGATCCGATAAGTGAAATTGCGGATGTTCTCAAAAAATTTACTTGCGGTAAAGACGGCCATATTTGGTTTCATATCGATGCGGCCTATGGAGGATTTTTTCGCTCTCTCGTTAAAGCAGAGTCAGCAGCGAATTTAGACACAGCGACTTTTAAGAATTTGCTCAGCATGTCTGAAGCCGATTCAGTGACGCTTGATCCGCACAAATTAGGTTATGTTCCTTATGCTTCCGGGGCTTTTATCTGCAAGAACTCTGAAGATTATTTTATTAAGCCGTTTACCGGTCCGTATATAAAGAGCGACAGGCATAATTTAGGAAACTTCACCATCGAGGGTTCGCGCTCAGCCGCCGGTGCTGTAGCAACGTATACGTCGATGAAATGCTTTCAGGGTTCTGATGGCTACGCCAGAATTTTAGCTCGAACGATGTTAGCAAAAGATATATTCAAAAAAGCTTTGCAAAAAAACGAAATGAAAATTCTTTTTCCAGGGGGGCAAGATACGAATATTTTATGCTTTTCTGTGGTGGCCGGGTTTAAAAACCTATCACAAGTGAATTCGTTAAATTTACGTATCTATGAGCGAATAGCCGAAGAAAACAAATATTGGATTTCAAAAACGACTCTGACTAAGCATCATTTTAACCTCATGATTCATAACAGTTGTATGAAAGAATGCCTTGCTCTTGATTCTGAAGAAATGGTTTTGCTGCGGCTGACTTTGATGAACCCCTTTATCATTTCAAAAGAAAGCCCTGTTGACCATGCTACACGTTTTGCAGAGCTTATAAATCATGTCGCTTATGATCTAAATCATAAATAAAACACAGGATGTTATCTATTATGGATATTATGGATAGAACTAGTGAATATAAAAAAATGAGTAACGAAGGGTTAGTTGATTTACTTCTCAATCGTTATCACAAAAAACTAAGATATGACGTTTTAACAATTACGCCGTTGTTTGAGCGGGTGGTTAATGTTCACGGCAACAGCCATAACACATTGGCCGCAGCTAAAAATTTATTTGATAAAGTCGTCGCGCATTTACAGTTTCATCTTACTAAAGAAGAACAAATGCTTTTTCCTGCGCTCGTGCAATTAAGTGATTTAAACCAGTTCAAGGCTCTTAAGGGGCCAATTTACTGTATGCGCTCTGACCATCAGCATGACGACGAAGATCTTAAACAGCTAAAGATTTTAATGGATGATTTTGTTCCCCCATTGGGGGCGTGCCAGTCTTACCAAAAATTAATGGTCTTGCTTCGCGAATTTGTCGAAGACACCTTTGAACATATGAAAATAGAAAACGAAATTCTTTTTCCCCGCTTTGAAGTCGAGGGATAGCTTCTTGTTTTCAGAGAAAGATTTTTATGAAAGATGTAGTGATTAGCGTTGGAATTGGGTTCGGTCTTGTAGCAGGAGCCGTCGTAGGAATTTTTGGCGCCACATTATTAATGTGCGGCATGTTTCTGCTAGGCGGTTTTTCCGGTTAATGCATAAAGCAGAACCCCTTAAAGATCTTGCAGCGAAGTACTTAATACTGAGCTTCACGTTATTTGTTTTTGCGGGTATTTTAGCTTTATTTTTAAAAATCATTCAGCTTTTAGCTTTAACGTCTGTGCCGCAGGTGCACAGCTTTTACAACCGCGCTTTCACAATGCACGGCCTCATTATGATGTCGTTTTTTTTACCTCCGGTCTTTCATGCCGGTTTTGGTTATTTAGTTTCAGGTCAAAAACTTTTAAATAAGCCGCGGTATTTCTTAGAGATAGCTACCGCAGGTTTTTTATTACATTCAACGGGGATTGTTGCGGTGCTTGTGGGAATGTTTGCCGGAGAATTTAATTCAGGTTGGATGATTCCGTGGAGTGAAGTTCAAGGAGCTGGCGTATCTGGATTTTTGTTTTTCAGTGGTTTGCTTTTACTGCAAATGTCTCGCATCACTGATTCAGTAAACTTACTTACATTGTGGTTAAGGTCTGAAAGTCGGGATAAAATTTTTCGGTCTCCTTTTTCTTGGGCCTTGATGACAGTGAGTTTTGTTTATCTTTTGTCGTTGTTAACTCTTCCACTGCTGGTTTTTGGTTCTCAGCTCAATCGCGAATGGGTCGGTCTTTACAATTTACTGTTACGACCTTCTGTTTATCTTATGACTCCTTTGGGGGTTGGGTTAATTCTTGAAATCGTGAATGAGTATCAGCCTTTAACGAAAACTAACTTAGCTCAAGCGAAAATTTGTTTTATAATTGTTGGGCTACTGGCGGTGTTGAAAATGGCTTTTACGCTCTTCAGCTATTTTCGCCAGAATTTAAATCTGGCACTTTATTCCGATTGGCTTATGGGGTTATTATCTGTGCCCTTGCTCGGTATGATTGTTATCGTATTGCAGGTTTGGCCCTGGCGTACGCGGCGAAGATCAGCATTAACCGCGATGATACAATTACTGCTTGTGTTACTTTCATTAGGTACGATAACAGGTCTTTATCATCTCATGACCGACTCTGGACAAGTCGCGCGGTCCACTTATTTTTTAGTAGCCCATTTTCACACGATTTTATTTGGTACGAATCTTGTCGCCGCCGTGTTTGCCGTTCTTCATCTTACTTCAAGACAAAATTTAACGACCCGGGTGCGGCTATTTATTGGAGGCACGTTATTTTTTATTTTTTCGCTTTATGCTATGGGGGGATTGAAAGTTTATCGTCATCAAAGTCAAATTCTTATAACCGATGTAGCTTGGATCTTTGGCTTTCTGTCTTTTCTGGGAGGCTTGTGTATCATTATGGCTGTGAGCTGGATTTTATTCGGCTTTTTATCGCAAGACTGATGGTCACAGCCAAGCCGAAAGCTCGACAACATTCTTACCTTGCGGAAGCTCTTCGCAAGGCGAGATGAAGTGAGTGGCATAATCATAGTCCATCGCAGAGTTAAAACGTTTCAGTTTCTGAAACTCATCGTCCTTAATAAACAGTTTAAAATTCGTAAAACCTAAAAACCACAAACCAGTTTTTTTAATCGCACAAGCGCCGTGGGCTAAAATTTCCAGTAAAGCTAAAACCAGATCGCTATTGATATGCACGGGCTGATGCCCGCAAGCAAATTTCGACGAATGATTTTTATAACGAAGCCCAAAACCAATCGCGCCATCGTTGGTTACCCAAATTTCAACATGTGGAAAGTTATTTAACGGTGATGATAAGACTAATTCAGTTCGAACAAAATAATCGGCGTAAAGATTTCCGATAAAGTTCACCTTTTCACTCATTGTTACATGAGCGAACTGTTTTTGTGCAAACCAGACTTTGATCTGCGCGACAATGTCGTGATGCTTGGTGAACTCCTTCATCACTTATAATTATAAATAAATATTTATTTTTAAAGCAAGCAGCTTATTATTTCGTCAGCTTATTTTGCTAATAATCCATAGCCCACCAGGCCAGGAATTACGATATAAAGAAGTGAATCGCGTATTAAGTAATACACAAAGAAAATGGCAAAGAGCTTCCAGCCATGCTTTTTAAACGTGGCTTTCATGCCTAGCGTCTTAAAATCATGCTTCAGCGTCAGGAAGAGGTCTTTGGCTTTCGAAAAAAGCGATGAAGTCTTGTTTTGTGAGCGGTCTAAGGCCATGTTTGGCTCTGGCTTCGTCGCAACGGGGAACGTGGGCACCAGATTCATAACTGGCTTGAAAATTCCTGCAAGGCGACGGGCGATTTGAGTAGATTTCACAGGTAACAAACTCGCCGATTCGGCCCTTTAAGGCAATACATTTTGGGTGATGTTTATCGTCGGTACCTTTAAGAATGCGGGCTCGATCAGAAGCATCGAGCCAGTAGTTGGGAGGGACGGGGTGATCAGAATCGCCTTTTTCCGCTTCTCGCCAATAGAACGAAACGCGGTAGCTTGCGCAGCAAGCGCCACAAGATTGGCATGGATGAGCGGATGTAGAACTGCGTCCCATGCCAAAATTGTGACCACAGAAGAATTACTTGTCAGCTTTTTCTTCTTGTTTTTCTACTTTTTCTGCTGCTTTTTCAGCCTTAACTGTTTTTCTCTCGTCGCGTAAAGATTTTGTTGAAGCTTTGCAGCCTTCAGAGATTTGGAAATCTTTGTTAGCTTTTTTGTAAGCGTGTAAGCACTTCATTAAGCCAGTACCAACTTCTTTACCAGAGCAACCCGCTTTTTCAGCGTCAGCTGCGCAAGCTTGGTTTACTTCAGTTTTGTGAGCGGCCATTTTGGCTTTCATTTCAGCTTTTTTCTCGCCGTGGTTATCGGCAAATGCCATTGCTGAAGTTGCGATCACGATAATTGCTAATGCTTTTTTCATAGGTAATCTCTTTCTGCGTGTATACACGCTAATGGTTTTTGTGTTTACCGTACAATAATAGCCTAAATGAGTAGCTTTAAGGATGTATGAACCCCGAATTAAAAAACATTAATTCTTAGAGCTTACTAGCTAAGCCATTAAAATCGTTGAATTAATCCTATGGTAAATTAATATGACTTTGAATCAAACTGGACCAAAGTAATAAACTTTAACTCGGGGAAGATTTAATTTAAAGGGGTAGTCATGTCGAAGTTTCTTTTAGTGTTCTGTCTTTTTGTGTCTCAATTTGCGATGGCCAATCTAAAAATCGGATTAGTTTTAGATAAAGGCGGCAAAGACGATAAATCTTTTAACTCAGCGGCTTACGAAGGCGCAAAAAAAGCTGAAAAAGAATTAGGAATCGAGCTTAAATACGTAGAAGCAACAGATACTAATTCACTAGAAACACTTCACAGAAATTTCGCGCAAAAAAAATATGATCTAGTTATCGGTATCGGTTTCGCGCAAATGGACGCAGTTAAAAAAACGGCGGCCTTATTTCCAGAAACAAAATTTGCGATCGTTGATGGCGAAGTATCAGCTAAAAACGTTCGTTCACTTTTATTTGAAGAGCACGAAGGTTCTTACCTAGTAGGAGCAGCGGCTGCGATGAAATCAAAAACTGGTGTTGTTGGTTTTATCGGTGGAATGGATATTCCTTTAATCCGCAGATTCCAAAAAGGTTTCGAAGCGGGTATTAAATCAGTAAATCCAAAAGCAACAATCTTAGTAAGCTATATCGGCGTAACAGGCGAAGCCTGGAATAATCCTGCAAAAGCCAAAGAAATCGCACTATCGCAAATCTCACAAAAAGCGGATGTGATCTTTCACGCGGCGGGCGCTTCAGGTGCAGGTCTTTTTGATGCAGCAGCAGAGAAAAAAGTTTACGCGATCGGTGTTGATTCAAATCAAAACTGGGTCAAACCAGGTGTGGTTCTTACCTCAATGTTAAAAAAAGTTGATGTGGCTGTATTTGAAACGATCAAGTCTGTTAAAGAAGGCAAGTTCGCAGCTGGTGTTAACCGTTTTGGTTTAAAAGACGGCGGTATTGACTGGGCTTTAGATAATAACAACAAATCGTTATGGTCAGCGGCCGAAATTGAAAAATTAGCGCAAGTTAAAAAATCAATCGTTGCTGGTAAAGTTTCAGTTCCAGATTATTACAAAACAAAAAAATAATTCATGTCAGTTTCAAACCTGATCGAATTCAATAATATCTCTAAAAGTTATGGGGACTGCGTGTCCCTAGAACAGGTTCACTTTTCGATTTCGACAAACCAGATTCACGCGATCATTGGTGAAAATGGTGCCGGAAAATCGACGCTTATGAAAGTTTTAGCGGGGATTGTGTCACCAACATCTGGGGCCATGGTTTTACGTGGTAAAGCTTATGAGCCACTGTCAGCGCAGGATTCGTTTCGTGAAAAAATCGGCTTTGTGCATCAGCACTTTCAATTAGCCGATGAATTAACGGGTTGGGATCATTTAGAGTTGGTCGCGCGCACGCAGAACATTGACGATAAAAAGCTTGTTTCGATCGTTGAAGAAAAACAAGCCAAGTTTAAATGGTTATTACCTTTAGATAAAAAAATTAAAGCCTACAGTATTGGTGAACAGCAAAGATTAGAAATTTTGCGTGTGTTAATTTTAGATCCAGAGATTATTATCTTTGATGAACCTACAGCGGTGTTAAGCCCTGATGAAATCGACGATTTTTTAAATTTCATGTTAGGTCTTAAAAAACAAGGCCATACGTTAATTTTAATTTCACATAAACTCAACGAAATTAAAAAAGTCGCTGACCACGTGACTATTCTTTGTCGCGGTAAAATGATTGCCTCAGGTCGCGGTGAAAACTTCACCGTTGAACAAATGGCTGAAAAAATGATTGGCCGTAAACAACAGGCTTTAAAACAAGAAGCGGTCAGTGAAACTGGCAAAGCCCATGATTTACACCTTCTAGGTTTAAAACTTCATAATAATGAAATTTTAGGCGTAGCCGGTGTTGATGGTAATGGCCAAGAAGACTTTATCTTTAAACTTCGTCAAAATATCGCGTTATTAAAGCTAAAATTCGGCGATATTTCAGAAGATCGTTACCGTTACAGTATTTATCCTTTGCAAAACCTAGTTGAAAACTTCTTAATCCGTCATCGTGAGAAGTTCACTAAGTTCGGGTTAGTCAGTAAATCTTCGGTACGTAAAGAAGTTGAAAAAATCATTCAAGAGTGGGACGTGCGCCCAGCTGACAGCGATAAAATCATGGGCGCTTTATCTGGTGGTAACCAGCAAAAGTTCGTGATCGGTCGCGAGCTTTGGCATAACCCGGATGTGATTTTAGCAGCTCATCCTTCGCGTGGTGTTGATATCGGTGCGCAAGAAAAGATTCACCAAGCGCTACTTGATCAAAAGAAAGATCACCGTGCGGTGGTTTTATTATCTTCTGATTTAGATGAAGTTTTAAAATTATCAGATCGTTTTGTGATTTTATACAAAGGCGCCATTAAGGGCCCGTATGTTAAAGGTTCACTGAACAACAGCCAGATTTCTCAGATTATGAACGGGGTCGAACTATGAAGCGTATTGATTTTTCAAGTTTGATCGGGTTTTTTATTGGCGTAGCCTTAAGCAGTGTCTTAGTTATTTTGTTTAAAGAAAACCCGGGCGATGTTTTAAAAGTATTAAGCGGAAGCTTTTTACAATCAAAATTCGACATGGGCTTAACACTTTTTTATACAACGTGTTTTGCTTTTGCAGGTTTAGCGTTTTCAATTCCATTTAAAGCGGGATTATTTCATATCGGGGCCGAAGGTCAGATCGTGTTATCGGCGATGATGGCGGCCGTGATGGGAATTATTCTTCCTGAATCGTTAGGCACATTCGGTATTGTTTTAATCTGTTTAGCCACCATGGTGATTGGTATTTTATCTGCGCAAACGATTGCGTTTTTTAAAGTTTACAAACAAGGTCACGAAGTCGTTGTTGCGATCATGCTTAATTTTATTTTTGCAGCGATTGCAACTTATGTGATTTTACAGAACTACCAAAACCCTGAATCACAGAATCCTGAAAGTGCTTTAATTAATCCGGTCTTTCAAGGAGCTAAAGCTGACAGTATTAAAACATTCTTTGAACAATCGGCGGTCAGCAGCTTTTTACTTTTAGCGGTTTTAAGTTGTTTAGCTGTTTGGTTTTTTGAAAAGAAAACTAAATGGGGCATGGAAATCAAAGCTTACGGTGAAAACCCAACCGCGGCAGAACGTATGGGTATTTCAGCTAAGAAAGTTAATTTTTTAGCGTTAGGTATCGCGGGATTTTTCTCTAGCCTTGTGGGTTTAACAGAAGTTTTAGGCAGCACCTTTCAGTACAAAGTGGGATTTTCTCCAGCCTATGGTTTCTTAGGAATTGTTGTGGCGCTATTAGCACAAGGTCATCCGATGGGGATTTTATTTTCAAGCTTTATCATGGCGGTTCTTCATAAAGGGGCTTCAGATTTAGATTTAGAAACGCAGTTTTTAACACGTGATTTTTCTAAGGTGTTGCAAGCGATCATTATTTTCTGCGTAGCGGGTGCTGTTTATCTAAACCACAGAAGGAAGAAAGTATGAGCCCAGAGATTCTTTTAGGTTTAGTTCTAGCTACAGTTCGTATGTCGTTACCGATTTTGTTTGCGGCTAGTGGCGGTTATTTCTCTGAAAAATCTGGTGTGGCGCAAATCGCACTAGAAGCGTACCTATTAATCGGTGCATTCACAGCAGCGGCCGTTGGCTTTCAAACAAATTCATTGGTTTTAGCTTATGTAGCGGCGGCTGCAGCGGCGACAGTTATGGCGCAGATTTTTAATGTTCTTATTTTTAAATTTAAAGCCAATTCGATCGTGGTCGGAACGGGTATGAACTTACTGGCGATGGGTATTATTCCTATTGTGAGTAAAACATTATTTGAATCAACAGGTTCAACTCCGGCTTTAGACACTTCAGAAGCGGCGTTAAAACAATCGTTAATCATGGTGAGTGTCACAACAGTATCAATGATGGCTTTATGTTATTGGATCGCTGAAAAATCAAACTGGGGCTTACAAATTAAATTCGCTGGTGAAAAATCTGAAGCGTTAACCAGCGTTGGGGTGAACCCGATTAAACGCCGTTGGCAGGCTGTGACTTTATGTGCGCTGATTACTGGTATTGGTGGTGCGATTTTATCTACGTACTTAGCTTCAAGTTATTCACCATTAATGAGTGCGGGCCGCGGGTTTATCGCTCTTGCTGCCGTGATTTTTGCGGGCTGGAACTTACGTAAAGCTTGGTTAGTTGTTTTATTTTTTGGTTTTGCTGAGGCGATTCAGATTCAGTTACAGAATATGAATTTGAGTGTGAAGATTCCGAATGAATTTATTCAAATGCTTCCGTATCTTGCGACCTTAGTGGCTCTACTGCTACTTCGTAATAAGCAGCAGGCCCCGAAAGAAATTTCTTAAGATTTAGAAATTAAGCTGTGTCGTAGCTAATGGGCCTGTTAACGTTAATGTCACAGGTTTGCCATCAGTGGCTGGTGTAGAAACTGGGAATAATACCGAATAAGCTGAAGACCAACGGTTATGAAACGGGTATAAAGCTTCGATATCTAAGAATAAACCTTTAAGTTTAGTCACTTTTCCTTCGTAACGTTGTCCACCGACATCAAGATACACTTTCCAAGATGTTTTATTAAAAGCTAAATCATCATGCTTACGTTCAGGTGTATAAAAGCTAATAAAGAATTCTGTGCTATCAGAATGTTTAGCGATGATTTTGCCTTTTTCTTCTTTATATTTTTCTAAGTTCCATTGCGACAGCTTGGCCTGATAGGCTACTAAATTTTCGCTCATATCAGCATCTAAACGAGTCGCTTGTACAGTCAGTTTGTTGTAAAGGCCATCGTAAACTTCTTGTTTTTGTGTTTTAGTTTCAACGTAATCTTCGTATTCAGAAGTTGAGATGTCTTTAATGCCTTCAGGTGTTGGTAAGCGGTGTACGCAACTTAAAACAATAAATGGTAATAAAGCTAAGAAGATTTTTTTCATATGTTGTTTTTTCCTATTTATGTCTGTTGCAGAAATCAATCACTGCTTTATACACGTCTTCACGCACGATATCGTTGTAAAGTTCGTGTTTTCCGCCTTCATAAATTTTTAATTCTTTATCTGTTGCTGCTAAGTTTTCGAAAAATAATTTAGCTTGCGCCGTTGAAACCACCGGGTCGTTATCTGAAATATGCAACAACGTAGGTAAGGTAATGCTTCCGGCTGTCGTGATGACCTTTTCAAATTCACGCTTGAAACCTAAAAATACACCGGCTGAAATTTTGCCATGGCGGTAAGTATCTTGTTCGTACTCTTTAATAACCGCTGGATCGCGAGTTAATTGTTCGTTCGTGATTTCATTACCTAAAGTCACTTTGGGAAGTAAAGCATTTAAGATTTCAGAACCAGATTCTTTCCATGCTGGAACGGGCTGGCTGATACCAAAAAGCGGAGAACTTAAAACTTGCGCCTTAAACTGATCGTATTTTTTTTCACGAAGGGCGCATGATTGAACTAAACCACCCATTGAGTGCGCAAGAAGTAGTACGGGCTTATCTTTAACCGAATCAATTCGCAAACATTCATCTAAAAATAAATGGTAATCTAAAACGTATTCGTCGAAATCTTTAGCGTAACCGCGCACGCCTTCAGATTTTCCGTGGCCGCGCATATCCCAGCTGATAAAGCTCCAGTTTTTACCTTGTTCGCTTTTTTGAAAACCATCGATCAAACGGTTGTAACAATCTGAATGTTCAGCTTGGCCGTGGGTAATTAAAATTGTTCCGCAAGAATTTGCTGCGTCCCACTTTTGCAAATAAAGCTTTGTCTGGTCGTAACCGCGAAAAAAAGATTCAGATCGTTTCATACAGTTCAAGTCTAACCGAGCCGAATTTTAAGTCAAAATTTAATTCAAACCGCGCAGTAAAACGGTGTCTTTTCCCTTAGAGTAGGTTTTTAAATCAATGTCCTCTGGACTTAAGGAAGGCTTGTCTGTTGGCGGGTAATCAATCGAGTAGTGAATGCCGATCGATTCTTTTCTTTGAAGCGCGCAACGCACAGTTAAATCTGCAACGATCGCAATATTGCGAAGTTCTAAAATATCACTGTGCATTTTCATATTCGAGTAATACTCTTTTACTTCTTGCTTAATGTTGCTGAGGCGATGTTGTGCGCGTTCTAAACGTTTTGTTGAACGAACAATGCCGACATAATTCCACATTAAACGGCGAATTTCGTCCCACATATGATTGATCACAACCATTTCGTCTTGGTTTGTTTCATCAGGTTTTGTCCATGCTTTTGGCGCCGTCGAAGTTTTTGTGGCTTTAGAAATTTCATCCCAATTTTTTTCAATTTCAACCGAGGCATTATGAGACATCACTAAACATTCAAGCAGTGAATTTGAAGCTAAACGGTTCGCTCCGTGTAAACCTGTGCAAGCGATTTCGCCGATGGCGTAAAGACCAACGATATCAGTTTTGCCAGTCGTTGTTGTCATCACACCACCACATAAATAGTGAGCGGCAGGAACTACCGGAATTGGTTTTTTTGTCATGTCGATACCGTACTCTTGGCATCGGGCATAGATCGTTGGAAAATGTGTTTTCACAAATTCAGGGTCACGGTGAGAGATATCTAAAAACACACAAGGTTCGCCGGTTTTTTTCATTTCGGCATCGATTCCACGAGCGACGATATCACGTGGAGCTAAAGATCCCATAGGGTGGATCTTTTTCATAAACGGTTCACCTTTGGCGTTAATTAATTCGCCACCTTCGCCTCGAACCGCTTCGCTAATTAAGAAATTGCGCGCGTCTTTATGGTAAAGACAAGTCGGGTGAAACTGCATAAATTCTAAATTGGCAACGCGTGCTCCAGCTCGGTAGGCCATGGCGATACCATCACCAGTAGCTCCACCCCAATTGGATGTGTAGAGATAAACTTTTCCTGCGCCACCGGTTGCTAAGATTGTCGTGTTCGCGGTGAACACTTCAACATCGCCTGTTTGTTTATTTAAAACATAACTTCCCACAACGGCTGTTGGAGCAACCAGTGATGGATCAACTTGTTTGTTCACAATCAAATCAATGGCGAAGTGATTTTCAAATATTTTGATGTTGGAGTGTTTTAAAACTTTGCTCCAAAGTTTGCGGTGAATTTCAGCGCCGGTTTGATCTTCGAAGTGTAAAATACGACGTTCTGAGTGACCACCTTCGCGAGTTAATTCAGGGTCAAATTCAACACCCCATTTAACTAAATCCTTAATTCTTTCAGGGGCTTGGAAAACAACATCTTGCACAGCGTTAAGATCACAAAGGCCGGCTCCAGCGACCAAAGTGTCTTTGATGTGGCTTTCAAAACTATCGGATTTGTCAGTGACCGAGGCGATTCCTCCTTGGGCCATGGCAGAATTACTATTGGGGCCGACGTCTTTTGTAACGATAAAAACGGATTTTGAATCGGCAACTTTTAAAGCCATACTCAACGCCGCAACGCCAGAGCCAACAATCATAATTTCGGTATGTTTCGCCATGCAAGCGTTGTAATCCCAGAATGTGAAAATGTCTAAGGTAAATGTTGCACAACCCCTCGAAAAACCACACAATAGAGATGAAGTCTTTTAGCAAGGATGCAAGAAGCAAAATGAAGTTAAAAACCGTCTATTCCACTATTGCGTTAATTTTTGTTGTCGTTGGCCTTGCGCTATGGAAATTAAACGACACTTATCGCACTGAAAAAATCGCCGTTAAACAAAATCAGCTACAAACTCAGCTAACAGCTTTGCGTTCTTCGTTAGTGAGCCAAATTTCACAATTGCGTAACACACTTAGTGCTTACACGGTGCAAATCGATGAATCAAAAATCAACTGGGTGCAGTTAAAACCTTTCTATGCTTTGGCGTTAGTTCAAGAAGATGGCGCAAACCGCTTAATGGTGACTAAATTATTTTTACAATCAGGTTCAGCGGCTGAACGTTGGAGTGTTCCCACGTTACAGCAGTATTTGCAAAAAAAAGTTTCTGGTAACCAACTTTTACGTGCGCAAACTTTTAAAGACTCAAGCGGCTTAGTGCATTTAGCGTTAACAACATTTGACCGCGAAAAAAGAAATAACCAGCCACGCACAGGCGTGATGGTTGTGGGTGATGTCAGTTACTTTCAAAGATTTTTTGATTTGCAGCGCACAAGTTCAATCACACAGGTTTTGTTAACAGCTGATAAACAAGTGACGGCTCACAGCGAATACGAATATGTGGGAAATCTTTCTGATGAAAACAAAGTTTCTGAAGCAAACTTCTTCGTTGATCGCCAAGAAATTCGCGGAACGAATTTAAATTTACTAAGTTACTCTTCAAAAAAAGCCCAAACGAATTTAGATATTCCAGTTTCAATGCTGGGAATTATCATCGGCCTTGCGTTTTTAATGGCCGGTGTTTTGCTTTTTGTAGCAAAACCTGAAAAAGAAACAGCGGGTGCAGCTAAGCCTCAATCGCCACAGACACCAAAACCAGCCAAGCCTGTGATGGAACAAGATATCATGGGTGTGGGTATGAGTGCGGCAGCGCCTGTGCCGCAACCGATGGCTCGCAAAGCGGGTGTGCCTACAGCTAAACCAGATTTTATTCCGCTATCATTTGATCACGAACCGCAAGTCGTTCCGATTCAAGTACAAGCTTGTGTTCAGCAAGCGCTTTTCAATGTTGATCGCCAGTTAAAAGCTAATGGTGTTACAATAGGTAAAGAATTTATTTCTGGTGAAACACTTGTTTTAGATTATCCGAAGTTTATTAAAATTTTTGAAAATGTGTTGTTGACGGTTTCGCAAAACTTAAGCGGAAGTAAAAAACGTATTCAGCTAAGATCTTATGATTCTGGAATCGTAACTACGTTAGAAATTCAAGCCGCAGTAGCCACTTTGAATCTGCATGAGTTGATTTTACCAGCTTTAACTGAAGCCAACTGTGAATTTTCGCAAGTGGCCTCATCAGCCGGTGAAGCGATCTTTAGATTTTCGTTTACTCGTCCTGAAGAGCTAGAAGATACGCACGTTCCGGTGTCTATTGAAGCTTTACAAAAAGTAGCTGATCCGAAAGAGAAACGTTTTGAATTAACGGAAGAAGAATCTGATTTTAAAATGCCAGAAAAATTAACACCAGTCGCGGCAGTAGCTCCAAATAAAGCGCCGTCGCAAAACGATTTAGACATCGATGCGTTGTTGTCGTTAGATGATGAACCGTCTACAGAAAAAGCTGAAGTGACGCAAACAAAGCCAAAAATTGATATTGAAAAAGAAATGCAGCCATCAAAATTTAAGTTAGATGAAAAAATGTCGATTGTAGAAGATCCAGTGATCGATATTGAACCGACTGAAGGTAAAAAGGCTGACCAAACAAAAGTTAAAATCAGAAGGCCAGAAAAAGGATGAATATCAGAGAATACTCTTCGCAATTCAGCGTTTCGATATTTACCCAAGACGTAAACTTAGGGACGCAGATCAAGCACGCGCTGACTCAAGCAGGCTATGAAAATTATTATTTTGCTGATGTTGATGAGCAGTTAGTGCGTATTGAAGATAACCCACCTCATGTGGTGATCTTTGATATTCGTGGGTCGTTGATGGCGCCACATGAATATATTCAAAAAACCTTACAGGCTTCAAAAGAGATTAAATTTATTTTCTTAGCTCCGCCGGAACAAATTGCGGCTTTTAAAAATTATAAAAAATTTAACGTGTACAGTGTTTTTAATGCGACTGAACAAGCGGTTGATCACCAAGTCTTACAATCAGTTGATAATATTTGCGAAATTATTTTTCGTACGTATCAAAACGAACAATTGGTTGAAGATTTGCAAAAAGAAACCCAAGCTAAGCAGGTCTTGCAAAACACATTAACCGACGAGCGCAAAGCCCCTGAGATTCGCCCGTACCAATTACGTATTGCTGAATACAAATCAGCGACTTCAAAAGAAGATCTATTAAATGTTTTTTACCAGCAGACACCGACGCAATCTTGGATTTATTTAAAATTTGTTCCAAGTATTGAAACCTTTATCTGCGTTTCGTATTCGCAAGTGCCTGAAGACTGGGTTGAAGGTTTATCGTATAAAGTAGCTACAAAAGACCGCGATAATTTCATGTCGCAGCTTTTTACCGGGGCTTTACCGTCTAATTTAGGTAATTACTTAAAAAATAAATTTGGCACAGACCGTATCAAATTTTTACCAATGATTATTCGTGATAAAATCGAAGGTATTTTAATTTCAACGCAGGAAATTTCTGCTGAAGTAGCCGAAGATTTTTCATTAATGAGCTTAGTGTATACATTGCTGGTTTACGAAGCCGAACCAAAACAATTAGATATTGAAGATCATTTGACAGGTTTTTATAACCAACTGTTCTACTCACGCGTGTTAGAGCGTGAAGTTGATCGAAGTAAACGCGGCTTGGTTCCTATTTCATTGGTGAAAATTTCGATTGATAAATTTCCTGAATTTGAGGCCAGCCTTGGCCGTGATGCCGCAGACCAAATTCTGCGTTCAGTTTCAGAAGTGATTAAGGCCACGTCTCGTTTAAACGATTACCTGTGCCGTACGGGTGAAAATGAATTCACGCTGATTTTAACAAACTGTAACCGTAAAGGGGCGGCGATTCGTTCAGAACGTTTCCGTCAGGCTTTACATAAAGAAAAACTGATTCGTGCTGGGGTGACTATTACAGCCAGCCAAGGAATCAGCGAATACCCATCGCTTACTCATAACGCCTTTGATCTTGATGACAGTTCAGCACGTGCGCTGAATTTCATTTCGCAAAAAGGTGGTGATAAAATTTGTATTTATAAACCGCCGGTTGAGCATAAGCCTGATTTTGTTGTGGAGTCTTAAACCATGGAAATGTTCCGTCGTACCTTTGCTGAAATTAATTTAGATCACTTAGCCCACAACTTTTTTGAAATAAAAAAAGTGGGCGGCGAAGGACGTTTTATTTGCCCGATGGTCAAAGCCAATGCTTACGGCCACGGTGATGTTGATTTAGCCAAACACCTAGAAAATGTCGGCGCTACACACTTAGGTGTGTGTTTGATTGAAGAAGGCTTACTTCTTCGTAATCACGGTATGAAATCTAAAATTTTGGTGTTTCGTGGCTTTGATAAGCAAGGTGCGCAGAAAATTTTCGATGCGCAGATGACTCCGGTGGTAAGCACTTGGGATCAATTATCAGCGCTTGAAAGTGTGGCTGATGAAACAATTAAAGTGCATGTTAAATTTAACACAGGCATGAATCGTTTGGGTTTTGCACCTCAAGAGGCTGAAAAGCTAAGAACGTATTTTAAAAATTCTAAAAAATTAAAACTTAAAGCTATCTTAAGCCATTTTTACTGTGGTGAAGATGCGGTCAGTACAAGTGGTTTATCAGCGCAACAAGCTAAAATCATGACCGAAGTTTTTTCTTACTTTAAAGACGACGGTGTGTTCGCGCATTTATTAAATTCAGGTGGCATTGCAAGTTTAGCTGAAGCTTCAGTAAAAAATGACCCGAACCATTTTTTAAATAAAGAAAACTGGGGATTCCGTCCTGGCTTAATGCTTTACGGGTATTCTCCAGATGCGAACTTAAAAGCGATGAATTTAAAACCGGTTATGACTTTTAAATCAGTGGTGAATAACATTCGCCAATTACAACCAGGTGAAACGGTTTCTTACGGTGCTACCTGGAAAGCTGATAAACCAGCAACGATCGCGGTTGTACCAGTTGGTTACGCTGACGGAGTTCATCGTTTATTAAGTAATCGTGGTGTTGCGATGTTTGCTGGCCAACAAGTTCCGATTATTGGCCGTATCTGCATGGATTTTTTAATGTTAGATGTAACTAACGTAGTTAAAGATAAAAATATTCAAAAGTTTAACGAAGAAGAAGTGATTCTTTTTGGTTACGATCAAAACGGTAATTTTTTAAGTGCTGATGTCACAGCGAAAGCCGCTGAAACAATTACTTGGGAAGTTTTAACCGCTGTGGGTGAACGTGTGCCTAGACATTACAAAGGCGGGCAGGCGTGATTTTAGAAAAAGTTAAAACGAAAATTAAAGATGTCGGCGAAGTCAGTCTTTTTGCGATTGAAAGTTTGCGTTTGTTATTCACACAACCGTATCGTTGGGGTGAAGTTGTAAAGCATATGGAATTCATCGGTAATCAATCGGTGGGAATCATTTCTTTAACAAGTATGTTCACAGGCCTGGCACTTTCTTTTCAAATTTATCTAGGTTTCAAATTAGTAAACGCCGTAAATCTTGTGGGTCCAACTGTGGCGTTAGGTATCACGCGTGAACTTGGCCCGGTATTAACAGGATTAATCGTGGCTGCTCGTGCCGGTGGTGCGATGGCCGCGCGACTTGGTACGATGCGTGTGAATGAACAAATGGATGCTTTAGATGTAATGGGTGTAAATACCAAACAATATCTGATCGCTCCAAGATTAGTGGCGGCGATTTTCTGTATGCCGTTATTAACAGCCTTATTTGATTTTATGGCGATGTTAGGTTCATGGTTTTTATGTACAAAAATCGTTGGACTTGATGGCGCGATCTTCTTTGAAAAAATTCGTCAGACTGTTGATTTTCACCATATCGGCGAAGGTTTAATAAAATCAGCGATTTTTGGATTATTATTCGCGGTGATTTGTACCTACCAAGGCTTTAACACAAAAGGTGGAGCTAAAGGTGTCGGTGAAGCCACAAACAACGGCGTTGTTATGAGTATGGTGGGCATTATCATAATCGATTATTTCTTAATGAATATTATTCGTGTGCTCTACATTATGATGGGGATTCAAAAATGAGTCCGAAACAGCAAAGCCAATATGCCATTGAACTTGACGATGTTAAAAAATCTTTTGACGGTAAAGAGTTCGTTCTAAAAGGAATTGATTTAAAAATTCCTAAAGGCAGCTTAACAGCCATCATCGGTTTTTCGGGAACCGGAAAATCTGTGATGTTAAAACATGTATTGGGTTTATTTAAACCGACCTCAGGAACAGTTCGAGTTTTAGGAACAGATCTTTCAACACTAGATCCTAATGAGTTAACAAAGTTTCGCTGCAATTATGGAGTTCTTTTTCAAAGTGCAGCTTTATTCGACGATATGACAGTTCTTGAAAACGTTTGTTTTCCACTCGAAGAACATCGCAGAAATTTAAAAAAAGACCAAGTGGTTCAGATCGCGCAAACTAAACTAAAAATGGTAGGCCTTGATCCGAAACATTATAATAAATTACCGAGTGAAATTTCGGGTGGTATGCAAAAAAGAACGGGTTTAGCTCGCGCTCTGGCCTTAGATCCAGAGATCATTGTATACGATGAACCGACCACAGGTTTAGATCCGATTTTGACTGAAATGGTTGATAATCTGATTTTAGAGACACATAAGAATACTCCAGGCACGACTTCAGTCATGGTGTCGCACGATTTAAGTGCAGCTTTTCGAATCGCAGACTTTATTGTGATGCTTGATGCTGGTAAAGTGTTACTAGCTGGAACTGCTCAGGATTTCTTTAATTCAGACATCGAGTTAGTGAAGCGATTTGTGACAAAAGGGATGAAGCATCAATGAGTTTTTTCACCACCCCAGAATTTAAAGTAGGCGCGCTTGTCGTAGGCATCGGAGCGCTTATTGCCCTTATGTCAATGCAAGTCAGCGATGACCCAGCTTTTTTAGGACGATCAAAAAAAGCTTGGTTTTATTTAGAAAATGCCAATGGTCTTACAAAAGGCTCAGCGATTCGTTCTGCCGGTATTCCGGTTGGTGCGATTAAAGATATTTCTTTATCTGAAGGTAAAGCTCGCATTGATGTTTCGGTAAAATCTGACGTGCCATTAACTCGTTCAGCCCAAGTTGAAATGCGTGCTAACGGTATCTTAGGTGATAAGTACATCGAAATTACTCCGGGTAATCCAACAGATCCAGGTTTAGAAGATGGTGGTCAAATTGCCAATGTTAAAACCGGCGGATCATTAGATGACGTGATGTCGCAAGTTTCTGATATCACTTCATCATTAAAAGAAGTTTCAAAACATTTAAATGAAGCCACAGCTGAAGATGGCACCAATAAACACATCTTAGGCCGAATTGTTCAAAACATTGAAAAGCTAACGGGCGATCTTTCGCAAATGACCTCTGAAAATAAAGAGCAAATTGGCGAAATCGTAGACCAAGTTCATAACATCACAGGCACATTAGATGATTTAGTGAATGATGAAAGTGAAACGGGCTTTAAGAAAACTTGGAAAAATTCAATGGCCCGCATTGATAAGTCTCTTAAAAATATCGAAGAAATCACAGATAAAGTTAATAAAGGCGAAGGCACTTTGGGTAAACTTATCTCTGATGAAAAAACCGCTGAAGATGTTTCATCCGCGATCGAAGGTTTAAGTGGTTTAGTTGATACAGCTAATAAAACGACAACAGCTTTCGATTTTAACGGTTACTACTTAGATAATGTTGAAGCTGCTAAATCGTCGATTGGTATTCACATTCAACCGGGTTTAGACCGTTTCTATTATTTAGGGCTAATTGATGATCCGGCCGGAGTCGTTGAAAGAAAAAATACTCTGACTGAATCAAACGGCGTTTCAACAAGCGTTGATGAAACGACGACATTTAAAAGTAAAACTAAATTTACAGCTTTATTTGGTAAGAATATTTATAACTTCTCATTTAAGGGTGGTTTAATCGAAAATTCCGGCGGTATCGGTATTGATTATTCGCCATTTAAATTACACCGGTTAAAATTTTCTATTGAAGCCTTTGATTTCGATAATACCAACTTACGTTCAACGATTTCATATAAATTCCGTTATGGTTTTTATGTGTTAGCCGGCTATAACGACATGTTACACAATACGGATGCACAGTCAGCTTACGCTGGTGCAGGTTTATTCTTAACTAACGATGACCTTAAACTTCTACTAACGAAGTCACCATTCTAGAGGAAAGCCATGCAAGCCGCCGCCGCCGACCGAAAATGGATGATCAAATCAGAAAATCGGATTTTAGGCCCGTATTCGTATGATCAAATCGAAGATTTATTAAAGAAAAAACAAATTACTTTGATTGATGAAGTTCGCGATATGGATACGCGCTGGATGTATGTGCGTGAATCAGAAGCTCTAAAGGCGATCGTTGAAGAAATTCGTGAAGAGTTAGCTAACACCGACGATCACACGAAAACCTACCAAACTCGTACATCTCAAGGCCTTACAAAAACAGGCACGATCACACAGGAACTTGTTCAGGCTGAAAACACGAAGTTTGAAATGCCAAACTTTACTAATGTAACTGTTGAAGATGCTGAATTTACTGAAGAAGATACAACACCGGCACAAAAAACTTTAAAACCGCAGGCTCCAGCAGCGGCGCCGGCGACTGCAACAACTGTTGCTAATAAAGCCAAAGCTCCACAGCAGTATGTATCTGCGGCTGATCCTGTCGTAAATTCGCAAATTCGTGAGCGTTCTAAATTAACATTAATGATTTTAATTTCGATCTTGCTTGCAGTTATTGTCGTAGCTGGTGGATCGCACTTCTATCAGCAACGTGATAAGAAGAAGCAAGAACAACAGTCAGTTGCGCAAATTCGCAAATATTCACTGTATGGTTTAGAAAACAAAGTGGTCGAAATTTTCGGTAATATGTCGCCTGAAGTTCAACGCCAGGTTTTACCTGAAATTATTCCGATGATTCCGAAGCTTGATTCTGTGGGCTACATTAACGGCACTCAAACGATCAACAACTTAAAATCAAACCCAGGTGTGAACGATCAACGTAAGGCCTTATTAGATATCGTTCAGTTTATTAAGTCTTTACAAGATCAAGACCTTAAAAAAGCCCGTGAATCATTAATTCGCGCAAAAGATTTAGATCCAAGCAGTGAATTGATCAAAGAAAACGACGCGATCTTAAGTTATTACGAAGGTAAATTTGATCAAGCGACAAAAACTTACTCTGAACTTTATAATACAGTTTCAAAAGGCCGTTGGTTATTCGGTTGGGCCATCAGTGAATTAGCAAAACCTACGACAAACGCCGAAACTGAAAGTATGTTAAATCATGAAATCGAACGCTACACAGAAAAAGCCGCTGATTTCAAAAAAGAATTGTTAATGATTAACATGCTCTTAGATAAGCGTACAGCACGCGAAGAAAAATTTGCCCGCGATTACAAAAACTACGTAGCTATGCCACTGGGGTTTCGCCAAAGATTCCAAGTGCCGTTATCAGTATTTTCAGGAATTTATTCGACATTCACTTTACGTAGTGTTTATGAAAAATTAAAACCGTCTTTAACGCCTTCAGAAAAGTTTGTTCTTGAAATGCACATGAAACTTGAATTAGGAGAAGTGTCAGCGGCGCAAAGTTTATTTTCATCTTATCAAAGCCTTGTAGAAGACCCGGCAGAACTTGCGAACTTAAGATTGCAACTCGATTACGCTTTAAAAGATTATTCAGCGGTTGTAGCCCAACAGAAAACTATAGATATTTCAAAATTAAATGCAGCCGGTCATTACGTGATGATCTTAGCGAAACAAAAAGTAAATTCACAAACGTCTTTGATTGATGATGGATTAACAGCGCACGTGAATTTCTTGCGTTCAGAAAAAAATATCTTAGGGTTATGGGCACAGCTTGTAACTATGGAACCAGCTAAAAAACAAGCTTTCGTGCAAGCGAACTCAGGAGCTGGTGAAGATTTTATCCCGTTCTTAGAAGTTAAAGGATCTGCGGAGTGAGATTTTTAATTCTGGTTTCAGGATTAGTCTTACTTTTTTCGAGTTGTGAAAAGCCTCACGAAGCTAATCCTAAGGTCATTGTAAATAAATCTTTGGCGGCGGATTTTAAAGTGCCCGAAGAGATTTTTACTGAAATCAAAAAAAGCATGGGCCCCGATAGTAAAATCGAGCCCGAATACCTTTTTACCGACTTAGAAGTTCAAATTCATTCTGATCAAAAAAATGTTCTGAGCTCTTCGGATTTATTATTTAAATTAACTAACGGCGGCGGCGGTCTTGATCTTAAAGATTACGTAACCGGCGATGGTAGCTTTTATTTACACTTTCCGGCAGAACAGTTTGCTACTAAACCAGAACTTACATTTGTATTTTATATCAGCGATTCGCCAAAGGTGAATATTCGCGGCGAAGAATACGGCCTTGGCTGCGGTCAATGGGTGGATTTAAAGCCCAAGTTCGCCAAATTGCAGGAAAAGAACTTTTTAAAACTAAACACTGTTGATCAAACTTATGCGCACGTGCTCTCGGGCCAGTATATATTTGTCTTTAAAAAGGGAATTCAATACTATCTGACGCACTTAAATCTGTCGGATTCGCGCTATAGCGATAAAATGTGTTCGGCAATATTTAATATAAAAAAATAACTAAAGAAGTAGATTATGAATACACCGATCAAAAATTTAAATGATAAAGACCCGGTTCAGGATCGTATTTTTTTAGTTAAAGATAAAGTCTTAGGCGTTGGTAAAACGGGTAAGTCTTTTTTAACTATTTTAATCGGTGACCAATCAGGTCAGTTAGATGGCCGTATCTGGGATAATATCGAAGAAATTCAAACACGCTTCGAAATCGGCGATTTAGTTAAAATTAAAGGTGTTATTCAGATCTATAATCAACGTAAACAGTTGATCATTCATCGTTTAGAAAAAGCCGATGATCCAAGCTTAAATAAAGACGATTTTAAAATTAAAGAACGTCAAATCGACACGCACGCGCTTTATTCTGAGCTATTTCAAATGGTGCAAGCGATTGAAATTCAACCGTTAAAACAATTGATGTTAGATTGTTTACAAGATGAAGAAATTAAACCGCGTCTATTAAAGGCTCCAGCAGCTAAAACAATTCATCACGCGCATCGTGGTGGTTTGTTAGAGCACATTGTTTCAATCTGTAAAGTGATGCAGTTTATGGCCTCACATTATAGTTATTTAAATAAAGACCTTTTAATTTTCGGCGCTATTTTTCACGACTTAGGAAAAATCTGGGAGCTTGATCAAACCGAGCAGCAACAGATTTATTACACAGCTCCGGGGCAATTATTAGGGCACATGCTTTTAGCCTGTGAATTAGTTGAAAAGAAATCGCAGCGTATCTTAGGGTTTCCTGAAGATTTACGCATGATTTTAAAACATATTATCTTAGCTCATCACGGAAGACTGGAATACGGAAGCCCTAAGGTGCCAATGTTTCCTGAAGCCATGGTTGTTGCCATGATTGACGATATGGATTCAAAAATGGACACGATGATGTCTTTTATCAATCAAGAACGCCAAAGCGGTGAATCGTGGTCACGTTTTAATGAAAACTTTGAACGTTATTTCTATCTTGATGATTTAAAAACGAAATGGAATGTAAAGTGATTACTTTTTTACGCGCGTACAAAAATTACGACCCTGCCGCAAAATCAATGTTAGAGATTTTGTTATTATACCCAGGTCCTCGTGCGGTGTTTTTTCACCGTATTGCGCATGCACTTTACCAGTGTAAGTTATTTTTTATCGCCCGCCTTGTAGCTGATATATCACGTACATTAACAGGTATCGAAATTCACCCTGGTGCCACACTTGGTAAACGTCTTGTGATCGACCACGGCGTTGGCTGTGTCATCGGTGAAACTGCGGTGATCGGTGATGACTGCGTGATCTTTCACGGCGTGACTTTAGGTGGAATGAAATTCGAGCCCGTAAAACGTCATCCGACCGTAGGCAACAATGTTTTGATCGGTACAGGAGCTAAAGTACTAGGGCCAATCACTATTGGTGATGGTTCAAAAATCGGGGCTAACGCTGTGGTGATTAAAGATCTTCCGCCAAATTCGATCATCGTTGCACCGCAAGCAGTTGTACTAAAATAAGTGAATCAACCACACCGTTAAGCGATACAAACCGTAAAAGACCGCAAAGATAACTCCAAAGTAACATCCAAGTATTGCAAGATTAGCCACGATCGAACGTCTGATCGTGCGCTTAGAATTGACTAGGTAATTATCCATAATACGGTAATTCTTCGCATTTGCTTGCCAAAAAATATCACCTAAATTTCCTAATACCGGAATCGCGGTAATAATCATATCAACACTGATATTTAATAACATACGAAACAGCACGACCGCCGAAACACCGTGAAAAGCGGCGTAAACCACAGTGAATAATGAAATTAATGTGGTCGTAACGTTTCCGTAAAAAGGCAGAAGGCCTAAGATAAAATCCCAACCGAAACTAATGCCAAAAATTTTAAATTGGCTATCCATCAGCGTACTAATTTTATAAAGAAGCGGGTGGTGTTCTTTTAAAGCTTTCATTCTTTTCCTATACTGATGGATCTTCTGGCCAATCGTGTTTTGGGTAACGAGCGCGCAGATCTTTTCTTACATCGGCGTAACTGTTTTTCCAAAAAAGCCCCAATTGGCTGGTGATCTGAGCTGGTCGCATATTCGGTGCCAACAGCTCCAGGGTTAAAGTAAATTTATTATGGCAAATCTTCGGGGTGTCTTTCCACCCGAAGGCATCTTGAATTTTAAGTGAAATTAACGGGGCTTTTTCATCAATATAATCAACCGGATGAGTACGGCCGCGCGTTGATTTTACCGTTTCTGGTAAGTTCTGCAATAAATCACAAAGTTCTTCGTTTAAAACCTGATAACTTAAGTAAAATAAATCACAGTTTTTATAGTCTTCAAAATCGTCATAACCTTGTAAGATATAATCTGTAAGTAAATCTTCGTAGTTTTCAATCTGCGCTTTTGCCTCTTCAGATAAAGTGACATCTTTGCCATCTTTACGGCTTAAGAAATTTAAACGCGCTTTTAGTTTTTCATAATTCGGGTGAATTTTTAAAAAATCCAAAGGCGTTTTCTTAAAAAACTCTTGCCAGTTCTTTTGCAGCTCTTCGCGGCTTAAACGCGATTTACCAAAATCATTTAAAACAAAAGTTTCAAACTTTAACTGTTCAGTTTTAAAAAATTCATTTTTTTCGAAATCATAATGAACTTCAGTTTGCTTTTTAGCCAGCGGAGCAAAAATCTCTTGCGCAAGCTTCTTATCAAAGCCTAGCGCACAAGTAACTTGGGTAAATTGTGAATGGTTTTCGCGTCCAGAAAGTACAATAAAAAAATCAGAGTTAGCGGCCTGAGAACCAGCCGTAGCTTGAAGCCCACGGCCAAACATCGAAACCGCATTAGTTTTATTTTTAACAAAGGCCACTTTTTCCGGAAAATATTCGGCGTACACTTGAATCAAAGTTTTTTCAAAGCTTTCACCAGGAGCCGCTTTATCAGTCACTTTACAGCTTGATAAAATCTGCTGGTAAATACGATCTGTCATAAAATCTAAAGAATCTAAATCTAAAACTTTAGCTACATCAGAGCCTGAGAAGTTTTTATTCTTATCTAGGACATTTTCAACATTGCCAGATTCAAGAACTGCAATCAACTTGGCCGACTCTTTTTCAAATCCACGGCGTGAAAGCTGAAAGTGTAGAATAGAGTTTTCAATCGAGAGCGGCCATTTAGAGACTGTCTTAGCCAGCGGAGTTAACGCAGAAGCCTCAGTGATTAAATGCCATTTAGATAATTTATGGCGCGCTTGTTTTAACGTTAAAGGCGATGGCTTTGTTAACCACGAAAATGACTCTAGATCAGTCACTTCTTGTTGAAATAACAACAACGATTCTTCAAGCAGCGAAGTTTTTAAAATCTCAGGCTCGATTTGTTCTTTCATCGACATTTCATCTGTGGCATGCCAAAGCTTAAAACAGACACCAGCTTGTTCGCGGGCCGCACGACCAGCGCGCTGTTTCGCTGAAAAAAGCGAAATACGTTGTAGGTCTAAGCCAGAAAAACCCACTTTGTTTTCACGGTAAGATTTTTTCTCTAAGCCTGAGTCAATCACACAATCAAGACCTGAAACTGTAATCGAACTTTCAGCCACGTTAGTACTTAAGATAATGCGACGACCAGAACCTAGGTCATTGCGAACAATTTGTTTTTGTTCATTTAAACTTAAAGAGCCGTGCAGTATTTCAATACGGTACTGCGGAAAAAGTGGCTGAATGATATTTCTAAAACGTAAAATTTCACGCTGGCCCGGAAGAAAGATTAAAATATCTTTTTGCGCCGTTTTCCACGCTTTAAGTAGCGTGTCTTTTAAGTGATTAAAGAATAAATCATCACAGACAAGTTTCTGGTTTTTTTCAGAGTAGATAATATCTAACTTATGTGGCGGGGCTTCAACTTCAAAGCTGACACTTTCACCTAAGAAAGTTTTAAGCTGTTGCACATTTAAGGTCGCCGACATGATCACCAGTTGTAAATTGCGGCCCAAAACTTTTTGTTCAAAACTTAAACCTAAAATCAAATCAATTGAACTTGAACGTTCATGAAACTCATCAATGATAAGAGTATGAATTTCATCCCAAAAACTAGGGGTTTGAATACGTTTTAAAAATAAACCCTCGGTCATAAAAATCAGCTGAGTCTTAGCCGAGATCTTATTTTCAAAACGCACTTGATAACCGACATCTTCGCCTAAGACCCAATTGTTTTCAGAGGCAATACGATCCGCCGCAGACAGGGCAGAAACCCTTTTAGGTACAATGACGATAATTTTTTTCGGAGAAGACGAGCGAACAGTTTTTAGTAAATGCGCGGGAACACGTGTCGTTTTACCAGAGCCGGGACTAGCCGTTAAGATCACCGGTTTATCGCCAGTCATCTTTTTAACGATGTCGTCTAAATACGGATCAATCGGTAAAGCTTGCATTGATAATTAAAATTAAACCTTATCGTGAGGGTAAATTAACAGCATAAACTCCGCTTTATCACGATCTAAGTTCTGTAAGATGTAATTCGCTGAACCTTCTAAAACCAGTTCATTTTCTTGTGATAAATCTAAAGCTAAAAGAGCCGGGCGGTTCACAAAATGGCGGTTTAATTCATCAATAGTTTTTTTCAAACGGTAAGGTGTATCCATAATAATGATCGCGCGCTTTTCGTTTGTTAATTTTTGCCATTCTTTCGAACGTGCTTCAGTTTCAGCCGGTAAAAAACCACGAAACACAAATTCATTCAGTCTACGTGATGTTAATGATAATAGTCCCATTAATGACGAAGCCCCTAAAACCGACTTCACTGGAATTTTTTGTTTACGGCATAAACCAATTAAGTCATTACCCGGATCGCAAAAACCAGGGGTTCCGCAGTCAGAAACTAAAGCAACCGTTTCATTTTTGCAGATTTCAGTTAAACGCTTTAAATCATCAAGTGTTGAATGCTCATTTAAAAGCTCATACTTTTTAGCTTTAATATCTAACTGCTTTAATAATTTCGATGTTTCTTTTGTTGATTCACATAAAATCACGTCAGCGGATTTTAAAACTTCTAACGCGCGCAAAGTGATTTCAGAAACTTCTCCGATCGGAGTGGCCACTAAGTACAACATTTACTTATCCTCTTCGATATAAAAGTTTGAAACTTTAATAACCGGAACATTTACTTCTTCTTGGCGTGAGTGCGTTGTATCCAGTTGAATAATATGAATATCCGGTCTGATTTTGCCTAAGGCGTTAATATTCACAGGTTCATTTTCAAAGAAATAAACCGGCGAAATCTCAGGTGGGTATTTTGTAATCGGAAAACGATCAACCACCCAGTCGATTTTAAAAACATGGTCATCCATTGAGCGGTGCGGTTTTAAATGCAAGCAACCTTCTCTGATCGGAAAGCCCCATTTTTGTAAGACTTCTAAAGTACCCACGCCCATACGGGCTACATCACGGCCTGTGAGGTAATGAATTTCACAGCCTGTTTCATGCAGACGCTGAACATAGGGAACAGCACCGCGATAGGGGATATCATAATGTAAGTAAGTATTCGTAAAAAAACGATCCACCCAAAAATCACGAAGTGTTTTGTGAAGTTCAGGGCTTTCATCAAACTTATAGCCGGCGCGAACCAAGGACTCTTTAAGCCCCCAATCGGTGTGTAAAATCTCTACTTTTTTAAGTTCAGGCTTATGCAGCTCTGCAAACTCGTGCAGGATTTGTTGAGTGCGCGGGCTTACATTGAAAAGTGTTGAATCGAGGTCAAAAACACACACTGTGCGCGGATTTTCAGCAGCCACTGTCAGGATTGTTTTAAGACTTTGCTTCAAAGTCTGTTTTAGGCCAGGATCTTGCGGTTGATTCATAAAAGTAACCTATCGAAGGACTCCGAAATAGGCAATGTAAATACTCGGAAACACTTGGAATTGGAAATCTTTTTTGATACGGTTTGCACACTTTAAATTCGCAGCTAAAAAAAGCAAAGCAGGAGACTTATGAAAAACTTTTTAAGCGTTATCGTTACTGCAATGGTTGGTTTATCAATCGTTGGTTGTACAAAAAACAAAGCTGAACTTGGAACAGCAGAAAACCCAATCAAACTTCACTTCGTTCCTTCTGTGGACGCTAAAGTTATCGAAGATAACTCTAAAAAGTTTAAAGAGTACTTAGAGCAAGCTACTCCGTACAAATACGAAGTTACAATTCCGCAGTCATACGTAGCGGTAGTTGAAGCTTTCGGAACTAAACGTGCTGACGTTTCTGCGATCAACACTTTTGGTTATATCTTAGCAAACAGCAAATACGGCGCTGAAGCTCGTATCACTGTATTACGTCATGGCGCTGCAACTTACCAATCTATGTTCGTTGCTAAAGCTGACGGTCCAATCAAAAAATTAGAAGACTTAGCTGGTAAAAAAGTAGCTTTCGTAGATCCTTCTTCTGCTTCTGGTTACATCTTACCTAAAAAATCTTTAAACGATAAAAAAGTTGAAGTTAAAGAAACGGTATTCGCGCAAAAACACGACAACGTGATCTCTATGGTTTACCAAGGTCAAGTTGATGCGGGAGCTGCGTTCTACTCTCCACCTTCAAAAAATGCTTCTGGCACTGAAGAAGTTGAAGATGCTCGTCGTTTAGTTAAAACTCAATACCCAGATGTAGAGAAAAAAATCGCAATCATCGATTTATCTCAGCACATCCCGAACGATCCAATCATCTTCAGAAAAGATATGCCTGAAGAAATGAAAAACAAAATCGTTGATGCTTTCATCGCTTTCGTTTCTACTGAAGACGGTAAAGCCGCTTTCAAAGCTATCTACGGCGTAACTGAACTTAAAAAAGCAACTGATGCTGATTATGATACAGTTCGTGAAATGTTAAAAACTGTTGGCGTAAATCCAGACGATTTAATGAAAAAATAAGGTAAACGATGTCAGTAAAACCCATCTTAAGTATTAAGAACTTAAAAAAGACTTACCCGAACGGTGTGCAAGCGCTTAAAGGCGTTAGCTTCGACGTAAAAAAAGGTGAGTTCTTAGTTGTGATCGGTCTATCAGGTTCTGGCAAATCAACGATGTTACGTTGTATTAACCGCCTGCATGAGCCAACGGCTGGCGAGCTCGTGTTCAATGACGGTAAAGTTGAAAAAGACTTAGCTAAAATTGAATCTTCAGCAGAAACTAAATGGCTTCGTCAAAATGTGGGAATGATCTTCCAACATTTTAACTTAATCCCACGTCACTCGGTTCTTAGTAACGTTTTGATGGGTAAACTTTCAAAAACTTCGACGCTTAAAAGCTTATTCGGCATGTTTTCAGATGCTGATGTCGCAGAAGCGATGAAATACTTAAAATTGGTTGGTATCGCTGATAAAGCACATATTCGTGCCGACCAATTATCTGGCGGTCAGCAACAACGTGTTGCGATCGCAAGAGCTCTTACTCAGAATCCACAAATCCTATTAGCTGACGAACCAGTTGCCTCTTTAGATCCGGCAACTTGTCATGTAGTTATGGATTACTTAAGAAAAGTAAACCAAGAATTAGGAATCACTATCGTATGTAATCTTCACTTCTTATCTTTAGTGCGCCAATACGCAACTCGCGTTGTGGCACTTAAAGGTGGTGAGCTTGTTTACGAAGGCGATCCGAAAAATATCGATGAAGCTTGGTTTGAAAAAATCTACGGCGCTGGCGCTAAAGAAGTACACATCAACTAGAGGAGCGACCAGATGAAATCATACGTTATCAGAAGAAGTATCTTAGACGGTTTTACCTTCGCATTCCTAATCGCTTCAATTGCGGTATGGATTATCAATCCAACTGACGAACAAGCTCTTAACATGAAAGTAAACGTGGCGTATTTTGCCGCTGCTTTTATCTTAGGGACTTTTGTTTCTCACGTATTAACGAAACTTAAAATTACAACTTTAGGTGAGGCGTTATTCCAACCGCCTTACAAAAAATCTATCGTCGAAGTCCCATGGTATAAAACATTCTCTGCTTGGCAGTTGATTGTTTTATTGTTGGGCTTAATGGTCGTAAGTATCATTAAGACAAAATTTTCGATGTACGAATTATTAAATGAAGACGGCTTTGACGGTGCGATTCGTTTATTCAAAGGTATCGGAAATCCTAATTGGGATATCTTGCCTAAAGCTATCTTAAACATCATCGAAACTATTTTCATGGCGTTCTTAGCTACAGCTTTAGCAATTCCATTTGCTTTCGTTTTATCTTTCGTATCAGCGAAAAATATCATGACGGGCAAAGCTGGTTTTTCGATCTACTTAGCGATGCGTACATTATTCAATGTTATGCGTTCAATCGAAGCTCTAGTGTGGGCGATCATTTTCTCGGTATGGGTTGGTATCGGTCCGTTTGCGGGTATGTTGGCTCTTATGATCCACTCAATTGCTTCATTAGCGAAACAATATTCTGAAATGGTTGAAACTGTAAGTGAAGGCCCGATCGAAGGCGTTCAATCTTGCGGTGCTAACAAGCTTCAAACTATTTGGTACGCGATTGTTCCACAGGTTATTTTACCTTACGTTTCATTCACTGTTTACCGCTGGGATATCAATGTACGTATGGCAACGATCATCGGTTTAGTTGGCGGTGGTGGTATCGGTACTTTATTAGTACAATATCAAGGACAAGCGATGTGGCCTGAAGTGGGCACGATCATCGTGGTTATTGCCATAGTAGTATGGGCGATGGACCAAGCTTCTGCGTACATCCGCGAAGCTTTAAAATAATCTACTTAATAGCAATAAGGACGACCGAGAGGTCGGCCCTTTAGAAAAAAGGTCTGCCGGAGGCAGATCAAAACCAGCCCCCTGACGAGGTGAACCGTACCAGGTTAAACGCAAAGACGGCTCTTTTTACAAAGGAGTCGTTATGTTAGGGTTATCGTCATTATCAGCAAACACAATCGCTTGGATCGTTTTAATTATCGCAGGTTTATTTGAAATCTGTTGGGCGGTCGGTCTTAAATACAGCGAAGGTTTCACCAAATTAGCTCCCAGTATTTTCACGTTAGTCACATTGGGAATCAGTATGTTTTTATTGGCAAAAGCCAGTCAGGTTCTGCCGATCGGTACAGCTTACGGTGTGTGGGTTGGGGTCGGTGCTTTAGGAACAGCGATTTTAGGAATTGTCTTATTTCAAGAAACGGTAACTCCGGCTCGCTTATTGTTTTTAATTATGCTTCTGGTTTCGATAATTGGTTTAAAACTGTCGAGCAAGTGATCAGTAGAACGGACCTGTAAAAAGTTTGTACGATTTCAAAAAAATTTAAGACCATAGTCTGGCCCTCCGATACATACACTGAATAATAGGGGAAAGTGTATGTCGACTTACTATATCGCGAGCCAAGGCAAGCAACAGGGACCGTTCACAATTCAAGAAATTGAAGTGAAATTAACGTCGCAAAAAATTAATTGGCACGATTACATCTACGATGATAAAGCCGAAGACTGGGTTTTATTAATGGAGTACGCTCCGTTTACGCAATTATTTAATAAAAGTTTTCAAACACCTCTTGCTGTTGTGAAAGATAAACCAGATGTCGACCCGGCGAAGAAACGCCAATGGTTTGTGTTAAAGCAAAATAATAATTACGGTCCATTTTCAAAATTAGATTTAATTCAAATGCTGCAAAGTAAAACTTTGCACGAGTACGACTTTATCTGGCACGAAAATATGACGGCGTGGAAGCGTTTAGCTGAAGTGCAAGAGTTTTCAGTGCAGGAAATTCGTTTGTTATTTGATAAATACGCGAAGAAAAAAGATGCTAACGATAAAGTTTTCTTTCGCCGCAAATATGCGCGTGCAAAAGTGGATTCGCATGCGATTGTTCATGATAAGAAAAAAATCTACAAATCAGTGGGTGTTGAAATTTCTGAAGGTGGCGCAGGTTTAATGATTGAAGATGGCGAGTTTGATAAAGATCAACAAGTGTATCTTCATTTTAAACCGGCACCAGAAGTTCCGGCATTCAATGCGATTTGTAAAATTGTCTCTAAAAAAGGTAACATTTACGGCGTTCAGTTTTTAAAAATCTCCGCAGCCGCAAAAACGTATATTGCAAACTATACTAAAAAGAAAGCGGCTTAAATTATGAAAAAAACCACGACGGTTCTTGTTTTATCAGCGTTAGTTATTGCTATGTTGAATACCACTGGTTGTTCAAATGCGGCGACAAGTTTTGCTTTGCCGCAACAGAACGAAGAGTTTTCAGGACAAATTTTTTATAACAACAAAGTCGATCTTTTATTTGTTGTTGATAACTCAAAATCAATGCTTCAGTACCAACAGCGACTAGCTGCTAAAGTGCATGACATGGTCGGCACGTTAAATAGCTTAGGCATGGATTACCGTGTGGCTGTAACAACATCAACAATGGCTAAAACTTCTGATTATCCTTCATCAAGAAAACTTGTGGGAAGCCCGCATTATTTAACACGTACGAATATCAACTTGTTGGCAGATAGAATTATCGTTGGCGAATCAGGTTCTGATTTAGAGCGCAGTCTTGATGCGATGAAATTTGTGACTTCAACAGATTATCCAGACCAGTTTTTAAGAAGTGATGCTTTATTTTCTGTAATTTTCATCAGTGATGAAGTTGATCAAAGCTCTGAATTCGGTAACCCGAACAACGATGATTTCGTAAATTACTTAAACCAACGTAAGCCGACTTTTTCAGACGGAACACGTGGTTGGATTGCAAACTACATCGGTATTTTATCAAATCAAAGTTGCGATGTTTTAGGTGGCCACGTTTCAATCGGCACTCAGTTTTTAAAACTAGTTGATTCGTCAAAAGGTGTTAAATCTTCAATCTGCTCAGCGGATTTAAGTGCAGCGGTCGCCAATATCAAAGCCCGAATCATTGGTCAGCTTACGGCATATAGATTTAAAGATATTCCGAATAAAGCTACGATCCAAGTGACAGTGGGTGGCCGTGCGATTTTTGAAGATGCAGCAAACGGTTGGACATTAGAGACAGAAACAAATAACGGTGCGACAGTTTATCTTTTAAAATTCCATGGTGATGCAGTTCCTGCCTCTGATGAGCGTGTGACTGTTGATTATAAGCCAAGCGGCGCTACTTAGCTGTTTGATGGACAGTTTAATGTCTTAATCAAAATTAGAAAAAACTAATCCAATGCCGGCACGGTTCCATTTAACGGGAGCTGTGCTTAAGCTTTCTGTGAACTCTTCTTGAGTGTAATCTAAAACTAAACCCAGCTTTCCACGCAGGCGGTGAATGTACTGAACAGTGTAGCCGCCTTCTGCGATGTATTCTTGTTTGGTATTATTAATATCGGTTTTCTCAAGCTGGTAGCTGTGGCTAGCGCGATAGAATACGCCCAGGCTTTGTCTGCCATTATAATAATCAAGTCGGGGGCCGAAAGCGATACCGGTTCCGCCAACGTTAGTGTTGGCGACTTCTGCAGCATCGGTGATTTGTGAACTTTGCATGTACTCAGCCATGGCAGAGACGCGAATTTTCCAAAATCGAATGCCCATAAATAATTGCGCGGGATAGAAGTACATATCGCGATCAGGAGCGTCGGTGAGGCCGTTTCCCATTGTTCCCTTAGAGGCAATGACTGAAAAACCAGCGCTGAAGACTTTGCTGTTTGAATTCTGTGCAGATGGGGCGCCATTAAAGCTATAACCAGTAAAAGTTTTGCGTGCGAAAGCAGTCTCAGTGAGAATGATAATCATCACGCTAGTTATTACACTTAAAACGGTTAGCTTTTGAAAAAACATAATTAAATTTAGCACAATCTTTTATCAGAGGCCATTTGCCTCTTTGAGAATGAGACTTTTCACCAAAGGACGAAAGTCCAGGTCGGGCGAAAATCGCAACAAACAAACACTCGAAAATTTGCCCGAAAATGACCGCGCATTTAGCACGTTATGTCGTTGTCATCACTCAGGAATTTTGTAATGATGAGTCGTTGAAAACCAATTGATTATACCAAAGGCCTGGCGGAGCTAGGTACGGAGTTCATATGTCGGATACAGTGTCTGATAAATCTTTAGAAGATATGTCAAAATCATTCGCGTTAACTACGCGTCTTGATGCGATTGCAGCGTGGGGACAAAGAAATGCTTTGTGGCCACTTCCTTACGGTACAGCTTGTTGTGGTATCGAATTAATGTCGGTGATGGGACCGAAATATGACTTAGCCCGTTTCGGTGCGGAAGTTGTTCGTTTCTCTCCTCGTCAAGCTGACTTACTTGTTGTTGCCGGAACAATCACAGAAAAAATGGCACCAATCTTAGTTCGTATCTACCAACAAATGTTAGAGCCGAAATATGTTTTATCAATGGGTGCATGTGCAAGCTCTGGTGGTTTCTACCGCGCTTACCACGTGTTACAAGGTTGCGATAAAGTTATTCCAGTAGATGTTTACGTTCCAGGTTGTCCTCCAACTCCAGAAGCAGTTCTAGATGGCGTGATGACGTTACAAAAAATGATTAAAGACAGAACGCCACGTCCATGGAAAGACAACTGGGTTTCTCCATACGAAGTGAACGCACAAACTGTTCCTGACTCATTAACTTCAACAAGACTAGTAACGCCTCGTCCGGTGGGAGTGTAAGATGTCTTCAGCTGAACAATTAGCAACATTGAAATCTGACATCGCCGTAAAATTCGGTGATAACGCTTACAAATTTTCTACTACACCAGTTGGCGATCACGTTGTTGAAGCTCCGAAAGAAACTGTAAATGCACTTTTAAGATATTTAAAAGAATACGCTGGTTACAATTTCTTAATGGACGTTTGCGGTGTTGATTATCCAAACCGTGAGAAACGTTTTGATGTTGTTTACCACTTATTCGGTTCTTCAGACTCTCGTCGTCTACGTGTAAAAACACAAGTTGCTGACGGTGAATCAGTTCCAACAGCAACAACTGTTTGGAAAGGTGCTGACTGGTTTGAGCGTGAAGCTTACGACATGTTCGGTATCAAATTTTCTGGTCACCCGAACTTAAGAAAAATTTTAACTCACCACCAATTTGTTGGACATCCGTTACGTAAAGATTACGAAGCTGATAAACAACAGCACTGTTCTTCTGTTTTACCAATTCACTTTGATAACACGCCAGAACAACGTGGTGACCAATTAGATTCTAGATATGTTCCATTAAATATCGGACCTTCACATCCAGCGATGCACGGAACACTTCGTGTAATGGCTGAATTAGATGGTGAAACAATCGTTCGTGCAATGCCAGAGATTGGTTACTTACACCGTTGTTTCGAAAAAATGGCTGAAACTCATCCGTACAACCAAGTTATTCCGTACACTGACCGTTTAAATTACTGTTCAGCGCCAATGAATAATATCGGTTACTGTATGGCTGTAGAAAAATTAATGGGTTTAGAAATTCCAGCTCGTGCTGAAGCTATGCGTGTGATCTTATGCGAATTATCTCGTGTGATCGATCATATCATTGCCGTTGGTACTGGTGGCGTTGATTTAGGTGCTTTAACAGCTTTCTTCCACTTATTTACTTTCCGTGAAAAAGTTTATTCTTTATTCGAAAAACTTTGCGGTGCTCGCTTAACTGTAGCTATGACTCGTGTTGGTGGTATGGCTTACGACGCTCCAGAAGGTTGGTTTAACGATGTTCTTCGTTTCTGCGATGAAATGTCTGACGGCGTAGAAGAAATTTCTAAAATGTTATTAGGAAATAAAATCTTCATCAAACGTACTCAAAATGTTTGCCCGGTATCGGCACAAGACGCGATCGAGTGGGGTTACACTGGTCCTTTATTAAGAGCATCAGGTGTTAACTTAGATTTACGTCGTGCACAGCCTTACTACGGTTACGATAAATATGATTTCGATATTCCAGTTGGAACAACTGGCGATATCTATGATCGTTACTTAGTGCGTATCGAAGAAATGCGCCAATCAATCCGTATCATCAGACAAGTTTGCAAAAACGTTCCATCTGGTGACTGGACAGTTCGTGATAAAGGCGTAGTGCTTCCAGAGAAAAAAGACGTTTACGGTAACATCGAAGGTTTAATGAATCACTTCATGTTAGTGATCAAAGGTCTTCGTCCGCCGGTTGGCGAAATTTACTCGGCGACTGAAGCGGCTAACGGTGAATTAGGTTTCTACTTAGTTTCTGATGGTTCAGCTTCTCCGTACCGTTTAAAAGTTCGTCCACCATGTTTTGCCATTTACCAATCATTCCCAGATGTGGTTAAGGGTTCGATGTTAGCAGATGCGATTGCAACTGTTGCTTCAATGAACTTAATCGCTGGTGAGTTAGACAGATAGTCGCAGGAGAAGAGAAGAATGTTTCAATTATCTGCCCAAGGAAAAGAAAAAGTTTTAGCTGAATTGAAAAGATATGAATCTCGTCAATCAGCGGTTCTTCCTGCGCTTTACATCGCGCAAGCTGAAAACAAAGGTTACATCTCTCCAGAAGTAATCAAAGAATTGTCTCGTGTAATGGAAATTCCAGAAGCGAACATCAATGAAGTTTGCACGTTCTACACGATGTACAACAAAGAACCGATCGGTACTCATCACGTACAAGTTTGCCGTACACTTTCTTGCTACTTAAATGGTGCGAAAGAATTGTCTGAACACATTTGTTCACAATTAAACACTCACTTAGGTGAGAAAACTAAAGACGGTAAATTCACAGTAACTGAAGTTGAATGCTTAGGTTCATGTGGAACAGCTCCGATGATGCAAATCGGAGATAAATATTACGAAAATTTAACTCATGAATCAGCGATGAATATCATCCGCGGTTTGAAATAAGGATAAAACATGAGCGAAGTTAAATATCTTACAGAATTTTATCACTTACCAGAATTCCAAGGCATCGAAGGCTACAAGAAAAACGGTGGATACGTTGAACTTGGTAAAGCTTTAAAAATGCAACCTCAAGAAATCATCGACGTGGTTAAAGCTTCGGGCTTACGCGGTCGTGGTGGCGCGGGTTTCCCAACAGGAATGAAATGGGGCTTCTTACCGAAAAACGGTGAAGAGCGTTACTTATTATGTAATGCCGATGAAGGCGAACCAGGAACTTTCAAAGATCGTATGATGATGGAGCGTGCTCCGCACCAATTAATCGAAGGTATGATCATCTCTGGTTTTGCGATCGGTTCAAAAAAATCTTACATCTACGTTCGTGGTGAGTACGATGCTTCAATCAACTCATTACTTAATGCGATTCAAGAAGCGTACAAAGCTGGTTACTTAGGAAAAAACATCTTAGGTTCTGGTTTTGACCACGATATGGATGTGTACCGCGGAGCTGGCGCTTACATCTGCGGTGAAGAAACAGGAATGATTTCTTCACTTGAAGGTTTAAAAGGCCAACCTAAATTAAAACCGCCGTTCCCGGCAGTTCAAGGTTACTTAAAAAAACCAACTATCGTGAATAACGTAGAAACATTAGCCGCTGTTAAATACATTATCCGTGACGGTGCTGAAGGCTACCGTAAATACGGAACTGAAAAATCAGCGGGTTCAAAATTATTCTCATTATCTGGAAACGTAAATAAACCAGGTAACTACGAAGTTCCATTAGGATATCCGTTAAAAGATATGATCAATGGTCTTGGTGGCGGCATTAAAAACGGAAGAAAATTAAAAGCGGTTATCCCTGGTGGATCATCAGCTCCGGTTTTAACAGCTGAAGAAGCTTTAAAAGCCACTCTTGATTATGAAAACTTAGCAGCAGCTGGAACGATGTTAGGGTCTGGCGCAATCATCGTGATCGACGATTCTAAATGTATGGTTGAATGCTTAGCGAACTTAACTCACTTCTACCACCACGAATCTTGCGGCCAATGTACTCCTTGCCGTGAAGGTACTGGCTGGGCAGATAAAATCGTTCACTCGATTTTATCTGGTAAAGGTCGCTTACAAGACATCGAGTTATTAGTAAAAGTAGCTGATAACATGAAAGGTAAAACTATCTGCGCCTTATCTGATGCAGCAGCGTTACCAATCATCAGCTTCGTAACTAAATTCCGCGATGAATTTGAATATTTCGTTAAAGAAGGCAAATCAAAAGTAAAAGGTACAGCGTACAAAGGACATGCATATGCAGCAACAGCCTCTCATTAATTGTACAATTAACGGTGTAGCTCTTCAGGTTAAAGCTGGAACTACAATCATCGAAGCGATGTATGAAAATTCTCAAAAAATCGCTCACTATTGCTGGCACCCAGGCTTAAGCATCGCCGGTGTTTGCCGTCTTTGTATGGTGGAAATCGAAGGAAATCCACGTTTACAAATCGCGTGTAACACGGTTGTGACTGAAGGAATGAAAGTTAACAACACGTCTGAAAAAGTTAAAGACGCTGCTAAATGGGGTTTAGATTTCCACTTAATCAACCATCCATTAGATTGTCCTATTTGTGACCAGGCCGGTGAGTGCGGTCTACAAGAACAGTACATGGAGTTTGGTAAATACAACTCTGAAATGGCTGAGAAAAAACAAAAGAAACATAAAGTGGTAGATCTAGGCCCAACAGTGGTTCTAGATTCTGAACGTTGTATTCTTTGTTCTCGTTGCGTTCGTTTCACTGATGAAGTTTCTAAAACTCACGAATTAGGAATTTTCAACCGTGGTGACCACGCTGAAATCGGAACTCACGCAGGTAAACCATTAGATAATAAATACTCTTTAAACACTGTTGATATCTGTCCGGTAGGCGCTTTAACTTCTAAAGACTTCCGTTTCCGTCAACGTGTATGGTTCTTAAAAGATCAAGAGACTGTTTGTAACGGTTGTTCTACAGGCTGTAACGTGAAAGTGTACTTCAATAAAGAGGGCGTTTTCCGTGTTAAACCGAAGCGTAACGATGCGATCAACGGTCACTGGATGTGCGATGAAGGTCGCGATGTTTACAAATTCGTAAATAAAGAACACAGAATGATCAAAGGCCACAAATTAGCTAATGGCGTTTGGAATACAGAATTACACGCTGGTGCAGCGGCAAAAGACGCAGCATTAAGCTTACAAGGTGTAACTGGTAATGACATTGCTTTAGTAGTGACTGGTCAACACACTGTTGAAGAGTTAGAAGCGATCGTTTCTACATTCGTAAACACTTACAAAACTAAAAACGTTTACCACTGGTGGAATTCTGAAGCTACGGCTAATGAATTTGACGGTATCCTTTTACGTGGCGATAAAAATCCAAATACAAAAGGTTTACAACAAGTTTTCGCTAAACACGGAATCACAACTAAGTTTTCTGATTTAGATCCTTCTAAAGTAAAACACTTAGTGGTAGTTGGTCCTGAAAACGTCCCAGTTTACAAAGATTTCACAGCTAAATTAGAGTTCTTCGCTAAAGCTTCGAACTTAATTTACATGACAGCTGCGAAAGTTGATTCTTTAGTGGCTAATAAAAACTTAGCTGTTAGCGGTAAGACGGCAACAATCATTCCATTAAAAACTTTCGTTGAAAAAACAGGAACATTCGTTAACCACGCAGGTGTTTCTCAAACTTTCAAAAAAGTAACGACGGTTGTTTCTGAAGCTTTAACTGTAGTTGAAGCAGCAGCTTTATTAGCTGGCCAAGAAATCAAAGTTGAAACATTAAATCCTAAGAACTTATTTGTAGCGGCTAACGAGCGCACTGATAAAGTGACTTTAGATTTCCGTAAGAAAAATGAATTTATTTTCCAACGTGGAAAGTTATAAGAGGTAGAACATGGCTGTAATGCAAAACACTTCTGAAAAATCGAAATGGTACTTACCGGGGATTGCTACAGGTTTAGTGATCACGATGAAGCACATGTTAAAGAATATCTTTAACAAAAAAGAAATGATCACTTTAAACTACCCAGAAGAGAAGTATGAATACTCTCCGCGTTTTAAAGGTAATCACATCTTAACAGTAAAAAAAGACGGCGCGATTCGTTGCACGGCTTGTATGTTATGTGCGACAAACTGCCCGGCAGACTGTATTAAAATCACGGCGTCTGAGCATCCAGATCCACACGTTGAAAAATACCCAATTAGCTATGAAATCGATATGCTACGTTGTGTATTCTGCGGTTTCTGTGAAGAAGCTTGCCCAGTGGATGCGATCCGTTTAGGACCTGAGTGGCAAACTCCAGGTTTAAACGGCGCAAACTTCACATACGACATCAAACAATTAGCTTACCGCCCAGGTCTTAAAGGTGGCGTTCAGTCTGTTGTTGATGATCAAGAACGTTTGAAATCTGGTATTTAAAAAGTAAAAAGTGCCAGGCCGTTTTCGGTACGGTTATATTTGAACTGGAAATAAAAAAGGAGAAGTAAAAACTTCTCCTTTTTTATTTTGTTAAGCTGTGGTTTCGAAATCGAGCTCTTTGACTTTTCTCATAAATTTTTCATGAATAACCTGTTCCATCGAATAAAGACCTGCAGGCTTGTGCTGTAACCATTTGCCGGCAAAGGCAGCGCCAGTGCCGAAAGCCGCACGATTGATACTTTCGTGTACGATGCGAATGGTTTGATTCGGTAACCCGAAAATGACTTCATGTTTTCCGACAACGCCGCCCACACGGATTGAATTGACGTGCAGTTGTGGGTCAATATCCAAGTGATTGGCTAAACGAAGAGCTGTGCCTGAAGTTTCTTTTTTATCGCGAAAATGTTCTTCAATCACTTCGATATCGGCTAAAGGAATAATTTTTTGTAAAACTTTAGATGCAATCATTAGCCAGTTAATGCCTAAAGTAATATTAGGCGAACTAAGAATAGCTGTTTTAAGACTGGCATCTTTAATTAAAGCTTCTTCTTCGGGTGTGTATTTAGAAATAGCGGTAACGATGCGAACACCGGCGTCAGCTAAAGTATTGTAAAGTGCTGTAGCTTTACCAGAAGAAAAATCAATCACCACATCCACCGGATTTTTTTTCATAAATTCCGGAGTTAATTTATCAAATGCGACAAACGGTGAAAAGTTACCGTCAAAGCCCAAAGCGTGACTGGCATAAGTTAGAGCGGGATTAATTGTTTTTCTGCAAACCCATTGCAGCGAAAGTTCAGAGTCAGAAACAAGTTCTTTAGCGACAACAGAACCGGTACGGCCGAAGCCTAATAGACCTACGCGAATAGCCATAGCTACCTCCTAATAAGTATGTTTGATGTGAAATTAATGTGAACGGTTTAAGACAGATCTAAACCTGTAGAATTTCGCAAAACACAAAAGGAGATGTGTGAATGGATAGTAATTTATTTTGAAGAGTAAAACTTTGTTTTAAAAATAAAGCCGAAATATCAAATATCGGCGCATAAACCAGAATAAAATAAGGGCTTACAAATAGGGGGAGTGATGTGTCTTTAACTTCGGCGTGAGCCTGTAAACGGCCGATCGGAAGTTTAAAATCTGAATATTGGATTTCACCATTTTTATGATCAGCATGTAATAACGGGCGATCTCCGTGCGAGGTCGGTGCAAACACGGCAAAGAAAGTAAAAATGATCGCGGCTAATAAAACATTCACTCTCTCAAGTTTAGGTGAAAAACTTAGAGAGAGTCAAAAAACAGAGCGTTAAATATCTAAACCTAAGAAAAATTTGATGTAGTTACCGCTTAAATCGATGTCCTTTTTATTGCCTGAGACAGAGTCAGTGGCATCTTTCCATTTTGTTTGAATAAGACCCGCTTCAGCACCAACGATCAGTGGTAGAACAATTAGTGGTTTAACTTCTAATTCCATACCTACAGTGTAACTTGTTAGTGTTCCACCAGAGTAGTCGACAACATTTGAACCGCCTTGAGCTACACGCACACCAGCGCTGTGATCAATACCGTAAGAAATAATTGGTCCTAGATGAACGATCGTGTTGATCAGACGGTAGTTAGCTAAAATCGCTGTTCTATTCAGGTGAGCTTCACCTTCGATGCCATCTTTTTCGACTTCAAGTTTTAATTTTTCAGTGCGTAAACCAAAACCCACCGGAACTAGTGGAAGTGAAACAAGAACATCGGCACCTAAACCATAAAGAGGCACCATGCCGGGAGTTTGTCCTTCGCAGGATTTACCTTTACACACATCAGTTAAAGCATCTTTAGCAACGATACCTGTGTAATTGGCGCGAGCTGTAATTAAAGCCCATGAACTCATTGGAAAAGCTAACACTAACAACAATAATTTTTTCATTCGAAGAATCTCCCTACAAGCTATTATGACTGAGTAAGTATTTATTGGCGAGTCTAACTCGCCTCGTCTTATGTCGGTGGTCGAGTCTAAATGACAGCTAAATCACTGTGAATCGCTTTGTTATTTAAGTGAATTCAGTTTGAAATATAAGAGTATGAATTACCTGAATGCGGAAAATTACCAGGCTCTCAATGAAAAGCTATCGCTTAGCTTTTCAGAAAAGTTCGGTGCACCGTTAAAGGTCAGAGCTTTCGAAAATTTCATGTTCGCCGGTTACGATTTGTGTTTTGGTTTACTGCAGTTTTTATCGCACAGACCAAAAATAGGAATCGTTCGCGCCGGAAGCAGTCTTCAGGAGTATTTGCTTCCTCATTTTTACCGTTTACAAACACCGTTAGTTTTTAAAAAAGAAAACGAAAATTTTGCGCAGTTTATTTTTCAGTTTGATCATGAATTTAATTTTGTTCTGTGGTCATCAGAAAATGAAATTACAGGCGAAATTTTATTAAGTTTCGAACAGCGCCAGGAAATTCATAAAAGTCTTGCGGCTAAACGTATTTTTTCAATCGAAGTAAAATCTAAATTTACCGCACAAGACGTAGAAATTTTTAAGCAAAGTGCCTATGCCGTGATTGTTGAAGCAGGAACTGTTTTCTCAAAAGAACAGTGCCTGGTATTTCATTCGGATAAGTTAAAAACACCTTCTTTAATAGGGCATTATCAAAACAGTCTTAAAGCTGTAAGCGATTACCTGACTGAATCGAATTTCAAGCCGTCTGACAACACGGCGCTCCTGAAACAGACCGAAAATTCTTTGTTAAATTATTTTAACCGCTACGCTGTTAAACCCGCAACTTTAGAAGACCGTTTTGTACTGTACTCTAAAACTGTAGCCGGAACTGCGCTTAAAGATGAGTTAAATTTGAATTCAAGCCAAGCTTTTGCCCCCAGTGAGCTTCCTAGCTGGATTGTAGATGCTATTCCGGCCTGGTGGCCCGAGGCTAAAAGCAGTGAATTGATGATGGGCCTGTTGGTCATCGACCTTAAAGCTTTAGACGAAAAATCTTTACAAAAAATTCAAGAGATTCACGAGAGATTAACAACCCAGTCTACGTGGTCTATTTCTTGACAGTTTTCACGCACAAATTGATATTGAAATTGTGAGCGATAAATACGTGCTAATTGTCGATGACGACAAAGACATTCAATCAGCTATCAAAATGATTTTAGAGATGCATGGCTATCAGGTGAGTTGTGTTTCTAACGGTAAAGAAGCGTTAGAAGTTTTAACTCGCGGGCCGTCGCCATCGATTATTTTGTTAGATCTAATGATGCCCGTAATGGACGGTTTTGAATTTATGCGTTTAATGGAAGGTGGACATATTTCGCCAAAGGTGCCTATCGTTGTGATGACCGCCGCACGCAATAAAGCTCACGAAATAAAAAACTACACGACATTATTAAAACCTTTCGACGTTACTAAACTGCTATCGATTATCGGAGACCAATATCAAACCATTAGTTAGCAGTCGTTTTCAGCGAATGTTTACATTTCATAATATTTCGATCGTTATGAGCTTTGTCTTGGCCATTGGCGCTTTTATTTTATTTGCTGGGTACATCGAAGAAAAAGATTTTAACAAAATTGAATTTCGCGGAAAGACTGTCGAATCACTTTTAGAAAAATCATTGAACCAAAATTTAGAAGTCGTTTATTCGATTCAAAATTTATTTTTAACTCGCCAGGATATTTCGCGCCAACAGTTTAAAGATTTTGTGACACACTCGTTATTGCGCCACACGGGGATTCAAGCGATTGAGCATATGATTCGTATACCGCGAAACGAGCGTGCAAAATACGAAGCTAAAATGAAAGCCGAAGGTTTTCTCAATTTTAGCATTAAAGAGCTCGGGTCAGACGGTAAGTTGCGTGCAGCCGGTGTGCGCGACCACTATCATGTTTTAAATTACATCGAGCCTTTACAGGATAATTTAGCAGCGCTTGGTTACGATATCAGTTTCACTCCTGAGGCGAACGAAGCTTTGCGAATGGCTGAATCAACGGGGATCGGTGTTTCGCCATGGCTGAATCTGGCTCAGGGTGAATTAGGCTTTGTGATTTATATGAGTATTCCAAAAACTGAAGGCATGGCCGCTGGGGTATTTCGTTTAAAAAGATTTGTCGAGGCCGCTATTGCTTCGTCACAGTCTGATGGCGTAGATTTTGTGATCGAAGAAATAAAAGATTCGCCGATTCGAGCAAGATCTTTAAGATATGATTCGGTAGAAAATAAATTAGTTGAATTCACACAAATGGATGAAGACGTTGATAAAGAATTGATGTTTAGCAATATCATCGCTATCGGCCAGCGCACTTGGCGATTAACGTTTTTTCCTTCTAGCCAATTCAAATCCGTTATCCATCCGAGTATCCCCTATATAGCAGCTCTTACAGTGTTGCTATTAATGTTAGCCATTACATTCTTTCTTGATGAGCGTGATGCCCGTGCAACGGCTGAAACAGCGACTAAGGTGCGCGAAGAATTTATGACCGTAGCGTCACATGAATTACGCACGCCACTGACGCCGCTTAAAATGGAAATTTTCTTGGTTAAAGAGCTAGTGTTAGCAGGACAAGCCAGTAAAGAAAAAATTATCAGTCTTTTAGATAATGCCAGTAAACATTTAAATCATATTGTGGGTTTAATTGATGATTTATTAGATGTGGGTCGCATCGGTGAAGAACATTATCAGTATGAATTTTCACATTTTAATTTAGATACTTTGATTCGCGGCATAGTCGAAAAATTTGAACCAGTTTTTAAAATGAACGCTTGTTCTGTTCATATGAACATTCAGCCTGAAGTTCGTGTGCACTGGGATGCCCAACGTATTGAACAGGTCGTTGCGAATTGTCTAAGTAATTCAGTGAAGTTTTCTAACCAAGCCATTATAGAAGTTAATCTGCGTACTGAAGGCGAATACGCTATTTTTAGTGTTAAAGATAATGGTATCGGTATTTCAGAAGAATTTCAGAAAAAAATGTTTAATAAATTCGAGCGTGGCGTTTCTAATAAAAATTATGGCGGCTTAGGTTTAGGTTTATATATCGTTCATCAAATTATTACTGCCCACGGCGGAACTGTTCGCGTGCACAGTAGCCCAGGCCAGGGTGCTGAGTTTATTTTCCAGGTTCCACGTCATGTCTGATTTACAAGATAAGTTTATTATCCTTAAAAAAACCAAATATGGCGAAGCTGATTTAATTATTCATGCGCTATCCGTTGCAGGAGCTAAAAAATCATTTATCGCCCGTGGCGCTTTAAAAAGTAAAAAGCGTTTTGGCGGCGGTATTCTAGAGCCCACTCATTTTGTAACTCTGACTTACAAAAAGGGTAAAACAGACGATGCTTTAAATGTTTTAAACGAAGCGGTTTTAATTGATGATTTTAAGGATATTCGCGCTGATTTTGATAAGCTTGAATTTGCCCTGTTTATGCTAAATAGTGCCTATAAAGTTTCGCAAGAAGGAGATTTTGATTCTCACTTCTTATTTAACTTAATCGGTCATTCGTTAAGGCAGTTAGGAAAAACCGCAAGTCTTCAGCGTTTTAAATTACATTTCTGTCTTAAGTTTTTATTCCAACAAGGGGTTATCTCTGTCGAAGAGTGGATGGCGCCGTTCTTAAAGGCCAACATGGCTGATTCTGAACAGTTAGATCAGTTACCAGAGCTTCGTGAAATTGTAGATACCTATGCTGATTCGATCGAATCGCAAGTGATTCACTATATTAAAAACGCTGACACAGGCTTTTAAATTTTCTTTTTTGAAAGTGGATGTCTGACTTCAACGATACGGGCCAGTGTATCTATATTAAGATGCGTGTATTTCTCTGTGGCTTGCAAACTTTCGTGGCCTAACATTGTTTGCAGGGTGCGAAGGTTTGTACCACTCGCTAACATATGTGTGGCAAAGCTATGTCTGAGTGAATGGGGATGCAGGGGATTCATTAAGCCCACTTTGCGCCCTAGGTTTCTGATATAGTCATAACCTTTGCGTGAGTTTAACGGTTCATCACCGAAAACATATTCTGAGTTTTTATTTCTGGCTTTTTGCGCTTTTAAAACATCGTTGCAAGCTTCAGGAATAACAATCAAACGCTCTTTCTGACCTTTACCTAATATTAGAATTTTACGTTCATCTAAACGAATATCTTTCCAACGTAAGTTGCAAGCTTCACTGATACGAAGACCACCGCCATAGAGAAGATTAAATAAAGTTTTTTGATTTTGCGTTTCTTCATCAGAAGACTGATTTAAAAATTGTAAGACGCTAATCACTTCATCGACTGAAATAAAGTGCGGAATTTTTTTCGGAACTTTCGGGCACACTAACTGATCGGCGTAATTTTTATCGATGATTTTTTCAGCGTAGAGCCAGTTGAAGAAGCTCTTTAATGTAGCAATCTTTCTATTACGTGAAGCTGGTGATAAACGACCCCATTGGGGCAAAGAATCGCGACACAGAAGCCATAGTTCTTCACCAGAATTAAAGGCTGTGGCCTTAACATCGGCCAAATTAATCAGATTGTTGTTTTTTTGAGCAACAGGCTTAGAGCCTTTATTTTGAAAAAACGCCTGGTTTAAATCCAGGGTGTAAGCCTTTAGTGTCAAAGGAGAACAAGATTCTATATTCTCTAGATATTTCAAGAAGTTATGTATTTGTTTAGACACTAAATAGGCCATCAAATTGATTATATATTAGGCCATAACGATTGAGGGGTCCTAAAAATATTTTAATGCAATGCAAAATTTTCCTTGCAATATTTACCCGACTTTGGTTATATTACGGTCATAACACGGTGTATCAAAATGAGCTAATCATTCTGAGACACCAAATTTAGGACGTTTAAAGTACGTGAAAGGTAGGCCCCAATGTCTAATGACTCTAGCGCAACTACAGTTCTTCCGAGTTCACAAAATCAAACACAAATGAGTTGGAATCAAAACCAAACTCAAAAAGTGATCGAAAACAGATCAATCATCTACAAATCGGACGTCATGGGCCAAATGATGAAAATGATCGACCGCGTGGCTCCTTCACAAGCTAACATCCTAGTTCTTGGTGAATCCGGAACCGGTAAAGAGTTAATCGCTCGCGCTGTTCATGAAAAATCAAACCGTAGAACTAAACCATTCGTTGCAATCAACTGCGGTGCTTTACGTGAAACATTATTAGAATCAGAATTATTCGGTCACGAAAAAGGTTCTTTCACAGGCGCTTACAATAAAAAAATCGGTTTAGCTGAAGCTGCTAACGGTGGAACATTATTCTTAGACGAAATCGGTGAATTACCTCTTGCGATCCAAGCTAAACTTTTACGTTTTATCCAAGAAGGCGAAATCTTCCGCGTTGGTGGTAAAGAGCCAATCAAAGTTGATATCCGTTTAATCTGTGCAACTAACCGTGAGTTGGACCAAGAAGTTGTTCGTGGTAACTTCCGTGAAGACTTATTCTATCGTATTAACACGATCGTAGTTGCAGCTCCGCCATTACGTCGTCGTAAAGAAGATATTCCAGTTCTTATTCAATATTTCTTATCACAAGGTCATTCGTATCTTAACCGTGGTAAAACGATTGATGAAGAAGCTTTAAAATTATTAGTAAAATACGAATGGCCAGGTAACATCCGTGAATTACAAAACGTGTGTGAACGTTTACAGATTTTATCTGAAGGCCACATGATCATGACAAACGATCTTCCTGACTTCATCCGTAATCCTGAAGTTAAAGAAGAAGGTCTTGAGTTTGATCCTTCAATGCCACTTTATGAATTAGAAAAACGTTATATCATCAAAGCTCTTGCTCACTACGGTGGAAACAAAACACAAGCGGCGCAAGGTTTAGGTATCACGATTAAGACTCTTTACAATAAACTTCATGAGTACGGTGAGTTCGAAAAATATGCTGTACACACGAAGCCTGCTAAAGACTAGTCTCGGCGGACTGCCGAGGAGATGCAGTTGGACTATAGCACGTGCGAAAACCACCGAATGAAGTACGTTAGTTGGTCGGTGTTGAACGAACTTGAATCATGACACGTTGGCGGAACAGGTTCGTTTTATTTTACGATTCACATTGGAAGGCTCACCGTAAAGGTTGAGCCTTTTCCTATTTCACTCTCTAAAGTGATCGTTCCACCATGAGCATCAACAATTTCTTTCGAGATATAAAGCCCTAAGCCTAAACCATCGTAATTTTTTATCGAAGCGGCCCGTTCAAAGCGTTGAAATATTTTTTCGCGGTCCTCTTCTAAAATTCCGGGGCCCTGATCAGTTACTCTTAAATAAGCTTTGTCTTTGTCATTATCCACCGTAACCAGGATTGGTTTTCCAGCGCCGTACTTCATCGCATTACTTAATAAACATGAAAAAACCTGCTCAATGCGGTTGTAATCCCAAACCCCATTGACCGGCCCATCTTTGTTAAGAATCAACGAACATTGTTTTTTTGAAAGCTCTTCGAGTTTTTCTTCGCTCACTTGTGAAACAAGTTCGACTAAATTCATCGGTTCACGATTTAAAATTAAACGTCCGGCCGAAATACGGGTGACATCTAACAAATCATCGGTCAGTTGAATCAGCCGATTAATTTCGCGGTCGGTGAAATCCAAAGCTTTAAGTAAATTTTGCGCTTTCGGAAGTAAATCCGGTTGAATTTTTCGTGCTTCACGTTTGAACCAATCAAGATACATCTTAAGCGGCGTGAGTGGAGTGCGCAATTCATGTGAAGCCATCGCTAAAAAATCATCGCGTGACTGCACTGACTTTTCCGCTTCAACACGCTCATGGTGCTCATGTTCCAGCAAACGATCGCGTTCGGCTTCAGCACGAAGTTGTAAGGTGATATCGCGGTAATTCCACACGCGACCGATGATTTTTCCATGTAAAACTTGTGGGTTAGAAACGCGTTCAATAATTCGTCCGTCTTTTAGTTTTAAAAGATCTGCGCTTTTTTGAGCCGGGTTAGCATAAATAGCTTCTGTGCGCTGAATAACTTCATCGGGGTTTAACATCAGTTCTGAAGCTATTTTTAAAGCGCGATGGCCATCAGAAGCTTCATACGGATTGGCCATGCCTTCAGGCCACATCTGTAAAAATGTCTTATTACACTGAACAACACGGCGGTTGAGATCCATAACCATCACACCATCAGCGGTTGATTCCAAAGTCGCTTCAAGCAGTGATAGAGTTTTTTGAATTTCGGCGGTTCTTTCTTGAACTTTCTGTTCTAACAGATCGCGGGCTTCACGCAGTTCGACCTCCATGCGCTTACGTTCAGTGATATCGCGGGCAATCAGCGTAGCACTTACGACGCGGCCATCAATGATCACCGGTGCAATACGCGAATGATACCAATTGGCGCCTTGGCCGCTATCGCGGCTTAAAATTTCATATTCAGTGGCAACACCTTCGGTAAAAACTTTTTTCAATGCTTTTTTTAAAATTGGGGCTTGATCAGGCGAAACAAAATCTACAGCGTTATGGCCGATAACTTCGTTAGTTGTCAGCGCAGTGACCGAGCGGTTGATAAATTGAATTTTCTCATCAGGTCCAATACTAATAATAATATCTGGTGCTGTTTCAGCTAATTGACGCCATTTAGATTCAGACTCACGTAAAGCCTGTTCTGCGTTTTTAACGTTAGTCTTGCTGGAAATTTCAGGGTCCATCATTGTAGTTTTTCGCTCGGGCAGTGATGGCGAACAAGATCTAAAAGTAGATCAATGCGAATTGGCTTTTTTAAAACACCGTAAAAATTTTCTTTCGAAGAAATTTGCTCTGCAAAAGCTGTCACTGCTAACAAGGGAATACTTTGATAGCGCGAATTTTTTTTCGCTTCTTCTGAAAATGTCCAACCATCCATAATCGGCATCATCATGTCGAGTAAAATCATGCACGGTTTCGGAATTTGCGAAAGCAGAGCAAAGCCCTCAGCGCCATTAGAGGCCGTGACTAAGTGATAGCCTTCGGCTTCGAGCATGGCTTTCATGAGTTCACGAATATCGTCATCGTCTTCGATAACCATAACTGGGTGAATATGATGCTGGTGCAGGTATTTTACATCTTCCGATGAGAGCTGATCCATCAAGTGAAGATGCTGCAATTGTTGTGCAGAGGGTAGGTAAATTTGCGAATGGGGCAATCTTGGAAAAGGGTGTTCTGTCGTGCCCCAGAAAAAGAAAAAGCCCTCTTTTCGAGGGCTATTTGACTCAAATTTAAATTTGAATTTAAACTCTAAAAACTAGATGTAACCTTCGTCATCATCGTCGTTTTCTTCTTCATCGTTAGAAGCGAAGTTGTCTTCGTCTTCCATTTCTTCTTCCATATCTTCTTCAGCAGATTCGTCTTCCATATTTTCGAAATCAGAACCTTCTTCGCCTTCTTCAGATTCACCTTCTTCGTAAGACTCAGCGCCTTCAAGAGCATCTTCATCATCGCCAACCATAGAGTCTAACTCTAATTCGTCGTCGAACTCAGAATCGATATCAGAAAATGAAGTTTGTGTAGGAACTACAGCTGGAACAACTTTTTTAGCAGCTGGTTTTGCAGCAGGCTTAGCTTTTTTCGCAGCAGGTTTAGCTGCTTTTTTTGGAGCCGCTTTTTTTGCTGTTACTTTTTTCGCAGCTTTTTTAGCAGGCTTAGCAGCTTTTTTCGGAGCTACTTTTTTTACAGCTTTCTTAGCTGGTTTAGCAGCTTTTTTAGCTTTCTTAGGAGCTGCTTTTTTCGCAGCTTTTTTTACAGGTTTAGCTTTTTTAGCAGGTTTTTTCTTAGCCATGTGAACTCTCCATTTTTGTTAACGAAAACATTCATTAGACTAGAGAAAAATAAACACCTACGCAAGAGGTAGGTGCTTGGAACTAGATGTTAATTATAGTCCGAAATGGTCTTCAAGGATTCGAGCGAACTCAGGCGGTACCACGGTCGAGATAAAAAGGCCGGGTTGGTGACCATTTTTCGCGTTGACGTAGGTCAAATATCCAAAAGTTCTGCTCTTATCGCTGTTTTTGATAGGTACAGTGATGTTAATCGGTAACGGAAGTGCTGCTTTATCTGGCAATGTCATAAATAAGCCCACGGCACTTAAACCGATATAAAGATTAATTTTAGTGTTGTTCTGAGAAGGAAAACTTAAGGCTAAGCTAGGCAATTCATTTTGCCCCGCAGGCATAGCTGGTAATAAATCTCCATTCGGAAGACGGCCCGCTGGAACAGTAGTAATTCCTTTTAAGATATATTTAATAGGAACACGTACGGCCATTTTCATTTTGCCTGTGCCATCAAACATCGGCGTAAAACTAATATCTGGATATTTATTGAATGTTCCAGACGGGGTGAATACCACACCTTGTGGCATCGGTAACATAATGACGAACTCGCCCCGTGTTTTATCGATATCAAATGCTAAAGCTCCGTTGGCCCCCATGCCTAACTTATTAGATGAATCATCTACGCGGCTTTTCATATCTACTGAATCAATATTAGGAGAAACGGGAGTTGGTTCTTCTGGAGTTTCTGTATTTTGACCTTGCTGGCCTTGTTGGTTTTGAAGCGAAGCAGGTGCTGGGGTCGTGCCACCACAAGCAGTTAAGTAACTTACTAATAATAGTGTCGTTGTGATTTTTAGTTTCATAAATCCCTCGTCCGAAAGCTGATTTTGATTTGCTTTCAGCAAACCTTATTTCGGACCAAGGTCTAGTTAGCTTTAGGATTTTTGGAACAAAAAAAGCCGATCGTGATGATCGGCTTTTTTTCGTCAACAAAGTTGACATAATCCATTAAATATTTCGATTAGCTGTATATTAATCCGTCAATATTAGCCAATTAGTTTCAATGCTAACTGTGTTGATTGGTTAGCTTGGGCTAATGTTGCAGTACCAGCTTGTAAAAGAACATTGTTACGAGCCATATCAGAAGTCGATGAAGCTACGTCAGTGTCACGGATACGTGAATTGGCTGCAGCTAAGTTTTCTTCAGTGATCGCTAATGTATCTACTGTCGAAGTCATACGATTTTGTAAGGCACCTAAGTTTGCTCTCATTGCATTTACGTTTTGTTGCGCTGTTTCGATCGCAGAGATCGAAGAGCGGGCACTGTCTTTTTTTGAAAAATCCATATCAGTTAATCCTAAGGCATCTAATGTGCCCACGTTTTTAGTTGCATCAAACGCAATTTGGTCGCTCTCAGTTGAGAAGATACCAATCTGAAAATCAAACGTTGGTGTAGAACCGTCTAATAAAGAGGTTGAATTCCAGCGTGTTGATTTAGCGATACGTTGAACTTCATCTTTCAACTGAGAAATCTCAGTTTGAATTAATGAACGTTCGTTATCACCGATAGTGTCAGAAGCTGCTTGGATCGCTAATTCGCGTGAACGAATTAAGATATTCGAAATCTCACCAAGACCGCCCTCTGCAGTTTGCACTAAAGAGATCGCATCGTTTGCGTTACGTTTTGCTTGAATCGCAGATCTAATTTGACCGCGCATAGTTTCGGAAATCGCTAACCCTGCTGCATCGTCTGCGGCTTTATTAATTCTAAATCCGCTGGCAAGTTGTGCTGACGAGTTCTGCATTAATCTTTGACTGTTCGTCATGTTTCTTTGCGTGTTGATAGCAGCTACGTTAGTTGAAATTCTCAATCCCATTATAAACTCCGTTTAATATTTTATAAAAATTGTTTCATCGTTTTTTCCTTCCGTGAGTTGTTTTCGTACAGAACTGCGTCCGAGCAATTCTTTTTGCGCCTGAGCGTCCACATGGACTGTTGAGGTTGGCGCGTGCCTATTTAATATTCCTTCAATTTTTGGTTCATCCTTAATTCATCCTTGAGGCCTCCTTTCAAAAGGTTTGAGAATCCCATCGCTGCCAGTAGCTGACATTGACGAAGATCATAGAGACTTCCAGTCTCGTAGTTTGTTACTTATCTCTTTTTTCGACTGAGTTCGCGGAATTCTTGACAGGACATGTGAATAGAAATTTGTTAAGAAAATGTTTTTTTAGAGAGAAATTTCACTCTGAAAGTAGGGATTTCTAAACGTCAGTCTTAGGACTCGACGAGGCTTAGTTTCAGTCTTGGGAATGTTGGTCGAGTCACGGCGAGTGTCACGATTATGTCGATCGCTTAAGTTAGACTTTCTTCGAGAGAAAATAATGATCTTTGAGAGTGAAACGAAGCTCCCAGTGTTTTGCTTCTTGAGCGTAATCAATACCAATTCTTGGAGAAGCCACGATCTCTGAATTTTTGATTTTGGCTCCGATATCCTCAATGAAAAGTGTGTCGTCCGTGAGTAATAATGAATTGTGATCGCGTGTGATCTTCATTGCTTGTGCTAATTTTCCAGGGCCTGTAGTCAAGCTCCACAGATGTTTTTTATTTTCAGGATCAAAGGTTTTAAGCTTACGCGCTTTCGCCATGAAAGATAAGCCTTCGCAAGGTTCAAGAGCACGAATAAGAACAGCTTCAGGAATATCTTGTTTTTGTGTGACCACGTTTAAACAATCATAAATGCCGTAGATTAAGTAGACGTAACTGTGCCCACCGGGTAAGTACATCGGTTCAGTTCGTTTAGTTTTACGGTTTCCGAAGGTGTGACAACCACGATCTGTAACACCTAAGTAGGCTTCAGTTTCGGTGATAATTCCTGAAAGGCGTTTACCATTCACGATATGAACTAGACGTTTACCTAAAAGTTCACGCGCTACTGTTGTGGTGTCGCGCTGATAGAAAGATTTTTTAAGCTTAGTCGATTTCAAGAAAGCGGCATTGAGCAATTTTCCCGCTCAACTCGTAGGAGTGAAGAGAATTCGCACGTAAGTGATTGGCCGTATTAAAGCCTAAAGTGCATGTCGTCGTTTCCGAGGCGAAATGGGAGCAGTCTTCACAGGCGAAAGGGATCTTATAAGCATTAAAATCACGCGCTTGAATCACGTCTTTTTTCATAGACGGTCTAATGCGAGCTGAGGGCTGTTTTAATGGGATTTTACCATTGGCTTTCGACATAAGTTTTATATAGGACCTCGGGTTGACAAATGCAATCTATAACTCATCCTTATTGTATGGAACAACGAGGTAAACAGTGAGTAATGAAATCCAAAAAATGACCAGAAGAAGCCAAGAGGCTATGCAGGCTGCAGCTAAGCTTGCAGAAAGCAAAAAGAACTCTTCCGTTGAACCCGAACATTTAATACTAGAATTAGTTGAGCAAGACGATGGCGTTGTGCCGCGTGTTTTACAAGAAGCTAAAATTCAGCCAGCTTCATTAATTACACCGTTAAACAAAGCAATCAGCCAGTTGCCGCAGCTTTCATCGGCGCAAGCCAATGTTTATGCGAGCGCCCGTTTGCAAAAACTTTTTAAATACGCCGAAGCTGAAATGGTAGAAATGCAAGATGAACTTATTTCAACAGAGCATTTCTTTTTAGCGTTATTTAAACTTGATGATGCCGGTCTTAAAAAGATTTTAGAAACTGCCGGTGTTAAAAAAGCGGCGTTCACAGAAGCGCTTAAAAAAGTTCGTGGTAATCAACGTGTCACAAATGATGAACCAGAAAACCAATACGAAGTTTTAAAAAAATACGCGCGTGATTTAACAGCGTTAGCGGCCGAAGGAAAACTTGATCCGGTCGTGGGCCGTGATGAAGAAATTCGCCGCGTGATTCAAGTGCTTTCACGCCGTACAAAAAACAATCCGGTGTTAATCGGTGAACCTGGCGTTGGTAAAACAGCTATCGCTGAAGGTATGGCTTTACGTATTATTAAAAAAGATGTGCCTGATCACTTATTAGGTAAAAAATTAATGGCTCTTGACATGGGCGCTTTAATCGCCGGTGCAAAATACCGCGGTGAATTTGAAGACCGTTTAAAGGCGGTGATCAAAGAAGTCACTTCTTCAAGTGGCGAGATTATTTTATTTATCGATGAGTTACATACATTAGTGGGAGCCGGCAAAGGAGATGGCGCCATGGATGCGGGGCAGTTATTAAAGCCTGCGCTTTCACGTGGTGAATTACGTTGTATCGGAGCCACCACTTTAGATGAATATCGTCAGTACATTGAAAAAGATGCGGCCTTAGAACGTCGTTTTCAAACAGTGTTGGTTGATGAGCCAACCGTTGATGAAACGATCACGATCTTACGTGGTTTAAAAGAAAAGTATGAAGTGCACCATGGTGTACAGATTACCGATGGTGCGATTGTAGCGGCAGCGAAACTTTCGCACCGTTATATCACAAATCGTTTTTTACCAGATAAGGCGATTGATCTTGTCGATGAAGCGGCAAGTAAACTTGGAATTGAAAATAGATCTGTTCCTGAAGAGGTAGATCAAATCGAACGCCAGATTTTAAATTATAAAATCGAATTAGAAGCGTTAAAAAAAGATACGGATAAACAATCTTTAGAACGTAAAGATAAAATTTCAACAGAGTTAAATGAACTTCAGTTGAAGTCGCAGGCATTACGTGAAAAGTGGAACTTTGAACGTGGCCAGATTGATAAAGTAAAATCTTTGAAATCAGACATCGAACAAATTAAAAACGATATCAGTCGTGCTGAGCGTGATGCGCAGTATGAAAAAGCGGCGCAGTTAAAATACGGAAAACTTCCAGAGCTTGAAAAAACTCTGCAAGATTTAGAAAGTAAACTTAAAACTAAAGACGGCTCTTTATTAAAAGAAAAAGTTGATGCAGAAGATATCGCTGATGTGGTTTCTAAATGGACACATATTCCAGTGAGCCGCATGTTAGAAAGCGAAACGCAAAAACTTTTACACATGGAAGACACTTTAAAGAAAAAAGTTGTCGGCCAAGACAAAGCTTTAGAAGTGATTGCTGATGCTGTTCGAAGATCGCGTGCGGAAATCGCTGATCCGAACCGTCCGATCGGGACTTTTATTTTCGTGGGGCCAACCGGTGTAGGTAAAACTGAAACGGTCAAAGCCTTAGCTGATTTCCTATTCGATGATTCAACAGCCGTTGTGCGCATTGATATGTCTGAGTACATGGAAAAACATTCTGTGTCTCGTTTGATCGGTGCTCCTCCGGGCTATGTGGGTTACGAAGAGGGTGGTCAGTTAACTGAAGTGGTTCGTCGTAAACCGTATGCTGTGATCTTATTAGATGAGATTGAAAAAGCGCATCCGGATGTGTTTAACGTTTTACTTCAGTTATTAGATGAAGGTCGTTTAACTGATGGTCAGGGCCGCACTGTAGATTTTAAAAATACAGTGATTGTCATGACTTCGAACTTAGGAGCCAGCCAAGGCAGTGAAGCGATTCAGACAGCGCTTAAATCTTTCTTCCGCCCGGAATTTTTAAACCGTGTGGATGATGTGATTGAATTTAAACCGTTAAGCCAAGAAAACTTAAACGGCATCGTGAAAATTCAATTACAACAAGTGATTGATCGTTTAGCGCAAAAAAGTATTAAAGCTGAATTCACTGATAGTGCAATAGTGTATCTAGGTGAGAAAGGTTTTGATCCTGTATTTGGTGCCAGACCGCTTAAAAGAGTTATCCAGACAGAGGTCTTAAATCCATTGGCGAAAAAAATGATTGCTGGTGATATTAAGTCCGATTCTATGGTAAAAATAGATTATGAAAATAATTCTATTTCTTTTAAGTAGTATCGTAGTCGCTTCAACATCTTTTGCTAAAGAGACCCCGCTGATCACTGGTGACATCGGGGGATCTACGGGTAATAACAACGGAGTCACTTATCAAGAAGTTCACTTAGGGGTGAATTTAAATTTCACTGACTGGTTAACTTGGCGTAACTCGGGTTTTCAAAGAACCGGCGATAAAATCGAGACAATCACAGGCTTAGATTCGACTTTACGTTTAGTTTTAAGAACTAAATTAGGTCAAAGCGGAAGCTTCAACTTTTTCTTAGGCCCCGGTTATCGTTGGTCAAGTAAAGAGATTAACAACGCTGTGATCGGCGAGGCCGGTATCGGTGCAAACTTCGGTGGCTTTGGTTTAAGTGGTGGTGCGAAGTACTTAAAGTATGACAAAGACCGCTTCAACTCTGATGGCGAAATTTTAAAAAATGAAGATGTAAACTACTTCATCAATATTTCTGGAAATACTTCTTTCGGTAAGTAGTCGACAGCTAATCTCGTTACATAATTTTTCTTGAAGGGATTGCGCACATCGCAATCCCTTTTTTTATGTCTAAAATCTTTTCACATTTTTAAGATTATGTTTTCCTGTTCCAAACCCGCTAAAGGTCTAGGTAATAATTGCCGAACTAGTTGTTCGTCTGGAGAACTCATGTAATCGCCGTACTGGACAAAAAATTGGAGGGGTTGATGTCTACCATCAATAAAAAGTTATTGTCCGTGGCGAGTTTAACAACATTGGCGTTATTAACAATGGCCAATCAAAAATGTGAAGAACAGCCTGTCGTTAAAGCCAGACAGTTAAAAAAGAATGTGCAGATTCTAAAGATGGAAGCTTCATCGTTCTTAGATAACTCAGGCTTCAATTTCTCTGAAGTGGCGCAAAACCAATTATCAGGTGTGATCTTTGAAGAAGAATCAATGTTTGAACGCAATGTTTACCCGAAAGTAGATCAAGCTGATCCACAATCTTCTGCCGGTTTACAAAAAGCCTCTGTTGAACAAAAACAAATGACCCAATTAAAAACTTGGTTCCCGACGATGAAATCAAGTGATGTGCAATTATCGCGTGATTCAAGTTGTTTGGTGTCTCGTCCACAGCATTTACTTTACGGTAAAATTAATTCTTTAGAAGCGTATTCGGGAATGGCTTTACAGTTTGGGTTTAATTCATCAACTGTACAAATTCCTTTATCTGCAAAATTTAAAATGGATAAAATGCGTATGGATCTTAGCTTTCATGCGTTTGATCCATGGAGTTCGCAACAAATGGCTGCGGTAAATTCTGAAGTGATCAAGAAAGATTATTCGGCAGGATTTGGTATTGATTTGGGTATCATCCACATCGGTCCTGAATTTTACCGTGTAACAGGTATGGCTGAAACTGTTCTTAAAGGATTAAAACAGTCGATCAAAGATATTTCTGAGAAATTAAAATCACTGCAACGCCAAGAATGGCATACGCGTGTATTAATCAGCCGTGATAACTACGTGGTTATTGTGGGTGGTGCAGAACTTGGTCTAAAAAAAGGCGACCGCTTAAAAGTTGAAAATGAAGTGCATGACTGGATGGGCGAACCGTGTGGTGAAGGCAGCGTGTTACTAGGTTCGGTGTCGGTAACAAACGATCCTTGGATTATCGAAATCGAAGATGCTGGTAACTTAATGGCCAAAGCCCGCGTTTTAAACCCTCGTGAGGACGAATCTATTGAGGTTGGTGCCTTAACTCGCGTCAGTCAGCTGGTGCAAGATCAACCGGTACAAACTAATAGCAAATCATCTAAGAAAAAGAAATAAGCTCTTAGAGTAATCAATAGACTAACGCTGCTTTAACGTGATAGTTAAAGCAGCATATGTTTTCTGGAATTGTCGAGACCACATCTACCGTAATCCGCACTGAAAAAATGAACCAGGCTTCGCGCCTTTGGGTAAAACGTCCAACGTTTTTTGATGATATCAAAATCGGCGACAGTATTTGCGTCAACGGTGTTTGCCTAACTGTTGAAGCTTTCGATCAAAACGAAATGCAGTTCTGCTTAGGTTTAGAAACTCTGACATTACTTTCAAAAAGCCTTCCGTTCTGGGAAAAGTTTCCGTTAAATTTAGAACGCTCATTAAAATTCGGTGATCGTGTACATGGTCATCTTGTAACTGGTCATGTGGATGAGTCGGCTAAGATCGCTGTTTCAGAAGCGAACGGTGATGTGTGGGATCTAGCGGTTGAAACTTCTCCTGAACTTGCCAAACACTTTTGGCAAAAAGGTTCAGCCTGTGTAAACGGCGTAAGTCTTACGATTAATAAAATTGAAAACTGTTTTATTTTCTTTTGTTTAATTCCAGAAACTTTAAAAGTAACTAACCTTCAGTATTTTAAAAAAGGTGATTACGTAAATCTTGAATCTGATTATTTGGCGAAGGCCTACATTCGCGCGCAAGGAAATAACTAATGTCTAGCCAAATGAATTCTATCGAAGAAATTCTAATTGATTTTAAAGCCGGAAAATTTGTGATCCTGGTTGATGATGAAAACCGCGAAAACGAAGGTGACTTGGTTATCGCCGCTGATTTTATCACGCCAGAAGCTGTAAACTTTATGGCGAAAGAAGCGCGTGGTTTGATTTGTCTATCAATGACCGCTTCACAAATTGAAAAATTACAATTACCGATGATGGTTTCAAAATCACATCAACGTGGCCCTACAGAAACGGCATTTACTTACTCTATCGAAGCGAGCTTCGGTGTAACGACGGGGATCTCTGCTGCGGATCGTTCACACACCATTAAAGTGGCGTCACGTGAATCAGCACAAGCCACGGATGTGATCTGTCCAGGTCATATTTTCCCCTTAAAAGCTCATCCACAAGGTGTGCTTGGCCGTGCCGGTCACACTGAGGCCAGTGTGGATATGGCGATGTTAACAAAACTTACTCCAGCCAGTGTTATTTGCGAAGTGATCAACGACGATGGCTCAATGGCGCGCTTACCAGATCTTATGGTATTTGCAAAAAAACATAATATTAAAATCGGAACGATCGAAGATCTAATCCAGTATAGGAAATCAAATGAAAGTTAAAAGTGCTAAGCCAACTAAAAAATCTGCAAAGTCTGCTAAAGCCGCTAAATTAAAACCAGCGCAAAAAATTAAAATCGGCGTTGTAACATCTCGTTTTAACGAAGAGATCACATCTAAGCTTGAAGACGGCACTTTAGATTTCTTAGAAGCTATCGACGGCGTTGAAATCTTAGCGGTTCGTGTTCCGGGTGCGGTTGAAATTCCGTTAGCGGCTCAAGCGTTATTAGAATACCAAAAAGTAGACGCGGTGATCACTTTAGGCGCCGTTATCCGCGGCGAAACGACTCATTACGAAGAAGTTTGCCGTTCTGTTGAGCGAAATTGCTCAAGATTAATGTTAGATTACAAAAAACCAATCGCTTTTGGCGTTTTAACAACTGAAAACGAAGAGCAAGCACTTGACCGTGTAGGCGGTCGTCATGGCCATAAAGGTGTTGATGCAGCTCAAGCAGCCCTTGAGATGATTGGACTTCTTAGAGAAATTAAGAAAAAATAAAGGGGTATGAGTACTAAACCTACCGAAAATGTTGAGTTGCTGAAAAGGCGAAAAGAAGTTCTATCTATTTTCGTTATTTCAATCATGCTCGCCATTTTGATCGGTATCGAGGTTTTCGTATTCCGTTCCGGCCAAACTTTACCAAGCCCGTACATCATTTATTTTATCGGGCTTGTTAACGTAAACTTAATTCTAGTTCTATTACTTCTATTTTTAATTTTCCGTAACGTCGTAAAAGTTTTTATCGAACGTCGCGGAAAAATCTTTGGCTCTTCGTTAAAATCAAAACTGATTATCGCCTTTGCTACGTTCTCGGTTATTCCGACATCGTTAGTTTTGATTCTTTCGGTATTTTACTTAAACAGTTCATTTGACCGTTGGTTTTCACAACGTATGATCGGCATTCTAAAAAATGCCTCTGAAGTGATTGATTCATTTATCACGCAAGAAAAACGCAAAGGTTACGACTACGCTGAAATGGTCGCTCAAGCGATTCAAAAAACGCAAAGCCCACAAAAGATCGACGAAACTCTTAAAAAACTGCAACGTGATTATAAGCTTGATGCGGTTGAATATTACCCAGATCTTTTATCAGAGCGCTACATTGCCCAAGACGCCAAAGCGATCAAACAGGTTGTACCAAGACCAAATTTTGATTTCTTACAAAAAGGTTTTTTACACGAAAGCCAAGCAAGTCTAGTTCAAGTTTTTTCAGATTCGCACTTACTGCGTATGATGGTACCGATGGATAACGGTGTCGTTGTCGTATCGAAAGTTTTAAATTTAGCGCCCGGGGCAAAGTTTGACGATATCGTCGGCGCTTACCAAGAATTCCAAACTAATACGCTGATCGAAAATCCGCTAAAGTCGATGTACTTCGTTATGCAGATCGTGATGTCGCTAGTTATCTTATTTGCCGCGATTTGGTTTGGTTTCCACTTGGCGAAACAATTATCAGTTCCGCTGGTGCAATTAGGCCGCGCTACCAAACGTGTTGCAGGCGGTGATTACTCGTCGCTTGAAATCGAATCAGGATCTGAAGAAATCAATAGCCTTATCGGAAACTTCAATCAGATGATTTCAAATTTATCGTCATCTGAATTAGAACTTCAGCAAACGATCAAAAACTTAAATCAATATACAACTTACGTTGAAATCGTTTTAGGAAACGTATCTGCCGGCGTTTTATCGGTCGATATGGCTGGTGTGGTGACAACGATGAATCGCCGTGCCGGTGAATTATTAAATACCGATCAAACAAAAGCTGTCGGTAAGCCGATTAAGCAATTATTAGACGAGCAAAACTACAAAATTTTCTCGCAGTTCGTAAAAGCGATGCAGGAAAACAATTTAACAAGTCTGCAAAAAGAAATTCGTATCGAAGTTGAAAAGCAGACTGAAAAAGGTATTGAAAAAGAACCAATTCCACTTTCAGTTCACATTTCGATTTTACGTAATGAGTTTCAGCAGCAAATCGGTCGTATCATGGTGTTTGATGATATGACTCCGATCGTGAACGCGCAGCGTGCAGCGGCTTGGCAAGAAGTGGCCCGTCGTATTGCTCATGAAATTAAAAATCCATTAACGCCGATTAAGCTTGCGGCCGAACGTATTTCAAAAAAATACGGTGATCAAATCAATGAACAGGCTTTTAGAGATTCAATTCAGATGATCGTGTCGCAAGTCGATGATATGCGAAATCTAGTGAATGAGTTTTCGCAGTTTGCACGTATGCCTGAACTTAAACAAATTCATGCGCAGTTAAACGATGTTTTAAAAGGCATGGGTGAAGCCTATTCACAAAACCATACGAACATTAAATTTAACTTAGAATTAGATCCGGCATTGCCAGAATTTAAATTCGATCCGGCTCAGCTAAAACGTGTGTTTGTGAACCTTCTTGATAACGCGGTTCATGCAACTGAGGACGCCACAGCACAGATCGCAAATCCTGAAGTGACAATCCGTACTGAATACCAAACTCAGCACAGAATTGCCCGAATTTACATCATTGATAACGGCCCAGGAATCCCAGCGCGCGACAGAGTGCGTGTATTTGAGCCTTACTTCTCAACGAAAGAAAAGGGAACTGGTCTAGGTTTACCGATCGTGAAAAGTATTATCGAAGATCACGGCGGCGTTATCCGCGCCCTAGGCAATGAACCGCAAGGAACAAAGATTTACATAGAGCTTCCGCTATATACAAGCGCACCTTAATCATGTAGCTTTTATTAGCTATAAGAAGGTGACCTATGTCTCAAGCTTTACATGAAGAAAAACTTAAAACGCGTATTCTCATTATCGACGATGAAGGGCCGATTCGTCAGGTTCTGTCTGAAAGTTTAAAAGACGATGGTTTTCATGTTTTAACTGCACCAGATGGACCTACAGGTTTACAAGTTCTGCAAGAATTTAAACCCCACATTTGTTTCTTAGATATCTGGATGCCGAAAATGGATGGTATCGAAGTTTTAACACAAGCAATTCCACACAACCCAGAGACTCAATTTATTATGATCTCTGGTCACGGAACAATTGAAACAGCCGTTAAGGCGACTAAAATTGGTGCTTGGGATTTTATCGAAAAACCACTTTCACTAGAAAAAATCACTCTAGTGATCGACCACGTTTTAAAATTCAAAGCTGAAAAAGATGAAAAACAAGCCTTACTAAATAAACTTAGAAAAAATATCGCGCTTGTGGGTGAATCTAAATCGTTACAAAAAGTGCGCGAGCAAATCACGACGGTAGCGAAGACTCAGCAAACGATTTTAATTTCTGGTGAATCTGGATCGGGTCGCGAGTTAGTGGCGCAAAACATTCACTTTATGTCGGCACAAGCCAGCCGTTCCATCGTTGAAGTGAACTGTGCAACATTACCGCAAGACTTAATCGAGATCGAATTATTCGGTATCGAAAAAGGCGTATTACCGGGAATCGATAAAACGCGTAAAGGTAAATTAGAATTGATCGAAGGTGGCACAGTGATTATCGAAGAGATCGAAGAAATGCCACAGGCGATTCAGTTAAAACTTTTAAATTATTTAAAAACACAAAAGTTTTCGCGTGTTGGATCGGCTGATCCAATCGATGCATCTTCACGCGTGATCTTAACTTCATCACAAGCCTTAACAGGTCTTATCAGCAGCGGAAAAATCGCAACAGAGTTAGCCGCATTATTACAAAATAACGAAATCTTTGTAGAACCTTTACGTAATCGTCCTGAAGATATTCAGTCATTAATTTTTCACTTCAGCGACATTATCGCTAAACAAATGGCTTCGTTTAGAAAAACAATTTCTGAACAAGGTTTAAAACTTTTAGTGAAACACACATGGCCCGGAAATATTCGCGAGTTAAAAAACTTTATCGAACGCGTGTATATCTTAACGCCATCTGATTATGTTGATGTGCATGATTTACGTTTTGCCGGTCTTTCAGATAAAAAAGATGGCCAACAAGGGTCACACTCTGAAATTTCAACTTTCCGTGATGCGCGTGCGGAATTTGAAAAAGATTATTTAATTAAAAAAATTCAGGAAAACGGCGGCAATATTTCAAAAACCGCTGAAGCGATTGGTTTAGAGCGCAGTTACTTACACAGAAAAATTAAAGCCTACGGCATCGAGGTAAATATCTAATGAAACAGTCAATTTTAAGATGGTCACAAACTCACTTATTCACATTAAAAGAAGCTCCATCTGATGCCGAGATTCCATCGCACAAATTAATGATGCGTTCAGGATTCATGAAAAAACTTGGCCCAGGCCTTTACACTTACGGGGCAATTGGTTTACGTGCTATTCGCAAATTTGAAGAAATCGTGCGTGAAGAGCTTCACAAAGCGAACGGTATTGAAGTTTTAATGCCGGTAGTTCAACCGCGCGAATTATGGGAAGAGACTGACCGTTGGACACAAATGGGCGCAGGCTTATTAAAGTTTAAAAACCGTAATGAACAAGAGTTTTGCTTAAGTGCAACAGCTGAAGAAGCTGTAGTTGATTACGTTCGCCATGAATTAAAATCATGGAGAGATTTTCCGAAAAATATTTACCAAATCCAAACTAAATACCGCGACGAAATCCGTCCACGTTTTGGTTTGATGCGTGGTCGTGAATTCGTGATGAAAGATGCCTACAGCTTTGATATGGATCAAGCGGGCGCTCTTAAAACTTACGAAGATATGTACCAAGCCTATGATCGTATTTTTAGCCGTTTAAATTTAGAATTCCGTGCGGTACAAGCTGACGCGGGTAACATCGGTGGAAGCCAAACTCACGAATTCCAATTATTAGCTGAAGCGGGCGAAGATGCTTTATTAGTTTCTGATAAAACAAGATTCGCGGCTAACGTTGAAGTGTGCCCAGCTATTGATGCTGTTCCACAAGTTTCAAACGATGCTGAAAAAGCTATGGAAAAATTCGAAACTCCAAATCAAAAAACAATCGCTGATCTTGAAGCTTTCACTAAAATTCCAGCACGCGAATTAGTTAAAACGTTGTATTTTGATTCTAATGAAGATGCGAAAGTAAAAACATTAAAACCTTTCGCTGTTTTATTACGTGGATCAGACGAAGTTAATCCAATTAAAATTAAAAACTTACTGGGAATGAATAACGAACCAGTTATGTTAACTGACGAACAAGTTCGCGAAGTGACGGGTGCTAATCCTGGTTCATGTGGCCCTGTTGGTTTAAAAATTCCAATCTATGCTGATAACGGCATTATGGGTTTAAAAAACTACATCGTAGGTGCCAATGAAGATCATTTCCACTTACGCAATGTAAACCACGGCCGTGATTTTCAAATCACAAAAACGGCTGATTTACGTATGGCGCGTGCCGGAGATAAATGCCCTGAATCTGATGGCCGCTTAAAAGCGTACCGCGGTATCGAAGTGGGTCACGTTTTCTATTTAGGTCAAAAGTACTCTAAAAAAATGAACGGCACGTTCTTAGATAAAAACGGAAAATCTCAACACTACGAAATGGGCTGTTACGGTATTGGTATTACGCGTGTCGTACAAGCTGCGATCGAACAAAGCCATGATGCTGATGGTATCATTTGGTCAAAAGCGATTGCTCCGTTCCACGTTCATATTTGTTTGTTAGATATCAAAGATGAAAAGTTAAATGGCTATGTGAATGAAATGGCTTTACGTTTTGCTGAAAAAGGCATTGAAACTTTCATCGACGATCGTGATGAACGCCCAGGTGTAAAATTTAAAGATGCAGATCTTTTAGGTATGCCTGTTCGTATCGTAGTTGGTAAAAAAGGTTTCGACGCCGCTCAAATCGAAGTTGTAAACCGTAAAACAAAAGAAGTTGAAAAAATGGCTCCTGACCAAGTGATGGCTCAGGTCGAAAAAGTTTTAGCAACTCGTTAATTTTGAAAGGCGACCGATAATGAATTCAAATTTGATCAAAAATCCAATTATGTTAGCTCTTGATGTCGATACCAAAGAGCAAGCAAAAAAGATTTTAGATCAAGTGGGAAGCGAAGTCGGCGCTATTAAAATTGGTCCGCGCTTAGGTTATCAGTACGGCGCGGATTTTATTAAAGAATGCGCTGCGATCGCGCCTGTATTCATCGATAATAAATATTTTGATATTCCTTCAACGATGGTGTCGGCTGTGAAAACAAGTTTTCAGGCAGGAGCAACCTTCGTTACTGTTCATGCACTTTCAGGTAAAGAAGCTTTGACTGAGCTTGCGAAGTTAGAAAAAGAATTAAATCAAATTCGTCCTTTTAAAATTTTAGCGGTCACAATCCTGACAAGCTGGGATCAGCAATCAATGCCGAAATCTCTTCACCCGTGGGCTGTTTCAGAACACGTGGTAAGCTTGGCGAACCTGGTTCAAGAATCAGGGCTTTCGGGCTTAGTTTGCTCAGCTCATGAGTTAGAACTGTTAAAAAACCACAATCTGTATAAGGTTACTCCGGGAATTAGACCGGCAGAGGCTTCTACAGATGACCAAAAACGTGTAATGAATCCACAACAAGCACTTCGTGCTGGCGCATCGGCCCTAGTTATTGGTAGACCGATCCTTCAAGCGCCAAACCCAAAACAAGCCGTTTTAGATATTTTAAAAACAATCTAAAATCGCCAAGGTTTTTGCTTTTAAGAATTTAGGAAAATAGTTATGAGAAAATCTTCATTTAACTCAAAGGGCGGTAAAGGCCCACAACGTTCATCAGGTGGTCGTTCTTCTCAAGGCGGATCGCGTCCACAGTCACGCCCAGCTCATGGCGGTGGTGGCGGTCGTCCACAAGCTCGCCACAGCGGCAGCGGACAAACTCAAGGCATGCACGCTTCTCTTCCTAAATCATGGAGACAAATCACTGGTACGCACGCGGTGAAAGAAGTTTTACGTGTACGTCCGCAGTCAGTAAAACAAGCCATCGTGCAAAAAAATCTAATGTCGACTCCTGAAGTGAAAGAGTTACTGGCAATCTTTAGAGACCACGACATTCGTTTCGAAGAACGTGCAGAACCTGAATTAGCAAAAATCACACAATCACACCAAGGTGTGATCGTATTTTCAGATTATAACCCAGCTTTTGATTACACTCACCAAGCTTGGGAGCATGAAAGCATGATCGTGGCTTTAGACGGCGTAGAAGACACTCACAACCTGGGCGCCATCTTACGTACAAGCTGGTTAATGGGTGTGAGTGGCGTGATTATTCCTGCTGACCGCGCCGTTGGTTTAACGCCGACAGTTCACAAAGTAGCATGCGGTGGAGCCGAGCATGTTGAGATCGCAAGAATTAATAATTTCAACGAGCCCTTTGAAAAACTAAAAGAGGCTGGTTTCTGGGTTTACGGTCTTTCGCACAAGGCTGAAAAATCAATTTATGAAATCGAATATCCAGAAAAAGTGATCTGGGTATTAGGCGCCGAAGATAAAGGCTTACGTTCAACAACAGAGCGTGTGTGTGATGAGTTAGTCTCAATTCCGCAAGCCGCAGCTGATGCAAGTTATAACGTTTCAGTAGCCACAGCGATGGCCTTAGCTGAAACAAAACGTCAATGGTCGCAAAAAAAACGTAAGTAATTTTTTATGCGTGATTTGTATTCTGCGATTATTTTTACAACTCACCTTATTATTCCGGTTTGGTTTATCTTTTGGATTTACCGTGAAAGAAAAGCTAACTGGATGCGCTGGTTTTCAGTTCTTACAGTAACTTCGGGTTACATTTTAATGATGTATCTAGGTGGCTCCGGCTGGGACTGGGTCGGTACTTTTTGGCCCGCCATCTTTTTATATGGATTTTTGGGTGTTGTCGTTTGGTCTCTTTTGACAAGAAAAAATCTTTCTCTGTGGCCACAAAAAACACCTAGAGCTTGGTTAGCCATTGTTTTATTTCTCATGATCGGCGGCTCTTTATTTTGGGAGTTTCCAGCTTTCGTTAATGTACGCCAATATGAAAAAACTGAAGCCGTGGCTTTGCAGTTTCCTCTTAAAAAAGGGTTATTTGATGTTCGTCATGGCGGAAGTTCACAAGCCTTAAACCACCATTTTTTTCTGTCGGCGCAACGTTATGCTTTAGATGTTGTTAAGCTTAATAAGTTTCGCACGCGTGCCAGTGGTTTATTTCCGGGTCAGAATGAAAAATACGAAATCTATGCTGAACCTGTATACGCATCTTGTGATGGTGAAGTGATTGCGGCTCAAAGTGAGTTAATCGATTTAAATCCACCAGAAGCCGATGCGAAAAATCTTTTAGGTAATTTTATTTCGCTTTACTGCGAAAGCCTGGATGTCAGTATTATGTTAGCGCACCTTAAGCAGAACTCTCTTGTCGTTAACGTGGGAAGCCAAGTTAAAGCCGGTCAACATCTAGCACAGGTCGGTAATACGGGAAATACATCTGAGCCGCATTTACATTTTCAAGCCGTGAAGGGGCGTCAAACCGATTTCGAGGTTTTAGCTTATAAAGGTCAGGGCTTACCGATGACTTTTGATGGACGTTTTTTAATTCGTGGTGATACCATTATAGGTGAATGAGTTCACAAGCTGTCAGTAAAAGATTATTTGTCGCTATTAAACCCAGTCTTGGTCAGATCTATCATTTAGATCCATTCTTAAAAAAATTAAAAAAATCTTTCGATCAAAAAGAAATTAACATCAAGTGGTCTCCGCTTGAGAACATGCACGTCACACTAAGTTTTTTAGGCGAGACGGGTGCAGAGAAAATTCCTGAATTACAGAGTAAAATTTCTGAAGTTGCGAATGAATTTTCAGAGTTTAATTTAAAAATTCGCGATCTAGGTGCTTTCGATCATTTTCAAAAAGCACGAACGCTCTTTGTCGATGTTCAGCGCTCACAATCCCTCTTAGATTTACAATCGGCTCTTGAAGAGAAGCTGGGTTTAACTCCGCAAATGCAATATTACCCACATATGACTTTAGGACGGCTCAGAAATCCAAATTCTATTGAGTCCGCCATTGGACCTTTTAAAAAGATAGATTTGGGAAAAGGTGAAATTTCGTCCATTTTTTTGATGGAAAGCCAACTTCATGGTCATTTTCCAGTCTACAGTGATGTCTTTGAGGCGTACTTGGCTAAAAATCCAGCATAAAACTTTGAATTCATTTAAAAATTCGATGTTGACCTGACACCGCGAATCCAGTAAAAATTCCAAGTTACTAAAATTTACGTCGATTTTGATCTAATCAAAATGTCCGATAATTTTAGGCTATGCTGGCATAGCTCAATTGGTAGAGCAGCTGATTTGTAATCAGCAGGTTGCGGGTTCGAGTCCCATTGCCAGCTCCATTTTCGTCCTTGGGCGAAATTTGCGAGTGTACACTAGCTAAGTACATGACGTTAATAAAATGGGTAGGTGCCCGAGTGGCTAAAGGGGGCAGACTGTAAATCTGCTGGCTTCGGTCTACGAAGGTTCGAATCCTTCCCTGCCCACCATTTATCACGTCTTTTTTTTCTGTACTTAATTAGCCAAAACTAGTGTGTAGTCGCAAGGTTTAGATTAGTCTAACCAACTAATCGCATGAGCGGGAATAGCTCAATTGGCTAGAGTACCTGCCTTCCAAGCAGGGGGTTGCGGGTTCGACCCCCGTTTCCCGCTCCAAATTTTTTCGGGTGTTACGCAAAGGCCCGTGTAGCTCAGTGGTAGAGCACACCCTTGGTAAGGGTGAGGTCGTCGGTTCGGCTCCGATCACGGGCTCCAAAGCAGTGATTGAGAAGAAATCGATTGCTTAAATGGATTTTTAAATTAGTTAAACTTTTTAAAAGAAGTTAAAAATAAATAAACATTCTCGCAGGAGGACAAATGTCTAAAGAGAAATTTAACAGAAGTAAGCCGCATGTTAACATCGGCACTATCGGTCACGTTGACCACGGTAAAACAACTTTAACAGCTGCTATCACAACTACTCTTGCGACTCTAGGTAAAGCGCAAGCTATGGCTTACGATCAAATCGATAAGTCTCCAGAAGAAAAAGAGCGTGGTATCACTATCTCTACAACTCACGTTGAGTACGAAACTGACAACCGTCACTACGCTCACGTTGACTGCCCAGGCCATGCCGATTACGTAAAAAATATGATCACTGGTGCCGCACAAATGGACGGAGCAATCCTAGTAGTTTCTGCAGCTGACGGTCCTATGCCACAAACTCGTGAGCACATCTTATTAGCGCGCCAAGTAGGCGTTCCAGCTCTAGTTGTATTCATGAACAAATGTGACATGGTTGACGATAAAGACTTATTAGACCTAGTTGAAATGGAAGTTCGTGAGTTATTATCTAAATACGAATTCCCTGGCGACGCGATTCCAATCGTTAAAGGTTCTGCTAAATTAGGTTTAGAAGGTGACCAATCTGAATTAGGTCGTCCATCTATCCTTAAATTAATGGAAGCTTGTGACGCTTATATCCCAGAACCAGTTCGCGCTGTTGAAAAAACATTCTTAATGCCAGTAGAGGACGTATTCTCTATCTCTGGTCGTGGTACTGTTGTTACAGGCCGTGTTGAGCGTGGTATCGTTAAAGTAAATGACGAGATCGAAATCGTTGGTATCCGTCCAACTCAAAAAACAACTGTTACTGGTATCGAAATGTTCCGTAAGTTGTTAGATGAAGGTCGCGCTGGAGATAACTGCGGTGTTCTTTTACGTGGTACTAAAAAAGAAGAAGTTGAACGTGGTCAAGTATTAGTAAAACCAGGTTCAGTTAAACCACACAAAAAATTCAAAGGTGAGGCGTACATCCTTACTAAAGAAGAAGGTGGCCGTCATACTCCATTCTTCACTAACTACCGTCCACAATTCTACTTCCGTACTACAGACGTTACAGGTGTTGTAACTCTTAAAGCTGGAACTGAAATGGTTATGCCAGGTGATAAAGTTGAGATTAACGTTGAGTTAATCACTCCAATCGCTATGGAACAACAATTACGCTTCGCTATCCGTGAGGGTGGTCGTACAGTAGGCGCAGGCGTTGTAGTAGAAATCATCGAGTAGTAGGTTCGCCTACTTCTTGTTTTGATCAACCTTCGGTTGACCTTTTTTCTAAAGCAGAGCCTAGCGGCTCTGTGAATGAATAAAAAATTTAAACCCACACTCGAAAGAATGTGGGTTTTTTTTTGCCAAAAGTGACTTGGCATCCTAGACCAGCAGGTGGGTCTGCTTAATGGCAGATCAAAACAAACAAAACGCTTGTCGAGTAGCGAAATCTAGGGGTATATTTTGCGTTTCGTACGAGTGAAAACAAGTACATGCAGGGGTTTAGCTCCAGCGGTAGAGCGAGTGACTCCAAATCACTAGGTCGTGGGTTCGAATCCCTCAGCCCCTGCCATTTTTTGTGTGCCAATCACAAAAATGTTTCTTAGAATGTTTAGTACAGGTCAGCCAAAGGCTGATCAAAAGAAGCTTTGGTCATGAGACCAATAAAGGAATTTACGGATGGATAAAACAAATTCAAAATTTATTACAGTATGTTTTCTTTCACTAGCTGCACTAGTTGGTTTCACCGTATCTGTTTTAATCAAAGCTTTATCTGGAGCTTTCGGCGTTATCGCTAAACTTTCTGACTACGATTTATTTAAACACGGTTTACCAGTAATGTTAGCTGTAGTTTTATTTGCGTCTCTTCAATTTAATAAAAATGTTTTGCAATGGGCTGATGAAGTAGTTGCAGAAATTAAAAAAGTAGTATGGCCACCAATCAAAGACACTCGCATGATGACTGTGGTAGTTATCATCATGGTTTTTATCTCTTCAATTATCATCAGCGTGTTCGATCTTTTTTCTGGCTTCGTACTTAACCAATTTCTTAAGTAATTTAACTGATTAGTTATTCTGGCTTCGCCAGAAAGGAGTTGTAGTTTGGAAAATCAAACAACACCAAAAACAGCTGAAAAAAAATGGTACATCATCAATGTACAAACTGGTTGTGAAAACACAGCTAAGACAGCTATCGAAGAAAGAATTAAAACGAATAAAATGGAAAGCCAATTCGGCGAAATTTTAATTCCTGCAGAAAGCGTTGTTGAGTTGGTTAAAGGCCAAAAAACAACTAAATCTCGCAAATTCTTCCCTGGTTATATTTTCGTGCAAATGGTTCTTAGCGATCAAACTTGGCACTTAGTGAAAAACTCTTCTAAAGTGTCTGGCTTCGTAGGTGGCGCGAAAACTCGTCCTCCTGAAGTTCCTGAGCATGAAGTTATGCGTGTTACTCAGCAAATGGCTGGTATCGCTGAAAAACCTAAAGCAAAAGCGAACTATAACATCGGTGACCAAGTTACGGTTATTGATGGTCCATTTAATAACTTCAACGGCACAGTTGAAGAAATTAACGAAGAAAAAGCAAAAGTTAAGGTCTTGGTATCGATCTTCGGTCGTCCAACGCCAGTTGAACTTGATTTTATTCAAGTTACTAAAAACTAAGCAATATTTTAAAATTTGTTTATGCGAAAGCCTTGGTTAACCAAGGCTTTTTGCTTTTTACGGGTTTGATTTGCTTAGGCTACTCCACAGCGGGTTTTATCTCTAAGACTTAGGGTAAAAAATACCAAAATTCCTAAATAAATTGTTGTCTCTGAAGCCTCTCTGAGGCTATATTTTCCCCTCGTGTAAAAATACACAGAATTTAGAACTCCAATTGAGGAGTTCATTTAACCCTTTGCAAGGTGGGAATCTATGGCAAAAAAAGTTACAGGTATGATCAAATTGCAAATACCGGCAGGGAAAGCGAATCCAGCTCCTCCCGTTGGACCGGCACTTGGACAGCATGGGGTAAACATTATGGAATTCTGTAAGCAGTTCAACGCTCGTACGCAAGCGTTAGGTGATAGCATTATCCCTATCATCATCACTGTTTACCAAGACCGTTCGTTTACTTTCATCACTAAGACGCCTCCGGTATCTTCATTGATCAAAAAGGCATTAAAATTAGAATCAGGTTCTAAAATGCCACAAAAAGATAAAGTTGGTAAAATCAAAGCCGACCAAATCAAAACAATCGCAACTACAAAGTTGCCTGATCTTAACTGTGTAAAAGTTGAATCAGCTATGTCTCAAGTAGCAGGTACTGCGAAGAGCATGGGTATCGAAGTTCAAGGGTAGGAGTGAAAGATGTCAGGTAAAAAATTCGAAGCAGCAGCTAAAAAAGTTGATGCTAACAAAAAATATTCTTTCGCAGAAGGTATCAAATTAGCAGTTGAAACTGCTCCAGCTAAATTCGATGAATCAATCGACGTAGCTGTTAAATTAGGTATCGACCCTAAACAATCTGATCAACAAGTTCGTGGTGCTATCGCCTTACCTCACGGTTTAGGTAAATCAGTACGCGTTGTTGTTTTCGCTAAAGGTCCTAAAGAGAACGAAGCGAAAGCTGCTGGCGCAGACTATGTTGGCGCGGACGATCTAGTTGAGAAAATCAACGGTGGTTGGTTAGATTTCGATAAATGTATCGCGACTCCAGACATGATGGCGACTGTATCAAAAGTTGCTAAGGTTCTTGGACCTCGTGGTTTAATGCCAAATCCTAAAGTTGGTACAGTAACTATGAACGTTACTGAAGCCGTTACTGCAGAGAAAAAAGGTAAACTTGATTTCCGTGTTGATAAAGCTGGTATCATCCACGCTTCTATCGGTCGTAAATCTATGGGTGCAGCTAAGCTTAAAGAAAACTTCGATGCTTTCATCGGTACAGTTGTTAAAGCTAAGCCAGCTACATCTAAAGGTATCTACCTTCGCTCTATGTACACTGCTTCTACAATGGGTCCAGCGATCCGTTTAGATGCTAACGAAGCGATGGCAGGTTCTGAAGAGTAATATCTTCGGTTATTATAGAATTTAAAATTATAGCGTCAGAGACAGTTGGTTTTCTTTCGAATTTAATAGCGATCTAAATAGTTTAGATCGCTGCCAACCGAGACGGATAAATCTCAAAAATTATTTTCTTTCTGAAAATAATCCTCGGATAAATCCTTTCATTCTTCTGATGCCTTAAAATCAAAACGAAAGGAAAACCTAATGCTAAGATCAGAAAAAGATGCAGACATCAAATTGATCACTGAGAAAATCGGTCAAGCTAAAGGCGCTTTCGTCGTAGACTTTAAAGGCATGAAAGTGGAGCAAGTTACGAATTTACGTAAAAAGCTTCACGCTGCTGAGTCTGAGATGAAAGTAGTTCGCAATACTTTAGCTAAACGCGCTTTCGCAGGAAACGAAGTTCAAACTAAAGCATTAGCTGAGCACTTAACTGGTACGAATGCGATCGTTTTCGCATTTAACGAAGTTGTAGGCGTAGCTAAAACTCTAGCTGAGTTCGGTAAAGATGTTGAAGCTCTTAAGATCAAATCTGGTATGATGGAAGGCGAAGCTCTTGATTCTAATAAAATCAAATTCCTAGCTACATTACCTGGTAAAGATCAATTACGTGCTCAATTATTAATGTTAATGAAAGAGCCTAGTGCAAGACTTGCACGTGTTCTTAACGAATACGCTACTAAAAACGGAGCTCCAGCTGCAGCACCTGCAGAAGAAGCACCACAAGCTTAATTATTTTTAAAAAATAAATTTAAAGAAAAGGATTATAAAATGACAAATGAACAATTAGTTACAGCATTATCAGCAAAATCAGTATTAGAAATCGCTGAATTAGTAAAAGAATTAGAAGCAAAATGGGGCGTTTCTGCTGCTGCTCCAGTAATGGTTGCCGGCGCTGCTGCTGGTGGCGCACCTGCTGAAGAAAAAACTGCTTTCGACGTTATCTTAGTTGAAGGTGGCGCTAACAAAATCAACGTGATCAAAGAAGTTCGTGCGATCACTGGTTTAGGTTTAGCTGAAGCAAAAGGTTTAGTTGAAGCTGGTAACAAAGCTGTTAAAGAAGGCGCGACTAAAGAAGACGCTGAAAAAATCAAAAAAGCTCTTGAAGCTGCAGGCGCGAAAGTTACTATCAAGTAATTTTTCTCGTAAGCAATTCACGCTTATGTGCTCGGTGAGCCGAAAGGTTCATCAAACCGAAAAGGGAATACGCAAGTATTCCCTTTTTTTATTTGTTAAGCTCCACATTTTGCGAACGTGAAAATACTGCGAAGATCGTTGTTAGGCTTGATTCTTAGGGCTTATCGCACTAACTTTTTAAAAAACTAGAGTGGGAGTTTTATGAGTAGGTTAGTATTTACTTTTGCATTTTTATTTTTAGGTTTAGCGAATGCTTCTGAAGGCACTTGTTTATCAGAGCGTGGTTCTGGTGTTGTTCCGGCTAATTTAACTGTAACTGGTTACACCCAAGCATTTTCACAACCAAGCCAGCCTTGCCAACCAGTCACTTCTATTTGTGCTGACGGCACATTGATTCCGGGTGATCTTTACCCAAGCTGCACAACAATCAATTAGGATTTAAAATGTGGACCGAAGCAATTCGGTCTAAACGAACCAATGTCTGATTCGACATTTTAATGTATTCGGCTTTGTTTTCCGCATAAATATCAATAATGCGGCCGCGGATAGCGTGCAGTTCATTTTTTACATTCCAATATTTGACTTCGACGGGCAGTTGGCGAATCACTGCGAACTCCAATTCATCTGAAAAGTCGCAATCTACGGGTTCGTAGGTCTCGGGGATATCCTGTGGATTTTGAAAGACTCCCTTTAAATATTCATTTTTAGTCGAAGAAAAGACCACTCGATCCATCATGACGCGCTCCTTAAGTCAAAGTTAGGGCAATTAGCCCGAAGGTTTGTTTCAGGATGGGTAAGCTGCAAGCTTTGAACCTCATTTTGACCCGTAAAATAGCTTTAAAAATAAGCAAAAAATATTTTTTCAAATAAGGCTTTTTGCTCTAGAAAAACATCCTAATTTTTAAGCAAAGTGGCAATTTTTCAGAGGGAGTGCAAATCCCGAACCAAGTGTTGCATTTTAGTGGTTAATTAGGTAGTTTCAATACCTTACGTTCAAATTTGAATTAATGTGGGCCTTGTAAATTCCCCCCGAAGCGAATTTTCATTTTTAGTTTTTTCAAAAATTTTAATAAAAAAATTTTTCGAAAACTAATTTTCAAAAGCAAACGGAGAAAAAATAATGGATAAGACTCCCGTCACGGCATCTAATCTTCGCATTAGAAAGTCATTCGCCAAAAACAAACAAGTTATCGAAATCCCGAACTTGATTGAACTTCAGAAAAAATCTTACGAAGCATTTCTTTTAAAAGAAGTTGATGCTGATCGCAGAGGAAACGAAGGTTTAAATGGTGTATTTAAATCTGTATTTCCAATTTCTGATTTCAACAACACATCTTCTTTAGAGTTCGTGGGATACACTCTTGAGCCGTCGAAATACGACGTAGATGAGTGCCGTCAGCGTGGAATGACTTTCGCAGCTCCTGTGAAAGTAACTTTACGTTTAATCGTATTTGATGTTGATGAAGAAACTGAAGCACGTTCAATCCGCGACGTGAAAGAACAAGAAGTTTACTTAGGTGAAATTCCTTTAATGACGGCTAACGGTTCTTTCATCATCAACGGTACTGAGCGCGTAGTTGTTTCTCAGTTACACAGATCTCCAGGTGTTTTCTTTGACCACGATGGTGGTAAAAACAATGCTTCTGGTAAATTAATCTACTCAGCACGCGTAATTCCTTACCGTGGTTCTTGGTTAGATTTCGAATTCGATCAAAAGGATGTTATCCATGTCCGTATCGATCGTCGTCGTAAATTCCCAGCTACAATTCTTCTTAAAGCATTAGGAATGAACACTGAGCAATTATTAGAATACTTCTACGACTTAGATGAAATCTTCGTAAAAGGTAAACAATTGTTCCGTAAATTAGACATCGAAAGAATGTCTGGCCAACGTGCGATTGCTGATATCGTTGATCCTGCAACTGGCGAAGCTTTAGTAAAAGCTGGCCGTCGTATCACTCGCGCTATCGTTAAAAAAGTTAAAGACTTAGGTTTAACTGAAGTTGAAGTTCAACCACAAGATTTAGAAGGTAAAGTTTTAGCTAAACCTCTAATCGATGAATCAACTGGTGAGATCATCGCTGATGCGAATACTGAATTATCAGTATCGTTAATCAAAAAAGCTTTAACTGCTGGTATCGAAAACTTCTACTTAATTTTCTTCGACGGTTTAACTGTAGGACCTTTCTTACGTAACACTTTATTAGTTGATAAAGTTGGAAACCAAGATGAAGCGTTAATCGAGATCTACAAACGTTTACGCCCAGGTGAGCCTGCGGTTATGGAAGCTGCGCAAGCTTACTTCAACCGTTTATTCTTCGATCCAGAAGCTTACGATTTATCTGAAGTTGGTCGTATCAAGATCAACCACAAATTCGGTATCTCGATGGAAGAGTGTCCTCCATCTTTCCGCGTGTTAACTCACAAAGATATTTTATCTACAGTTAAAACATTAATCGATCTTAAAAATGGTCGTGGTGTTGTAGATGATATCGATCACTTAGGTAACCGCCGTGTTCGTTCAGTAGGTGAGTTATTAGAGAACCAATACCGTATCGGTTTAGTTCGTATGGAGCGCGCGATCAAAGAAAGAATGTCATTACAAGACGTTGAAACAATGATGCCTCACGATTTAGTTAACGCTAAACCAGTGAACGCTGTTGTTAAAGAATTCTTCGGTTCGTCTCAGTTATCTCAGTTCATGGATCAAACAAATCCATTATCTGAAATCACGCACAAACGTCGTTTATCAGCGTTAGGCCCCGGAGGTTTAACTCGTGACCGCGCTGGCTTCGAAGTACGTGACGTTCACGCGACTCACTACGGTCGTATCTGTCCGATCGAAACGCCAGAGGGACCAAACATCGGTCTTATCGCGTCTTTATCGACTTACGCACGCATCAACTCTTACGGTTTCATCGAGACACCGTATAAAAAAGTTGAAGCTGGTAAAATTTCTGAATCAATCACTTATATGTCAGCTCTTGAAGAGTCTGGACACTATAAAGCTCAAGCTCCGACAGAGCCGAAGTACAACCGTGAATTAGCTCCGGGTAATCACACTGTACGTCGCGATGGCGAGTATGAGGTTGTTGACCGTGAAAAAGTAACTTTACAAGACGTTTCTCCGTCTCAGTTAGTTTCTATCGCGGCATCATTAATTCCATTCTTAGAGCATGACGATGCCAATCGCGCTCTAATGGGATCGAACATGCAACGTCAAGCTGTGCCGTTATTAAAATCTCGTGCACCACTTGTTGGTACAGGCGTTGAGCGTTTAGTTGCTCGCGACTCTGGTACTTCAATCGTTGCAAACAATGATGGTATCGTTGAAGAAGTAGATGCATCTCGTATCGTTGTTCGTCGTCTTGCAAAAGGCGGAGAACTTGGTGCGAACGTTGATATCTACAACTTAACTAAGTACCAACGTACAAATCAAAATACATGTTTCAACCAAAAACCAATCGTTAAAAAAGGTGATCGCGTTTCTAAAAACGATATCATCGCCGATGGTCCATCTACAGAGTTAGGTGAGTTAGCTCTAGGTCAAAACATCCGCGTAGCGTTCACGCCGTGGATGGGTTACAACTTCGAGGATTCTATCTTAATCTCTGAAAGATTATTACAAGACGACACGTACACTTCAGTTCACATTGAAGAGTTCGAGTGCGTAGCTCGTGATACAAAACTTGGTAAAGAAGAGATCACTCGCGATATCGCCAACGTTGGTGAAGAAGCGTTAAAAGATCTAGATTCTTCAGGTATCATCCGTATCGGTGCTGAAGTTAAACCAGGCTTCATCTTAGTAGGTAAAGTAACTCCTAAAGGTGAAACTCAATTATCTCCAGAAGAAAAACTTTTAAGAGCTATCTTCGGTGAAAAAGCTGGCGACGTACGTGATACATCTTTACGTGCTCCATCTGGCGTTTACGGTACAGTTATCGATGCACAAGTTTACTCGCGTGAAGGCTCTGATAGAGACGAGCGTTTAGGTTTAATCATCGAAGAAAAACGTAAGAAATTAGAAAAAGATTTAGCGATCGAACAAAACGTTATCAAAAATAACGCGATCGAAAAATTACGCGATATCGTAGTTGGTAAGAAAACTACTGGTATCTTATTAAATGAAGATGGTACTCAAAAGTTATTAAACAAAGGCCAAGACATCACAAATGCTGACCTTGAAACAATTCCTTTCGAGTTATTAAGCTACATCCCGTTAGAACAAGAAGTTGAATTCCAAGTTAACAAAATCATCGACGGTGCTCGTAATCAATTAGATGCAGTTAAATTAGTATTCAATGAGAAGATCGATCGTCTTAAAAAAGGTGACGAACTTCCTCCTGGCGTTATCAAAATGGTTAAAGTTTACGTAGCTATTAAACGTAAATTACAAGTTGGTGATAAGTTCGCCGGCCGCCATGGTAATAAAGGTGTTGTTTCTAAAGTATTACCTCAAGAAGACATGCCATACTTAGCAGATGGTTCTCCAGTTGATATGGTTCTTAACCCACTGGGCGTTCCTTCACGTATGAATATCGGTCAGATCCTAGAGGTTCACTTAGGCTGGGCAGCGCACAACTTAGGTAAACAAATCGAAGAACACTTAGAAAAATTCGATGCGAACAAACTTCGCTCGACGATGACTGACATCTTTGACGATGCAGAAATCACTTCTAAAGTTCAAAAATCTGACGACGAGTCATTAAAGAAAATGGCTGTTGCTCTTAAAAACGGTATCCACGTTGGTACTCCAGTATTCGACGGTGCATCTGAAACAGACGTACGTAGCTTACTTAAGAAAGCTCAATTACCTTCGACTCAATCGATCTTATTCGACGGTCGTACAGGTGAGCCTTTCGCGAACCAAGTAACTGTGGGCATCATGTACATGTTAAAACTTCACCACTTAGTTGAAGAAAAGATCCATGCTCGTTCTATTGGACCTTACTCGTTAGTTTCTCAGCAGCCACTTGGCGGTAAAGCGCAATTCGGTGGTCAGCGTTTAGGGGAAATGGAAGTTTGGGCAATCGAAGCTTACGGTGCTGCATACTCATTACAAGAATTCTTAACTGTTAAGTCAGATGACGTAGCAGGTAGAACTCGTATGTATGAATCAATCGTACGCGGTGAAAATATCCTTGAACCAGGTCTTCCTGAGTCATTCAATGTATTGATTAAAGAGTTACAATCGTTAGCTCTAAACGTTGAATTAGTTGAGTCAGATATTCTGACTGACAAAGAAGACGAACTTCCTTCTGAATCAACAGAAGAACAAGCACCGGTTCAACACTAATTTAGGAAAGTAGGAATATAACATGAGAGATTTATTAAATTTTTTCGATAAACCAAAAGATCCACTTTCGTTTGATGCAGTTCGTATCTCTTTAGCTTCGCCAGAAATGATCCGTGACTGGTCATTTGGTGAAGTTAAAAAGCCAGAAACAATCAACTACCGTACGTTCAAACCTGAGCGTGACGGTTTATTCTGCGCGAAAATCTTCGGACCAATCAAAGATTACGAATGCTTATGCGGTAAATATAAACGTATGAAATATCGCGGAGTCATCTGCGAGAAGTGCGGCGTTGAAGTTACACAAACTAAAGTTCGTCGTGAGCGTTTAGGCCATATCGAGTTAGCAACTCCTGTTGCTCACATCTGGTTCTTACGTTCTTTACCTTCACGTATCGGTAACTTACTTAACTTATCTTTAAAAGATGTAGAAAAAGTTCTTTACTGTGAGTCTTACATCGTTGTTGATCCAATGGAGACAACTTTAGAAGAAGGCGCTGTTTTAAATGAAGATGCATACAATGCAGCTTTAAATGAATTCGGTCCTAACTTCAAAGCCGGCATGGGCGGTGAAGCCGTTCGTGAAATGTTACGTAAAATCGATCCTGAGTACTTATCTCGTAAATTACGTATCGAACTTAAAGAAACTAAATCTGAAGCTGGTATCAAAAAAATCTCTAAGCGCTTAAAAGTTGTAGAAGCTTTCAAAGGTTCTTCAAACAAATGCGAATGGATGATGTTAGAAGCGCTTCCTGTGTTACCACCGGATTTACGTCCGTTAGTACCACTTGATGGTGGCCGTTTCGCGACTTCAGATCTAAATGATTTATACCGTCGTGTAATCAACCGTAATAACCGTCTTAAACGTTTACAAGAGTTAAACGCTCCAGACATTATCATCCGCAATGAAAAACGTATGTTACAAGAAGCGGTTGATGCGTTATTAGATAACGGTCGTCGTGGTAAAACATTTACTGGTCCAAATAAACGTCCTCTTAAATCTTTAAGTGATATGCTTAAAGGTAAACAAGGTCGTTTCCGTCAAAACTTATTAGGTAAGCGTGTTGACTACTCTGGTCGTTCGGTAATTACAGTAGGTCCTACTTTAAAATTACACCAATGTGGTCTTCCAAAGAAAATGGCTTTAGAATTATTCAAGCCATTCGTTTACAACAAATTAGAAGAAAAAGGTTTAGCGACTACAATCAAACAAGCTAAACGTTTAGTTGATCAAGAGACAGTTGAAGTATGGGATATCTTAGCTGAAGTAGTTAAAGAACATCCGGTATTACTAAACCGTGCTCCAACTCTTCACAGACTTGGTATCCAAGCTTTCGAACCGGTTTTACATGAAGGTAAAGCGATCCAATTACATCCGTTAGTTTGTACGGCGTTCAATGCCGACTTCGACGGTGACCAAATGGCCGTTCACGTTCCACTTTCAGTAGAAGCGCAAGTAGAAGCTCGCGTATTAATGATGTCTACAAATAACATCTTATCACCAGCCAATGGTAAGCCGATCATCAATCCATCTCAGGACGTTGTCTTGGGATTATACTGGATGACTCGTCAACGCCCTGGTGCAAAAGGTGCGGGTAAATCTTTCGCTTCAGTTCAAGAAGCTTTATACGCTTTTGAAACTGGAATCGTAGATATCCAAGCTTCTTGTAAAGTAAAAATTAAAGGTAAAGTTGAAGAGACTACTGTAGGACGCGCAATCTTATCTGATTCAGTTCCTAAAGAAGTTCCATTCACAACTATCAATACAGCGATGTCGAAAAAATCGATTGCATCATTAATCGATACAACTTTCCGTCTAGCTGGTGCTAAAGCAACTTGTATCTTAGCTGATCAAATCATGCAGTTAGGTTTCAAATACTCAACTGGTGCGGGTCTTTCTATCTCTGTGGATGACATGTTAATCCCAGAACAAAAAGCTCCGATGTTAGCTGACGCTGAAAAACAAGTTACAGAAATCCAACAACAGTACGACGAAGGTTTAATTACCGACGGTGAGCGCTACAATAAAGTTGTGGATATCTGGGCTCAAACTTCAGATAAAGTTGCCAAAGAGATGATGGGTCAAATTGAAAAACAAAAATTTATCGTTGATGGTAAAGAAATCGTTGGACCTTCATTCAATCCTATCTACGTCATGGCCGATTCCGGAGCCCGTGGTTCCTTCAATCAGTTACGTCAGTTAGGTGCGATGCGTGGTCTTATGGCTAAGCCATCAGGCGAAATTATCGAAACTCCAATCACGGCAAACTTCCGTGAAGGTTTAACGGTATTACAATACTTCATTTCAACTCACGGTGCGCGTAAAGGTCTTGCCGATACAGCATTAAAAACAGCGAACTCTGGTTACTTAACTCGTCGTTTAGTTGACGTAGCTCAAGACGTTGTTGTTTCTGAAATTGATTGCGGAACTAAAGATGGTTTAGAAATCACTCCGGTTTACGAAGCGGGTGAAATCATTCAAGGTATCGGCGATCGTATTTTAGGTCGTGTGACAATGAATGACGTTGTCGATCCAACAACAAATGCTGTTATCGTAAAAGCTAACGGTGAAATGGATGAGATGGCTGTTAAGAAAATCGAAGAAGTTGGAATCGAAAGAATCCAAATCCGTTCAGCATTAACATGTGAAGCACGTCGTGGTGTTTGTGTGAAATGTTACGGTCGTGATCTTGCTCGTGGTGCTACTGTGAACTTAGGTGAAACAGTGGGTATTATCGCAGCTCAATCTATCGGTGAGCCTGGTACTCAGTTAACAATGCGTACATTCCACTTAGGTGGTGCGGCTTCTCGTGCGGTTGAACAATCAGTTCATACAACTCGTTTCGATGGTATTTTAAAATTACAAAACGTACAGTCTGTTACAAACAAGAACGGTAAATTAACAGTTCTTAACCGTAACGGTAATGCTCTAGTTGTCGATGAAACAGGTCGTGAGCGCGAAAACTTCAAATTAGTTTACGGTACGACATTAAACTTCAAAGATGGCGACAAAGTTACTAAAGGTAACGCGATCGCTGAGTGGGATCCGTATTCGAATCCAATCATCTCGGAAGTAACTGCTAAAGTTCAATTCCAAGATATCACTGAAGGTAAAACAATGACTGAGCAAGTGGATCCAGTGACTGGTTTCGCTACTAAAGTTATTACTGAATCAAAATCTTCTGATACAAAACCAACTGTATTCATGACTGATGCAGCAGGAAAAGTTCTAAACCTTCCAGGTCGTGACATCCCAGCTCGTTATATGATTCCGGTAGGCGCACAATTATTAATTAATGATGGTGCAGACGTTCACGCCGGTGACGTTATCGCAAAACTTCACCGTGAAACTTCGAAAACGAAAGATATCACGGGCGGTCTTCCGCGCGTTGCTGAATTATTCGAAGCACGTAAACCAAAAGATGCAGCGATCATCGCTGAAATCGATGGTTTCGTAACTTTCGGTAAAGACGTAAAAGGAAAACAACGTGTTATCGTGACTCCTGAAATCGGCGAGCAAACTGAATACCTAATTCCAAAAGGTAAACACGTTGCCGTTCGTGAGGGTGAGTTCGTAAGAGCAGGTGAAGCGTTAGTTGACGGTCCAACAAATCCGCATGATTTATTAGCGGTATTAGGTCCGAAAGCATTATCAGCTTACTTAGTAAATGAAGTACAAGAAGTTTACCGTCTACAAGGTGTGGGTATCAATGATAAGCACATCGAAGTGATCGTTCGCCAAATGTTACGTAAAGTTGAAATCGCTGATGGCGGTGACACTCGTTTCTTATCTGGTGAGCAAACTGAAAGAACTTCAATGCTTGAAGAAAATGATCGCGTATCTAAAGAGGGTGGCCAAATCGCTACATTCAAACCTCTATTATTAGGTATCACGAAAGTATCATTAAGCACTGAATCGTGGATTTCAGCAGCTTCGTTCCAAGAGACTACAAAAGTTCTTACGGAAGCAGCTATCAACTCTAAAACTGACCATTTACGTGGCTTAAAAGAAAATATCATCATGGGTCGTCTGATCCCTGCTGGTACTGGCTTAACAGCATACAAAAAATGGAAAGTGGTTGTTGCAGAAGACGAAGATATGGATTCAGCAGCATTACCGTTCGGCGGCTAATTAGCCTCGATCATATAGGGCCTCTTAAACGGGGCCTGAGTAAAAAGGACCTGAAAAGGTCCTTTTTTTATTGGAAAAAAGCCTTGTCCCGCTTGACCTTCGGGGTCCTTGCGGGTTACAAATCTTGTTCTTCGACCAAAAATCGAATAACGGGTTATGGCCCGCTTCAAACCAATAGCGAACTAGAATTGCTATAAATATTCTGGGATAAGGCTTGATACCACAGGAGTAAAAGTGCCTACAATTAATCAGCTCATTAAAAAAGAGCGTACAGTTCAAAAGAACCAAACAAAATCACCGGCTTTAGCTGGTTGCCCTCAACGTCGTGGCGTTTGTACGCGCGTTTATACTACAACACCTAAGAAGCCGAATTCAGCTTTACGTAAAGTAGCTAAAGTTCGTCTTTCTAATGGCTTTGAAGTTATCTCTTACATCCCAGGTATCGGTCACAATCTACAAGAGCATAGCGTTGTTATGATCCGTGGTGGTCGTGTTAAAGACTTACCGGGTGTTCGTTACCACATCGTTCGTGGAACACTAGATTTACAAGGCGTTAATGGTCGTTTACGTAGCCGTTCTAAATACGGTGCTAAAAAACCTAAAAAATAATCTGAGCATTAGAAGGAAATAACAGTCATGTCTCGTAGAAGTCGTACATTTAAAAGAGAAATTATCCCAGATCCAGTTCACAAAGATTTAGTTATCGCTAAATTCATCAATAAAATCATGTTACGTGGTCAAAAATCGACTGCGCAAAAATTATTTTACGGAGCTTTAGAAGAATTAAACGGTAAAGTTCAAGGTGAAGATTCATTAACAATCCTTAAAAAAGCGATTGAAAATGTTAAACCTTCAATCGAAGTTCGTTCACGTCGCGTGGGCGGAGCTACTTACCAAGTTCCCGTTGATGTTCGTCCATCTCGTCGTTTAGCTTTAGCTATGCGTTGGATGGTTGATTACTCACGTGCTCGTGGCGAAAAAGATTTTTCTAAGCGTTTAGCTGGTGAAATCTTAGATGCTTACAACAACCGTGGTAACTCTATCAAAAAACGTGAAGACGTACACAAAATGGCTGAGTCGAACAAAGCATTCGCTCACTACAACTGGTAATCTCACTAGTAAATTTGAAAAAAAATTGGAACCCGAAGAGAAATCTTCGGGTTTTTTATTTTGTGGTGCTTTGACTTTTATCGTAGAGCTGCCATCCGTGGGCATCAGAGGCTCTGCCTCTGAAACTCCGCTTCTTCCGGCCATCGTGGCCGGAAGATCTTAGATTTTTATTTCACGGCCTTCTGGCCACGATGGCCAGAAGGGAGCGTTCTCACGGATGGATGCACTTCAATCTAGCTTTCACTGCTGTATTTAAGTTTGAAGATTTTCCTAAAAGCGATTAAGTTAGCTTTTATATGGTAATCAAAACAGAAGCTGACTTAAAATTTACTCGTAATATCGGTATCATGGCTCACATCGATGCCGGCAAAACTACTACTACTGAGCGTATTCTTTTCTACACGGGTAAAAGCCATAAAATCGGTGAAGTTCATGATGGCGCTGCCACTATGGATTGGATGCCGCAAGAGCAAGAGCGCGGTATTACGATCACTTCTGCTGCGACAACAACGTCGTGGAAAGACCACCGTATTAACATCATTGATACTCCGGGCCACGTTGACTTCACAATCGAAGTAGAACGTTCACTTCGCGTCTTAGATGGCGCTATCGCGGTTTATGATGCGGTATCTGGTGTTGAACCACAATCTGAAACGGTGTGGAGACAAGCCAACAAATATAAAGTTCCAAGAATTTGTTTCGTAAATAAAATGGATCGCACAGGCGCAGATTTTGAAATGTGTGTGCAGTCTATTAAAGAAAAATTAGAAGCAAATCCGATTAAAGTTCAAATTCCAATCGGTGCTGAAGATAATTTTTCTGGTGTTTGTGATTTAATTGAATCAAAAGCCTACACTTGGTCTGCGGGTAATCCGCATGATTTTCAAACTGTAGACATTCCTGCAAACATGAAAGAGCTGTTTGAAACTGAACGCGCTAAAACGATCGAACAGATCTGTGAATTAGACGATGCTCTTATTGAAAAATATTTAAATGGTGAAACTCCATCAGTTGAAGAATTAAAAGCAGCACTTCGTAAAGGCGTTATCGCTCTTAAAATTTTCCCAGTGTATTGCGGAGCTGCCTTTAAAAATAAAGGTATCCAGCAGATCTTAGATGGCGTTTTAGATTATCTTCCATCGCCACTTGATATTCCTCCTGCAGTCGGTATGAACCCAATCAAAGAAGACAAACAAGTTGAGTGTCATACTAAATTTGATGAACCTTCGGCGGCTTTAGCATTTAAATTAGCGAATGATCCGTTTGCTGGATCGTTAACTTACATCCGCGTGTACTCTGGAGTTTTAAAAGTGGGCGACCAAGTTTTAAATCCACGTACTGAGAAAAAAGAACGTGTGCAAAAAATCGTAAAAATGCATGCGAACGCGCGTGAAGAAGTTTCGGAAATCAAAGCCGGTGATATCGGCGCGATTATCGGATTAAAATTTACAACGACAGGCGATACACTGTGCGATTCATCACGCCAAGTTGTGTTTGAATCAATCACTTTCCCAGAGCCAGTTATCTCGGTTGTTGTCGAAGCGAAATCTTCTGCAGAGCAAGATAAAATGATGGAAGGTCTTCAGCGTTTAGAAAAAGAAGATCCATCTTGTCGTCTGCGCCAAGACCCTGAAACAGGACAAACATTACTTTCGGGAATGGGCGAATTACACTTAGATATTTTGATCGACCGTTTACTTCGTGAATATAAAATTTCTGCCAACGTGGGTAACCCACAAGTTGCGTACCGCGAGACAATCAATGGTGAGTCGAAAATCGATTTCACATTTGAACGTCTTCTTGGTGGTGAAGAAAAATTTGCGAAAATCAGCTTAAAAGTCGAAGCGATTAACCCTTCTGAGGGAACAAAAATCACGTCACTTGTTCAGCCATCAAAAGAGGTTCAGCCAAATTGGATCACGGCGGCCTTGAACGGACTTAAAGAAGCGGTCGAAGTTGGACCTATCGCCAGCTATGCTATGGTGGGTCTAAAGGTAACAATTACATCATTGACGGGTAACCCTCAATCGACCGACGAGATCGTCTGCAAAGCGGCGGCTTCGTTAGCATTCCGCGATTTAGTGAAGGCGGCAGACCAAGTCCTGCTTGAACCTATGTTTAAACTAGAAGTTAATTGTCCTGATGATTTTGTGGGCAATATTGTGAGCGATATTAACTCTAGACGCGGTAAAATCCATAATATGACCGCTAAACCATCAGGTGGGCAGATTGTGACAGCCGAAGTGCCTCTAGCGCAGCTGTTCGGTTATGCCACAGATGTTCGCAGTTTGTCGCAAGGTCGTGCGTTTTTTAGCATGAACTTTCAAAATTATTCGCCGGTTCCGCCAAAAGTTAAGGCTGAAATTCTGGCAAAACTGGGTCGTTAGACCGTTGTTTTTAAGCCTCAAACCGACCGGTTTGGGGCTAACCCAACCCCTCGATTTTCCCTCTGAAAAAACAATTTATTTCCTGTTGACTCTAATCGTCGTTTGTTAGATATTTTCGCTTCGGTTTATTTTAGCTACGGAAACCACCGCGCTATTTTCAGTCTTATTCGGGGCTGAATTCGGGCTAACCCAGCTCACAGCGGAGAATGGTTTTGACGGGCGAAAGAGGTAAAAAAAATGCAAAGTCAGAAGATTAGAATTAGGCTAAAGGCCTTTGATCATAAATTACTTGATCAATCTACAAAAGAAATCGTGGATACTGCTCGTCGCACTGGAGCAAAAGTAGCGGGACCAATCCCTCTACCTACACGTATTAACAGATTCACTGTTTTACGTTCTCCGCACGTTGATAAAAAATCTCGTGAGCAATTCGAAGTAAGAACACACAAAAGAATGTTAGACATTCTTGAACCAACTCAACAAACGATCGATCAATTAATGAAATTAGATCTTTCAGCGGGTGTTGACGTTGAAATTAAATTATCGGCTGAGTAGGAGGAATAGAATATGTCTGAAACTACTCAAGGTTTAAAATTAAATGGTATCTACGCTTTCAAAGAAGGCATGGCTACAATCTATAACGACAAAGGTGAAGCTATTCCAGTAACGGTTCTACGTTACGAAACTTGGAAAGTTTCTCAAATCAAAACTAACGAAAAAGATGGCTACACAGCTGTTCAAATCGCTTCAGTTCCTAAAAAAGCTAAAAACTCTTCTAAAGCAGAAGTTGGTCACTTAAAAGGTGCAGGCTTTGAAACTGGCGCTCGTTTCGTTAAAGAAATCCGTCAAGACTTACCAGCTGACGTGAAACTTGGTGATGCAATCTCTATCGAGAGCTTAACTCAAGGTGATTTCGTAAAAATTACTGCGAAATCTAAAGGTAAAGGTTTCCAAGGTTCTGTAAGACGTTGGAGCTTCGCGGGTGGTCCTGCTACTCACGGTTCTAAATTCCACAGAAGACCGGGTTCATCTGGTAACAGAACATGGCCAGGCCGTGTTATGCCAGGTAAGAAATTCCCAGGTCACTTAGGTGATGAGACTGTTACAGTTCGTAACGTTCAAATCGTTGAAATTAACGCTGCTGACGGAGTAGTTCTTGTTAAAGGACCAGTTCCAGGCCACAAAAACACTTTAGTGAAACTGGTTAAGGAGCAATAGTCATGGCTACAGTTAATGTACTTAATTGGAAAAAAGAAAAAGTTGGTTCACTTGAATTACAAGCGGACACTTTTGAAGTTGAAGTAAAAAAAGACGTATTACACTCAGTTGTTAGATGGCAATTAGCTTGCCGTCGTCAAGGTACACACATGACTAAAACAAAAGGTCTTGTGAGCGGTGGTGGTAAAAAGCCATTCAAACAAAAAGGTACTGGTAATGCACGTCAAGGTTCTACACGTTCTCCGTTAATGCCAGGCGGTGGTACTATGTTCGGTCCACAACCTCGTTCATACGGTTATGTTCTTCCTAAGAAAATGAGAAAAGTAGCTCTTAAAATGGCTCTATCTCACTTATTTAAAGAAGGAAAATTAACAGTTGTAGATTCAATGGCTTCTGAAGGTAAAACAAACGAATTAAATAAACGTTTACAAACTTTCGGAGTTAAAAAAGCAGTTTTAGTTGATAAAGCTTCTGATGCAAAATTCAGCCGCGCAGCTAAAAACTTAGTTGATTACAAATACTCTCCAGTAGAGGGTTTAAACGTATTCGACTTATTAAAATACGACTACGCAGTAATCACTAAAGATTCGGTAGCTAAAATCATCGAAAGATGTTCTGCGGAATAATCGGAGTATAGAATATGAAACAACATTTAAAATCTCCACTAATCACAGAAAAAAATACAGTTTTAGCAGAAGCTGGAACATACGTGTTCCAAGTTGATTTATCTTCTACAAAAGAACAAATCAAAAAAGAAGTTGAGACTGGTTTTAACGTAAAAGTTCAAAAAATCCGTACGGCAGTCTGCAGAGATGATATGCGCTATTCTAAATTCGGTCTTACAGTGCCGAAAAAATGGAAAAAAGCTTACATCCAGTTAGCTCCGGGCCAAAAAATTTCATTATTTGAGGGAGCATAATCATGGGTTTAAAAGTATTTGGATCTAGATCACATGCAAGCCGCGGAATGGTTGGGTTTGATTTCAAAGAAATCACGAAAACTACTCCAGAGAAATCATTAACAGTTTCTCTTAAAAAAGTATCTGCTCGTAATAACACGGGTATGATTACAATTCGTCACCAAGGTGGCGCGCACAAACGTAAATATCGTTTAATCGACTTCAAACGTAACAAGTTAGAAGTTCCTGCTAAAGTTGCTGCGATCGAGTACGATCCGAACAGAACTTGCCGTATTGCTTTATTGCACTACGCTGATGGCGAGAAAGCTTACATCTTAGCTCCAGTGGGCTTAAATGTAGGTGACATCGTTCAATCAAGCGACAAAGCCGATATCAAACCAGGCAACTGCTTAACTATTACTGCAATCCCTGTTGGTACGATCATTCACAATGTTGAATTACGTCCTGGTAAGGGTGGCCAAATTTGCCGTGGCGCTGGCGCTTCTGCAACTTTAGCTGGTAAAGGCGAAAAGTACTGCCAAGTACGTTTACCGTCTGGCGAATTAAAACAGATCTTATCGACTTGTAAGGCTTCAATCGGTCAAGTTGGTAACACTGATAACGAAAACATTAAACTTGGTAAAGCAGGCCGCTCTCGTTGGAGAGGTATCCGCCCTTCAGTACGTGGTATGCACATGAATCCAGTTGACCATCCATTGGGTGGTGGTGAAGGCGTTGGTAAGGGTCATCACCCTGTAACACCTTGGGGCCAGCCTTGTAAAGGTTACAAGACTCGTCATAACAAACGTACTGATTCATCAATCATTAAACGTCGTAAGTAGGGAGAATAGATAATGGCACGTTCAGTAAAAAAAGGTCCTTTTATCGATATTCACTTAGCTAAAAAAGCTGAGACGGCTATCCAAAAAAATGACAAGAAAGTAATTAAAACATGGTCAAGACGTTCTACGATCTTCCCTGAGTACGTTGGATTGACTTTTGCCGTACATAACGGCAGAAAGTTTGTTCCAGTATACGTTTCTGAGAACATGATTGGTCATAAACTTGGCGAATTCGCGCCAACTAGAACTTTTGCAGGCCATGCTGAGAAGAAAGCTGCTCCAGCAGCTCCAGCGGCTAAGAAGTAGTAGGGATTGAAAATGGAAGCTAAAGCATCTTTAAAATATGCAAGAGTTGGAGCCCAAAAGGCTCGCCTAGTTGCTGATGTCGTTCGCGGCAAATCAGTAGACGAAGCTCTTAAAGTTTTGACAGTTATGAACAAAAAAACTGCTTTAATGATTAAGAAATTAATCGAATCAGCAGTTGCAAATGCGGATTACAAAAAAACTATGGCGGTAGACAAATTAGTGGTTAAAAAAATCACTGTTGACGGCGGCCCGGTATTAAAACGTTTCCGTCCAAGAGCGCAAGGTCGTGCTTTCGGTGTTCGTAAGAAATTAAGTCACATCGACGTAGTATTAGGAGAGAAAAACTAATGGGACAAAAGGTTCATCCAATTGGATTAAGAGTTGGTGTTATTAGATCTTGGGATTCTCGTTGGTACGCAAAAGGAAACACGTACTACGAAAATATCCACGAAGACATTAAATTAAGAAAATACTTAAAAACGAAACTAAAACACGCTGGTGTTGCTAAAATCGAAATCGAGCGCGCGGCTAATAAAGTTAAACTTATTATCCACACAGCTCGTCCAGGTGTAGTTATCGGTAAAAAAGGTACAGGCATTGATACTTTAAAAGCTGACGTTCAAAAGTTAACTAAGAACGAAGTTTTCTTAAGCATTCAAGAAGTTCGTAAACCAGATACAGAAGCTCAATTAGTTGCTGAGTCAATCGCGCAACAATTAGAGAAACGTATCTCTTGGAGACGTGCTCTTAAAAAATCTATCGCAGCAGCTATCAAAGGCGGCGTGCGTGGTATCAAAATCCGCGTATCTGGTCGTTTAGACGGAGCAGAGATTGCTCGTTCTGAATGGTACAACGAAAAGTCAGTTCCTCTTCACACATTGCGTGCAGACATTGACTACGGAACTGCTGAAGCATTAACAGCTTACGGCATCATCGGCATGAAAGTTTGGATCTACAAAGGTGACATCCTTTCTGCATCACAAGCTCAGGAGGTAAGCCGTGCTAAGTCCTAAACGTGTAAAATGGAGAAAACAATTCATCGGTCGCTCTAGAGGTTTAGCTACTCGTGGCTCAACTTTAGATTTCGGTGATTTCGGTTTACAAGCTACTGAGCACGGTATGTTAACAGCTCGTCAATTAGAAGCTGGTCGTATCGCTATCGCTCGTACTATTAAACGTGGTGGTAAAATCTGGATCCGCGTGTTCCCAGATCTACCAGTTACAAAAAAACCTGCTGAGACTCGTATGGGTAGCGGTAAAGGTAATCCAGAGTTTTGGGTATCTAAAGTTTTACCTGGTCGCATTTTATTCGAAATGAATGGTGTTACTAAGGAACAAGCTCAAGAGGCGTTTTTAAGAGCGGCTCACAAGTTACCTTTCAAAACTAAATTTTTAGAGAGAGCGTAATTATGAAATTCGCAGATATCGAAAACAAATCGTTAAAAGAATTAATCAAGCAAAAACAAGACTTAACGTCTCAATTGTTTGAAATGAAAATGAAAAACTCTCTTGGTCAATTGGCTAACCCAGTTCAGATCAGAGTAGTTAGAAAAAACATTGCTCAAATCAATACAGCAATTGTTAAGAAAAGTGTAAGGTAGGTAAAACATGGCTGCTAAGGCAACAACGAGCGGAAAACAACCGACTAAAACAGTTAGTACTCGAGGCCGTAGAGTTGAGTTACAAGGTGAAGTGATCGCGAACAAAATGGAAAAAACTATTTCGGTATTAGTTTACAGAATGGTTCGCCACGCTAAATACGGAAAATACATCCGTAAATCTTCAGTAATCAAAGCTCACGACGAGAAATCATCTGCGAAAGTGGGCGATACTGTTACTATTCATGAAACTAAACCAATCAGCAAAACAAAACGCTGGGCACTGACTTCAGTGTTAAACACAACGAAGTAATAGGGCAGGAGTAGTTTTATGATTCAAATGCAATCTAAATTAAACGTAGCTGATAACTCTGGTGCAAAAGAAGTAATGTGTATCAAAGTATTAGGCGGTTCTAAAAGACGTTTTGCTCACATTGGCGACGTAATCGTTGTTTCAATCCGTGATGCAATCCCAACTGCAAAAGTTAAGAAAGGTGACGTTGCGAAAGCCGTTATCGTTCGTACAATTCACAAATTAAGAAGACCAGACGGCAGCTATATCCGCTTTGATGATAACTCTGCAGTTTTAATCAATGCGAATAAAGAGCCAATCGGAACTCGTATTTTTGGTCCAGTAGCGAGAGAGTTAAGAGCGAAACAATTCGTTAAGATCGTTTCACTTGCTCCGGAAGTATTATAGTAGAGGTTTGAAATGCGTTTAAAAGAACAATACACAAAAGAAATCGTTCCTCACTTAATCAAAAAACAAGGTTACAAAAGCGCTATGCAAGTACCTCGTTTAGATAAAATCGTTATCAGCGTTTGTACATCTGATGCGGTTCAAAATCCAAAAATCGTTAACGGTATCGTTGATGAGATCTCTGCAATTGCTGGTCAAAAAGCCGTAATTACAAAAGCTAAAAAAGCGATCTCAAACTTCAAATTAAGACAAGGTATCCCAATCGGTGTTCGCGTGACTTTACGTCGTGACCGTATGTGGTCTTTCTTAGATCGTTTACAAACTTTAGCGTTACCTCGCGTACGTGACTTCCGTGGTTTACCAAACAAAGGCTTTGATGGCCGTGGTAACTACAACATGGGTTTAAAAGAGCAAATCGTATTCCCTGAGATCAATTTTGATAAAATTGAAAAAACACGTGGTATGAATATCACTATTTGTACAACTGCAGGAACTGACAATGACGGTCGCGCATTACTAGAAGCTTTAGGCTTACCGTTCAGAAAGTAATTGAAGGATTATTATGGCAAGAAAATCAAGTGTTGTAAAAAACAATAAAAGAAAAGCGATCTCTAATAAATACCGCGCTTACCGTAAAGAATTACGTGAAAAAGCTGTGGATATGAAACTTTCTGATGAAGTAAGAGACGAAGCTCGTAAGAAATTACAAAGCTTACCTAAAAACACTAATCCAAACCGCGTAATCACTCGTTGTGAATTAACTGGTCGCCCTCGTGGTAACTACCGTAAATTCGGTTTATGCAGAATGGTTTTCAGACAATTAGCTCTAGAAGGTAAACTTCCAGGCGTAACGAAAGCTAGCTGGTAGGAGTCACAATGGATACAGTAGCACAAATGTTAACAATTATTAGAAACGGTTCTTCCGCAAAATTAGAAAAAGTTGATATGCCTTCTTCTAAAATGAGAGAGAACTTAGCAAAAATTCTAGCAGATACTGGTTACATCAGAAGCTTCAAAGTAGCTAAAGATTCAAAACAAGGTATCATGAGAATTTACTTAAAATATGACGATGCAGGTGAGCCAGCAATGACGGAAATTCAAAAAGTTAGCCGTCCTGGTAAACGTTCTTACGTTCACGCAGCCGATGTTCCAACAGTACGTTCTGGAACTGGTATGTGCATCCTTAGCACAAACAAAGGTTTACTAACTGGTAACGAAGCCAAAAAACAAAATGTTGGCGGCGAATTACTAGCAGTAGTTTGGTAGGTAGAAGATGTCGAGAATTGGTAAATACCCAGTAAATATCGATGACAAAGCAACAGTAACTGTTGCTGGTCAAAACGTAACTGTTAAAGGTGCAAAATCATCTTTAACATACACATTAGATAAAAAAATCACTGCTAAAGTAGATGGTAAAACAGTTGTTTTAACTCGCGCTGATGACACTAAAACATCTAAGTCATTACACGGTTTATACAAAGTTTTAATCGCTAACGCTGTTAAAGGCGTAACTGCAGGTTTCACTAAATCCCTTGAAATGCACGGGGTTGGTTACCGCGGTACTGTTGCAGGTAAAAAACTTGAATTAGCTTTAGGTTACTCTCACCCAGTAATTTTCGATATCCCAGAAGGTATCGAAATCAAAGTTGATAAACAAACTACAGTAAGCGTAACTGGTGCTGATAAAGCATTAGTTGGCCAAGTTGCTGCGAAAATCCGTAGCTTCCGTCCACCAGAGCCATATTTAGGTAAAGGTGTTCGTTATGTTGGTGAACACATCCGCCGTAAAGCCGGTAAATCAGCTGGTAAATAGAGGATAATATGAAATTAAATTTTTCTAAAAAAACATCTTCAAAAGTTGTAAATCGTTTGAAGAAAAAAATCAGAATCAGAAAAGTTGTTAGCGGAACTGCTGAGAGACCACGTTTATGTGTATTCCGTTCAGGTGCACACATCTACGCTCAAATCATCAACGACGTAACACAAACTACAGTATTATCTGTATCGTCTTTATCTGCCGAATTAAAAAACGGTAACAAAGAAGCTGCTAAAACTGTTGGTAAAAAAATCGCTGAACAAGCTAAAGCTAAAGGAATCACAGCTGTTGTATTCGACAGAAATGGTTTCGTTTATCACGGCCGCGTTCAAGCATTAGCAGATGGAGCCCGCGAAGGCGGACTTAACTTTTAATAGGGGATCATGTGGATAAAGCATTAGTAAACGAATTAGAAGAAAAAGTAGTTGCTATCAACCGCGTAACAAAAGTTGTTAAGGGTGGTCGTAGATTCTCTTTCGCAGCTCTAGTAGTTGTGGGTGACCGTTTAGGTCAAGTTGGTTTCGGCAGCGGTAAAGCTGGCGAAGTTCCAGAAGCAATCGGTAAAGCAACTCGCTCTGCAAAAAAACAATGCAGCGGCGTTAATCTTAAAGACGGTACGATCCCTCACGAAGTGATCGGTAAATTCGGATCAGCTAAAGTGATCATGAAACCAGCAGCAGCAGGTACTGGCGTTATCGCTGGTGGTGCGGTTCGTGCGGTTCTTGAATCAGTTGGCGTTAAAGACATTTTAACTAAATGTGTTGGTACTCGTAACCCTCACAATGCAGTTAGAGCGACTTTAGACGGTCTTAAACAGCTTAAGAAAGCTAGCGCGCAAGCGTAATAGGAGTCTGTCATGGCTAAAAAATTTCAAGTTACTTTAAAAAAATCGATGATTGCTTGCCCTCCAAGCCAAAAACTGACTGTAAGAGGTCTTGGTTTGAGAAAAATCAACTCGACAATCGAATTAGCTGATAATGCAGCTAACCGTGGTCAACTTTTCAAGATTCAACACTTAGTTGAAATCAAAGTTGTTAAATAAGGAGTTCGCAAATGAGTTTATTAAATCAATTAGCTCCAAAAGAAGGCTCTACTCACTACCGTAAACGTGTAGGTCGCGGTATCGGTTCTGGTATCGGTGGTACTTCTGCTAAAGGTCACAAAGGTCAATTAGCACGTACTGGCGGACGCGTTCGTCGTGGTTTCGAGGGTGGTCAAACTCCGTTATCTCGTCGTTTACCTAAATTCGGTTTCACAAACGTTATGTTTGCTACAAAATACGAAGAAGTTACATTAGCAGCTTTAAACAAGCTTTCAGGTGTAGTTGATGCAGCAGCGCTTTACAACGCAGGCTTAATCAAGAAAAATTCTAAGTTCAAAGTATTAGCTAAAGGTGAATTAACTAAAGCTATCACTTTGAAAGCTGATTTTATCAGCAAATCTGCGCAAGCAGCTATCGAGAAACTTGGCGGTAAAGTTGAGTTAATCCCGGCTAAAGCTACTTGGGCTAGACCAGCAAAAGTAAAAAAAGCTAAAAAGAAATAGTGAATTGGGTCTAGAATAACATAGACCCAAACAATTCTAACAAAGAATGTAGGCCCGAAAGGGTCTATTCTTGTGTGTGGACCTAGACTCAAGAGAGTCTATGATAATACGAAAGAGGCAGAAGAGTGGCTCAGCAAGTTAACGACAACAAAGGTGCAAATACTTTACGTTCGAAGATTCTATTTACGTTATTCTGTTTAGCGATTTACAGAATCGGTGTTCACATCCCAACTCCAGGAGTAGATGGCAACGCAGTTTCTGAATTTTTCAACTCACAAAATCGCGGTATCTTCGGATTATTCAATACTTTCACTGGTGGTGCGTTAGCGCAATTCTCAATCTTCGCATTGGGGATCATGCCTTACATCTCTGCATCGATCATTTTTCAATTATTAACTTCAGCTATTCCATTCCTTGAGCAGCTTAAAAAAGAAGGCGATGCGGGTCGTAAAAAAATCTCTCAGTACACGAAGTACGCGACTATCGTTCTAGCTGTAATTCAAGGTTACGGAATGAGCACTTGGCTAGCCAGCCAATCATTACCAGACGGCCGTATGTTAATTTCAGGCGGTATGTTAGGTATCTATTACTTTAAATTCATGACAATCATTACATTAGTTGCAGGTACTGCCTTTGTAATGTGGTTAGGTGACCAAATTTCTGAGCGTGGAATCGGTAACGGGTCTTCAATGATCATCTTCACTGGTATCGCAGCATCAATCCCTGCGGGCGCACAGAACCTTATTCAATTAGTTAAATCTGGCGAGTTACAGTTCATCGTGGCGTTATTATTATTAGCGTTCATGATTGCGACGATCTTTGCCGTGATCTACATGGAAGTGGCGCAACGCCGTATCACGATCCAGTACTCTCAACGTTTAGCAAACGGTGGAATGACTTCAGCGGCAACTAGCCATCTACCTGTGAAAATTAACTTCCCAGGCGTTATCCCTCCAATCTTTGCTTCTTCATTATTAATGTTCCCATCTACTTTAGCTCAATTCACAAACGTGGCCTGGATTAAAGCGATGTCTGAATCGATCAACCCGAACGGTATCGTATTCAACATTATCTTTGTTGGTTTAATTATCTTCTTCTCGTTCTTCTACACTGACATCGTATTCAATGCAGATGAAGTTTCTGAGAACTTGAAAAAAACTGGTGCTTTCGTTCCTGGTATCCGTGCTGGTAAATCAACTGCTGATTTTATCCGTTACGTATTAGACCGCATCAACGTATTAGGTTGTTTCTACCTTTGTGTAATCTGCGTATTACCAGGTCTATTAGTACAAAGCTTTGGTATCCCGTTCTACTTCGGTGGTACAAGCTTACTAATCTTAGTAGGTGTAGCTATTGATACATCTCAACAAATTCAATCTCACTTATTAACACAAAAATACGATTCATTCTTAAAAGGAACGAAAATCCGTAGCAGAAGGGTTCAATTCTAATGAACGTTCTGTTCATCGGAGCCCCTGGCTCAGGTAAAGGGACTCAGTCTCGCGAGTTAATCGAAAAGTTTGGCTTTTTACAGCTAAGCACGGGAGACCTTTTACGTGGTGCTATCAAAAACAAAACAGAATTGGGTTTAAAGGCCCAAGGTTTTATGGATGCGGGAAAGCTCGTTCCGGATGAATTAATGTTAGGTTTGGTTTCTGATTACCTAACGACAAACAAGGGTAAATCGATCATTTTTGACGGTTACCCTAGAACAGTAGTTCAAGCACAAAGCTTAGGCCAATTGCTTGAATCCCAAGGTTCTAAAATTGATAAAGTTTTTTATTTCAAGATCAACCCTCAGATCTTGATCGATCGCTTAACAGGGCGTCGTACGTGTGCAAACTGCGGAGAGATTTACCATATTCGCACTAAACCTTCTTCAAAAGGTGATAAATGTGAAAAATGCGGTGGTGATCTAGTGCACAGAAAAGACGACCATGCTGATGTGATCTCAGAGCGGCTCAAACAATTTGAAGATAATACAGGCCCTACAATAGAGTTCTATTCTAAGGCAGGTAATATGGTGAATGTCGATGGCGACCAAGCACCTGAGAAAGTCTTCAACGAAATTAAAAAGACACTGGCGCTTTAAGGGTTTAGACCGGATCACCCCGGGGTAGGCTTTTTAAAGAAGAATGTGGCTCAAACTTGTTTGAGCATAGGTAAGGCAAGTGCATTCGCACAATGTCAAATTTATGCTAGACATAACAATCATTAATGTTATAACAAGCTCTTTTATTTAAGAAGTTTTGTTATTGTGAGGAACTTATGAAAGTTAGACCGTCGGTCAAAAAAATTTGTAACAAATGTAAAGTAATTAAACGTAAAGGCGTTATCAGAGTTATCTGTGAGAATGCTAAACACAAACAGAGACAGGGGTAATAGAACATGGCTCGTTTAATGGGTATTGACTTACCAAGAAATAAACGCGTTGAAGTGGCATTGACTTATATCTATGGTATCGGTCGTCCTCGCGCAAAATCAATCTGCGCTCAAGTAGGAATTCCTTCTGATCTTCGCACTGATAATTTAACAGATGAACACATTGCAGGAATGCGTGCGTTAATCGAAGCAAACTTCAAAGTAGAAGGTGATTTACGTCGTGACATCGGTCAAGCGATCAAACGTTTAACTGATATCAACTGCTACCGTGGTACTCGTCACCGTAAAGGTCTTCCAGTACGTGGTCAAAATACGCGTTCAAATGCGAGAACTCGTAAAGGACCTAAGAAAACTGTCGCGAACAAGAAAAAAGCAGTCTAGTTAGGTAGGATGAAATAATGGCTACACCACAAGAAAATAAAGATAAAAAAGTAACTAAGAAAAAAGTTAAAAAGAACGTTGTTCAAGGACAATGTCATATCAACGCTGGTTTCGGTAACGTGATCATCACTATTACTGATATGAACGGTGATACAGTATCTTGGTCATCTGCAGGTCACTTAGGTTTCAAAGGTTCTCGTAAAGGAACGCCTTTCGCAGCTCAAGTAACTTGTGAAGACGCAGCTAAAAAAGCTATGGAACAAGGTATGAAATCTGTTGATGTATACTTAACTGGCCCGGGTGCAGGTCGTGAACCAGCTATCCGTGCTTTAGCCGGAACAGGAATGAGAGTTTTATCTCTTAAAGACGTTACACCAGTACCACATAACGGTTGCCGTCCTCCTAAACGTAGAAGAATTTAATCGGAGTAAGATATGAGTTGTGTTAATAGTTCTGTATGTAAATTATGCCGCAGAGAAAATACTAAGTTATTCTTAAAAGGTGACAGATGTTTCACTGACAAATGTGCTTTTGAAAGAAGACCATATCCTCCGGGACAACATGGTCAATCAAGACTTAAGTTTTCTGAGTACGCGTTACAATTAAGAGAAAAACAAAAAGCAAAACGTTATTATGGTCTTTCTGAAAAACAATTTAGAAAATACTTCCATAGTGCAGACGCCTCTAAAGGAATCACTGGTACTGAGTTACTAAGATTCTTAGAGTTAAGACTTGATAACGTTGTTTATACCCTTGGGTATGCTAATTCTAGAAGAGAAGCGAGACAATTGATCGGTCACAACCACTTCTTAGTTAACGGTAAACGTGTAAATATCGCGTCTTACATCGTTAAAAAAGGTGATGTTGTTGAAGTTGCTCAAGCAAGCAGAGAAGTTACGAAAGTACAAGCCGGCATCCAAGCCGTTGCACGTCGTACTATCCCTAGCTGGTTAGATGCTGATCACGCAGCTTTCAAAGGTACAGTTAAAGATGTTCCTGCGAGAGACGAGATTTCAATTCCAGTAGAAGAAAGCATGATCGTTGAGTACTACTCACGATAATAAAGGGGTGTAAGGATGCAAGAACATTATTTTAAATTCTGGAGAGAGTTGATCAAACCTAAAGGGTTCGAGATCGAAAGAGACACTCAGACTTCTGAGTACTCTAAGTTCATCGTTAAACCTTTAGAAAGAGGTTTTGGTGTAACTCTTGGAAATTCTTTAAGAAGAATTTTATTAAGCTCTATGATGGGATCTGCGGTTACTGCTGTAAAACTTGAAGGAGTTTTACATGAGTTCTCTACGATGCCAGACGTTTTAGAAGATGTTTCAGACATCATCTTAAACCTTAAACAAGTTCGTTTCAGACAGCATTCTGCTGAAACGTTCACGCTACGTATTAACAAAAAAGGTCCAGGCGTTGTAACGGCTGCGGATATCGTAACTAACGACAAAATCGAAGTTCTAAATCCACACCAACACATTGCAACTCTTGGTAACAACGGAAATTTCAATGCTGAATTAATCGTGGCTTACGGCCGTGGTTACTCTCCAGTTGAAAACAGAAGTGAACAATTATCAGTTGGCTACATTGCCGTTGATGCTCTTCACTCGCCAATCCGCAAAGTAAACTACGCAGTTTCAAATGCTCGTGTTGGTCAACGTACTGATTACGATGCATTAGCATTAGAAGTTTGGACAGATGGTTCTATTAAGGCTGACGAAGCAGTTTCTTTAGCTTCTAAAATCTTAAAAGAACAATTGCAAATCTTCTTAACTTTCGATGAATCTTTAGAGCCATCTGATGAAATCAAATCAATGGGTTCTTCTTCATTGAATGAAAACTTATTCAGATCAGTTGATGATCTTGAATTAAGCGTACGTTCTGCAAACTGCTTGAAAAATGCTAACATCCGTTACATCGGTGAATTAGTAGTTCGTTCAGAAGCAGAAATGCTAAAAACTAAAAACTTCGGTCGTAAATCTTTAAATGAAATTAAAGAGATCTTAGTTGAAATGGGCTTAGGTTTAGGGATGAAAATCGAGGGATGGCCACCTCCAGGATGGGATCCAAATATTCCACCTGTTAAACGTGAATCGTAATTAGTAAGGATAATAGAAATGGCATCACATCGTCGTTTAGTAAAACATTTTAGTCGTAAATCTGGACCACGTAAGGCTTTATTACGTGGTCTTATGAACTCTTTAGTTGAGCACGGTCGTATCAAAACGACTGTTACTCGTGCGAAAGAAGTTAAACGTCATATTGAAAAAGCAGTTACTCTTGGTAAAAAAGATAACTTAAATTCAATCCGTCTTTTAATTTCTCGCTTAGCTAATCAAGATTCAGCTTTAGCGATCGTTAAAAACATCGCTCCACGTTTCAAAGATCGTAACGGTGGCTACTGCCGCGTTATCAAAATCGGCCGTCGTCCTGGTGACACTGCTGAGATGGCTTTCTTAGAATTCGTAGACTACGATTTCAAAGCTAAAGTTGCTCCTAAAGCAGCTAAAGGTGAAAAGAAAGCTGATAAAGCAGCAGAAAAAACAGCTAGCAAAGCTAAAAAAGCAACTGTAGTTGCTAATGCTAAAGCTAAAAAAGCTGTTCGCAAAATCCAAAGCAAATCTCGCCAAGCTTCTCAAGCTGCAGCAAGATAGTTTTCGATTAGCAGACACTTTAACGCTGATTAAGAAAATTAGTTTAAATACTAATAAAGCCCTGGTGGAAACACCGGGGCTTTTTTCGTTTTAGCCATCCTTGGCCAGAACCCTTTCGCTACGCTTCAGAGCTACAGCCTTCGGCTCACGCGGCAAAAATAGCATCCTGCTATTTTTGTGTTATCTCGGCATCAATAGTTCAACTTTTTGATTTTGTTGTTATAGTGAAACTATGAAAGCTAAATTGTTAATTATCTTTTTAATTATCGCTGTGGTTGTTACTGGTAGCGTTTTTTATCTTAAGAATTATTACTTCTACTCAACGACACGCGCTGAAAAAATCGAAGATACGCAAGTGACTATCGACCAGACGTTAGGGCTTATTTCTGAAAACCGTGAGAAGTTTCAAACTTACGAAGGCAAAGTGATCTCTAGCGAGCGTTTACCGTTAATGCCAGATACGACAAAAACTGAAAAATTGATCCTTCATTTCTGGGCTTCGTGGTGTGATCCATGCATTAATGAAATTCCTGAGCTTTTGACGTATTTAAAGCTTCACGGTGACGAGATCAAGGCGGGGTCCTTAAAGATTGTCCTTGTATCGGTTGATTACGAGCTAGGGGCGATTGAGAAGTTTTTAAAAAGCTTTCCGGATTTGAATGCGGCGGTTTACTTACAGCTTTGGGATCCCGAAGGGTATTTGCAGAAAAGCTTTAACATTGATCGCTTGCCGGCAACGATCATGGTTCATAAGAATCCGATCGATGATAAGGGTAAGCTTGTTGAACGCTATATGGCGGTCGTTAATTGGAAGCAGATGCGATAATTGGAAAATTGGAAATAAAAAAAGCCAGCGACAAACCACTGGCTTTTTTTATTTTATTGGCGCTGTAAACGCTTCTTCAGAAGAATGTTACTTACAAGAAATGGCTTCAACTGAGTAGATCCCCCAGTCTTGAGCTGTGTGGTCGTAAGCATCTGCTAGCATTGAGTTTACAGAAACTTTGTAAGTGTCGTATACGCCTTGGTCGATTCTTATAGTTAATTCTAGTTCAGTCGTGAAGTAATAATCAATGATACCTTGATCAACTTTGTGTTTAACCACAGAGCTTGATAATTGAGTTAATTTACCACCGTTAACACCACATGCATTTAAGCTAGCTTGCTCAAGCATTGTTTGATGACGTGAATCGTAGTTTGAATTTAGGATTTCGGCTTGTGCTGTAGTACACACGCAGAAAGCAGAAAGAGTAGCTAATAAAATCGTTTTCATAAAGAGGGCTCCTTTTTTTAATAGCTACTTCTAACACAGACGGCGCCGTTGAATTGTTAGGATTTAGTTTGGGTGTAATATTTTATATGTTGTATAAATATTTAACACCCATTTTGGCACTAAAAACCAAGTTTCTTTTTTATGTCATCAACAGCTTTTTTGCCTTTTTGTTGAAGCTGGCTTTTGGCTTTGTTTTCTAAGTCTTTCTTGGCTTGAGCGATTTTTTCGTCAGCAATATTTTTTTGCGCGTCTAACTTAGCTTGGGCTTCGTTGGCGTTACCGACGTAACCTTTTGTTAATGTTGAAATTTGTTTTTCGATTTCGCCTTTAACTTTACCGATTTCGTTATCGATCTTAACTTTGATCTCTTTATTTAGCTCTTCGATTTTTTGCTTTACGCTGGCACTTAAAGCGTCTTGTAACTTGTCGCCTAATGAAGATGAAACATCAACGTCTAAGCTTGATAAAGAACCTTTAGCTTCAGCTTTTAGATCAAATGTTGTTAATTGGGCAAAAGCATTTTTAAGAATTTCTTCTACTACTTTTTCTTTCGCTGATAGCTCGAATTGAACATTATTAAACGTATTTACTAAACCGATATTGTACGATTTAAAACCTTCAGTTGCAGCTTTTGCCGCGATATTAATTGAAGCGCTCGGCATGGCAATTGTGCCATCGTTGTTCTTCATTAATGAAATGGCTTGAAGTGGGTAGCTAGCTACTGCGAAGTCCATTCCGGCGGCTGGTTCTTCTTTTAAGTTATTTAAGAATGCATCAACTTTCATGCCGTGAATGTTTTTTGATTTAAAATCACCGGCTAAGTGCATTTCAGTTTGTTTTCCGATTTGGCGCTGGTTCGAAACGATATCTTTAATCACTCCAGAAATATCGCCGTAATCAGCTTGGGCGTTTGATTTAGAGCTTACTTTAACAGTTTGAATCCAAAACAGTGGGTAACCATTTTTAACCGGAAATTCGTAAGTCACACCTTCAGCACGTGGGTGGGGTTGGATCGTGTCGTCTTCTTTTTTAGACACTTCTTTTGTCTTTTTACCGCCAGCTAATAGTTTTTTAGAATCTAGATTCTCATTCACCATTTTTGAATATTTAGGTGGTAAGTACTTCTCAGCTAACTTGTTGATTTTATCAAGCTTGGCTATGTACGGATTTAAGTAATCCATGAAAATAGACTTAGCGATTTGTTTTGAATCTAATTTAGGAATTTTCATGTGGTCTTTAATTGAAGCCACATCCGCTTTGATCTGTTCATCTAAAGACGCATAGTCTTTTTTGATTTGTGTAAGATCAGCGTTAAATTCGTTTTTTGTATCATTTACTAATTTAAGTTTTCCTTCAACTTCAGCTTTTAAAGCGTTGAACTGTTTAACAGAGGCATCTAACTCTTGCGGAGTTTTAAAATCTTTAACTTTGATAGCTTCAAATTTAGTTTTGTAAGCTTTAAAGTCAGCATCAGTCGGAAGCGTTTTAAGTTTTGCATCCCAGTCTTTTTGTTTTGTTTCCCATTTAGCTTTTAGATCGTTCGCCATTTGTTTTGATTTTAATTGCGACTCGATATTGGCTAATTGAGCTTTGTAATCACCAGTTTGTAAGAACGCTGATAAATCACCTAAAAGGTTGCCTTTACCTTGTTCGTCAACTTTACCAATGGCTTTATCTTTTACTTGCGAAACTAAGCTGGGTTCGTTTGATGGCGGCGGTGGAGGTGCCACTTTACCACGGTATTTACGTTTAGACATGAACTGCACATTTTCAACAGCCATTTCTTCAACGACGAATTTTAAACGAAGTAAAGCATCCCAGTTCACATCAAAACGGATTGAACCTAATTCGATGCTGTTAAAGTCAGGTTGTTCAGCGCTTGTGATTTGTAAACCAGAGACAGCTACATTTCCTTTAACAAATGAACTTTCAAAATTGGCGATGTTTACTTCTGTGCCTAAAGCTTTGTATCCACCCCATTCAAGAGCGGCTTTCATGTGTGAATCAAAGAAAAGTTTAAAGTAAACGGCACAAAGAACAACAATGATAAAAAATGGAATCACCGCGCTCCAACGGATAAGGCCGCCTTCTTTGTATACTTTTGGTTTTTGCGAATTTGGTGTTTGAGTTGTGTCTGTCATAAATGATCCTTGCTCGCCTTTAATTAGTTACCGTAAAGATCGTTGTATTTTGTGTACCAAAGATAAAACTTACTGGCTTTAAGAGCTTTGTACGCTTTTGATTGTTCAAAGCGGGCCACCACAGTTGTGCGGTATTTTTTAACTGCAATCACAAATGCGAAATAGAAAACCGGGCTTAAGATTAAAGCGACAAGAAAGCTTCCCATCACGATTGAGTTATTAAAGCGTGTGTAAGGAACTAACGGAATGTTGTAAAGCTGTGTCCACAACGGGCGAAAGGATTGTTCTTCTAGAGCCCATTGGCCTAAGGAGTTGGCTAACGGGTCAATTAAGAAAGCTACGAATTTAAAAACAAACGCTGATAAAAACGCAGCTCCGAATTGAACGCGGAAAAAGAAAAGAATCGTTAAGATTAAAAACGTTTGGAGCGAGAAGAACGGCGAAAAGCCTAAGAATACGCCTAAAGTTAAACCCCATGCGATTTGGGTCGTACCATTTTCTGAATGCAGCATTTTGATCAGATTCAGAAGTTGTTTTAAAAGTATGGTCATAGTTTTACCTTTCTTTTGTTTTTAAAGTTGATTCAAGTTTTCTGGAACTTTGTGTTTGGCACTTTTCTTTGATGTTGCAAAAAAGTAACCGCCCGGTAATGCCGTAATTAACATAAAAAACTGCATTAAGCTTACGCCAGTCGTAATAGCTGTTGCAGTAGGAATATTAATTAACGAGAAAATAAAATAAAAAGCCGCTTGGCCAACGCCGATACCTGCAGGAGTTAACGGAATCGCTGAAGCCATAAAAGCAAAACAAGCTAGTGGTAAGAAAACAAAAACCGAAACGGGTTCTTGCGTAAGTGTTAAGGTCACTACGTACAGAAAACCAATCGACATACACTGCATTAAAAAACTTACACCGATAAAACGAAGCATAAACTTACTTTGCATGGCTTTAGTGATGTTAACTTGTACTTGTTCAGCGAATGAAAAAAGTTTTTGAAATAAGAAGAATTTAAATTTGCTACGCAGGCGTGGAATAATTTTTTTTGAATGATATAAAAATAAAAGGCCCAGGCAAGCTAAGCAGAGCATAAGTAAGCTGATATGAAGAAGTTTAGTTAAAGCTTCAGTCATGCCAAAGAAATATTCGACCAATAAAAACGATGTCGAAAATAAAATTAAACAGAATAAGCCGAGAACGCGGTCAATCGTAACTAATGAAAAACTTATTTTTTTTGGCACTTTGTAGGATTCTGAAATGGATAACGCCTTAACGATGTCTCCGCCGACGCCGCTGGGAATAAAGAAATTAAAAAAGTTTCCGATTAAAGTTTCTTTGGCGGCTGATTTAAACGGGTATTTAATTTCTAAATTAACTAAGATATTCCAGCGAAGCGCAAACGTTAAAGTGTGTAACGTGAAAAAGACAAGGCCCGCGGCAAGAATAGCTGGATTTTTAAAACTGAGGCTTAATTGATTGATATCAATAAACCCCATTTTTAAAACGAGAAGTAACAAAATAAAAGCAATGACCGGACGAAGATATCTCTTCAGAGCCGTAGAGGAGATTCGCATCCCCCTACGTTGCCATTATTTTGAGTGAGTATCAAAAATATTCTTAAGGTTTTTAAGCACAGCTTCTAAGTTATGAAGCGGCAATGAAGTTGGTCCATCGCACAGTGCTTTTTCTGGATCAGGATGAGTCTCTAAAAAGATACCATCTACACCCACAGCAACCGCTGCGCGACCTAATGGCCACACCATATCACCACGTCCGCCACTAGATTCACCAGTTGCGCCCGGTAATTGCGTTGAGTGTGTGCAATCCATGATAACTGGAAAGCCTAAACGACGCATTTCTACTAAACCTGTCATGTCATTGATTAAGCGATTGTACCCAAAAGTCGTTCCGCGATCGCAAAGTAGGATTTTGTCATTACCAGTTTGTACGGCCTTCTGCGCAATAGCTTTCATATCCCAAGGAGCTAAAAATTGACCTTTTTTAACGTGAAGCACGCGGCCTGTTTTAGCAGCGGCAACCATTAAGTCAGTTTGACGAGAGAGGAACGCTGGAATTTGAATAACTTCAGCGTACTGAGCTGTTTCTTCAACCTGAATTGTTTCATGAACGTCGGTGATAAAGTTACAACCTACAGACACTTTAATTTTTTCTAAAGAGGCTAATGCTTCTTTCATACCTGGACCGCGAAAACTTTTTAAGCTTTGGCGGTTAGCTTTATCAAAAGAACATTTTAAAATCCAAGGAATGCCTAAAGCCGTTGTTACACGCTTAATTTCTTTAGCGGTTTCAATCACCATGCCTTCGTCTTCGATAATATCGGGACCTGCAAATAACACGAAACTTTTACCATCACCCCAAGTGATGTTTCCGTATTTTGATTCTAAAGTTACCGTTTTTGCTAACGGTTTAAATTCATTAACAAGATTAATCATAAAAATCCTTCGGCGTAGTTTACGCCTTAACCGAAAATTCAACCGCAGTTTTGACAGCAGCGATGACTTTTGCTTGTTGTTCAGCAGTCATGTCCGGGAACATTGGTAATGAAATTACGTGTTGAGCTGCCCAACGTGCATGAGTGATATCGTGACGTTGTGGAGTGTTTTTTGCGTACCAAGGTTGATCAGGCATTGTCATCGGGTAGTGAACAGTTGTTGGAACACCTAACTCTTGGCATTTCTTTTGGAAAGCATCACGGTTAGTTACAGTCACTGTGTACTGGGCCCAAACTGATTGGTTACCTTGTTTTACTAATGGAGTAGAAAACATTGGATCTACTTTTTCTAAACCAGCAAATGAAGTTGAGAAGTTTGTAGCGATTTTGTTGCGGGCTTCAACTTCCCAGTCGTATCTTTCAAGTTTTGCTAATAAGATCGCGCATTGGATTGTATCTAAACGACCATTTACACCAAGACGAGTGTGGTAGTAACGTTTTTCAGAACCGTGCTCGCGGATTTCTTTCATGATTTTATTTAAATTTTCATCGTTTGTGAAAATCGCGCCACCGTCACCGTAGCAACCAAGTGGTTTAGCAGGGTAGAACGAAGTACCAGCCGCTGTTGTTAAAGCGCCAGATTTTTTATCTTTGTATTTTGCGCCGTAAGATTGCGCCGTATCTTCGATAACAAACAAGTTATGCTTTTTTGCAATCGCGTTGATTTCTTCCATATCAGCAACTTGGCCGTATAAAGAAACCGGCATGATCGCTTTAGTTTTTGGAGTAATCGCAGCTTCAATTTTTTTAGGGTCGATGTTGAAAGTTTTAGGATCGATATCAACATAAACAGGAGTTGCGCCAGCTAATACGATTGTTTCAGCTGTCGCGATAAATGAAAACGCAGTGGTAATCACTTCGTCACCTTGGCCGATGCCTAAGGCCATTAATGGAATTACTAAAGCGTCTGTTCCGCTGGCTACAGCTAAACAATACTTTGATCCAGTGTGGGCCGCTAATTTTTGTTCTAACTCAGCTACTTCTGGACCATTGATGTAGGCGCCGCTATCCAAAACTTTTTGAATGCGAGCATCAATATTAGATTTCAATGCGTTGTACTGAGATTTTAAATCGATAAAAGGAACTGACATGATAGCCTCCTGCTAGAGTGAAAACGATAAGTAGTATTATGCCTTAAGAATTGGACTGATGTCACGATGTGGAAAAAAAGCTTCACGCAAGAGGTAAATCCTGACAAAATGATATCTTTCAACTGGACCACGGAGGGTTTCATGAAGATTAAATCTTCGACTATTGGGATTGGTGTTGTTTTATCGGCTTTAACCATCATTCCTTTCACTTACGCCGCGCAAACAAAGGCGTCAGAACCATCATCTGACATTCCTGATAAACGCGAATATCCGCTCAATGACAAAGCAGAACCTTGTGATGATTTTCATAAGTACGTGTGCAGCAATGTAGAGGCATCTTTTAAGCTTCGTGATGACCGCAGTGCCCACTTTTTTGCCTTTGAAGATTCTGACGAACGCTTATTAGAAAAGAAAAAAGCTTTCTTTAAAAGTATCGATGGCGAGAAAAAATTAAGCGCACGTTCGTTACAAATGAAAGACTATTACAAAGCTTGTATGAATGAAGAAGGCTCTAAAGCTGAAGAAAAAGCTTTAGTGGCAGAACTTCGTACGGATTTAGATAAAATTAAATCAATTGATGATTACCTTAAATTAGCTAAAGAAAATATGTTGAACGAAAAGTGGACTTTCATTGGCTACGATCTGGGACCAAATATCGACAATCCTAAAATCTACGATTTAATGTTTGATGTGGGCTTCATGTTCTTACCAGAGCATAGCTACTACGATAACAAAGAATTAATGGCAGCTTATCGTGAGCTGATCGTGGATTTTTTCACGACAGTTTACCCAGAAGGTAACAAAGACGAATTTAAAAAGCGTGCACAGGCGATGATTGATTTTGAAACTCGTTTCAAAACAACTTACCCAATGCCGGCTGAATTTAGAAAACGCTGGACAGAGCCTCGCTACGTGACACGCGAAGATTTCTTAAAACGCACTTCGGCGATCGGTTTAGATGATTTTATCAAAAAAAATATCCCGAAAAAAACTTTAGTGCGTGATTTTATTCCAGAAAGTTTTGAGTTCGTTCAAAAAGAGCTTAAGAATGAAAACTTACAAGTTTTAAAAGATATTTATTTCTTCAGATCCGCTCGTGGTTACATGGATGATGCGTACCCAGAGCTTTATAAAAAGCGTCTGGAGTTCAGCCATAAATTCTTAGGTGGCCCTCCAAGTCGTCCAGACCGTCAAGAGCGTTGTACGACATCTGTAATGGGTGCGTTTAACCGCGAATTAGATTTAGAAATGCTTCCGCGTTTATTCCCTAAATTTCCGTCAGCGAAAATGAAAACTGTAGCTGAAGACGTGCGTAAATCTATTATTGCAGGTCTTAAAGCTAATAAATGGTTATCAGCTGAAGGTAAAAAAGGCGCGATTGCAAAAATCGAACACGCTAAACTTCAATTGATCCAGCCATACACTGATAAAGAGTGGGATTTTAAACCGATTCAAAAATACTCGGCTGAAAAACCTTACTACAATGGTAAAATTTTAACGTTGCAAGGTCACAAACGTAATTTGAAAAAATTTAAAGAAGGCGTAAACCAAGAAGCTTGGGGTATGGGGCCTTTAACTGTTAATGCGTATTACTCAGCCGATAAAAATAAATTCGTTATGCCAATTGGTATTTTGCAATATCCATTTTTTGTTCCAGAAGGTGATGTGATTGAAAATCTGGGTGCAGTTGGCGCGGTGGTAGCCCATGAGTTAGGTCACGCGATCGATGATGAAGGTTCTAAGTTTGACGATAACGGCCGCCTTAAACAGTGGATGTCTGAAGATGACGTGAAAAACTTCAAAGAGCGCGGACAACGCATGGTTGAGCAATTCAACAAAATTGGTCATAACGGCGAATTAACATTAGGCGAAAATACAGCTGACCTTGTGGGGCTTACATTTGCTTATAAAGCCGCTTTTCCAGAGGGCAAAGGTACTTTAGAAGATAAAAAGAAATTCTTTATTGCCTACGGCCGTTTATGGTGCGGTGTAGCTCGTGATAAAATGAAAGAAATGCTTTTAAAAACTGACCCACATAGTTTAGGTTATGCTCGTATCAACGAACAGGTGAAGCACCAACCTGGCTTTGCGGAGGCGTTTGCATGTCAACCAAAGAACAAGTTATTCATGAGCGAGAAAGACAGAATCCAAATTTGGTAAAACTGTCAGTACCTTTTTCTCAGCTTAAACTCGATTTACTTCCTTTTGTGCCGGTTCTTAAGGTAGAAACGGCACATTCTCAGACCATTCTTGGTCACGTTTTAAAATCGAAAAATTTTAATGAGCAAGGTCGGCAAATGTTTTTAACTTTGCCGGACGGCGATCAAATGAGTCTTAAGATTTATGAAAATAAATCGGCGAATAGAAAGCAGGCCATCGTTACATTATTTCACGGTTTAGCTGGTGATCATACGTCAGATTATATTCAGCGTTCAGCGCAAGTGGCTTTTGATTTAGGTTATTCAGTGTGTATGGTTGATCATCGCGGGGCGGGATTAGCAGAAGGCATGGCGAAAAAACCATATCATTCAGGCCGTGGTGAAGATGCTTCTGAAGTGAGTTTTAAACTTCGCGAAATGTTTCCGAAGAAAAAGCAAATTTTCATTGGGTTTTCAATGAGCGGAAGTATTTTATTAAATTTAATCACGCGTCGTTATGGCCAACATTTACCTGATTACTGTGTTGTGGTTAACGCACCGATTGATCTTTTAAAAGCGAGCAGTCACCTGATTAAAGGATTTTCCCGTCTGTATGATATTCGTTTTTATCACAATTTAAAAAAACTAATCGCTAAGGCTGATCCACGCGTTTATTTACCACTGGTTGCTAACTCGCGTTTGATTGATGATGTGTTTACGTCAAAAAAATCTGGGTTTATTGATAGTTTTGACTATTACGAGCAATGCAGTACGCATAAGTATTTAAATCAAATTTCTGTTCCTACGTTTGTTTTAACAAGCAAAGATGATCCGTTTATTGCTTTTGAAGATTATACGACGGCTAACTGGAATGACATCACTCATAGAACGTTTATCGATCATGGCGGTCACATGGGTTACATTTCGAAACATAAGAGCAAGAAATACGGTATTCGTTGGTTAGATGATTATCTTCATAAGGTCTTGGTCACCATCGATAGTCTATCAACCTAGGGCTAGGTCTGATTCGGCACGTTGTTAAAAGTACGAAGACTTGATCTAATAGAAGGATCATGTCGGCAGCAAATACAGGCAACGCAGGTGAATTTTTAGTCGAGCTGGAAGAGAAAGATGCTTTCCTGGCTTTGCATAATTGTTTCACGTTGAACTCTGATTTGATTTTAAAAAACGAAGCTGATCCAAATCCTGTTTCAGCAAAAATTCAATTTTTCGCTGATAAAAAAATATTTTTAGAAACACCACAGTTAGACAAGCTTGCGCTATTTCAAGGACAAACTTCAATTAAGTTTTTTATTGGTACAGAAGTGTACTTTATCAAAACTTCTTTAGAAGTTGTTGATGACCAAATCTGTTTTGATCAAAGTTCTAAAATCGTTCAGCTTCGCCGTCGTAAAGAGCCACGTTATAATATTCCTGAAAAGTGGAATCAAACAGCGGCAGTTTGGTCGATTGAACTTAAAATTAAAAATTTAGCCAGAGTGACAGATATCTCTTACGGTGGCTGCCGTTTTGAAGTTCCTAAATTAAGTTTAAGTATTAATAAAGGCGATCAGATTCGTATTCAGTATCAGATCTTTAAGCGCGCAGATGTAGTTTGTGATGCGATCGTGCGCTTTATTATGCGTAAACCTAACGGCACGACTGTGCTGGGGTTAGAGTTTACGCAATTACAAAAAAGTCACAAATCTCGTATTAACAATATCGTTGAAGATCTTGTTAACCATTACGCTGTTAAAAGTTTACTGTAATAAAACATTCACCCAAGGAAGTTTATCTTTAGGGATAGCGTCTTTAGGCATAAATAAACCTGTTTTAAGACCACCCTCATACGCGTAACTGCCTTGGGCCATATCGCCGGCTTTTAACACCGCTTTTAAAACATTGAACGCTTTAGCGTTATTGTTCTTCATAACCTTAATCACTTCTTCAACGGTTACGTGAGGGATTGAGTCATCCCAGCAGTCGTAATCGGTGACAAAGCAGCATGGTAAGTACGGAAGCCCTGCTTCGCGCGCTAAAGCGTACTCAGGAAAGTTAGACATACCAATAATGCCTGCACCCATTTGGCGGTACGTGTGTGATTCAGCTTTCGTTGAAAAGTAAGGGCCTTCGATACAAACATAAGTTGGCCCAAAGAAAGTTTTGTGCGCCATCGGCTTTACAAGTTCTTGTAAACGATTCGCCATCACTTCACAGATAGGTTTTGCTAAAGACACGTGACCTATTAAGCCGCCGCCTAAGAACGTAGGAATACGCGCTTTAGTGCGGTCGATATATTGAAATGGCACAACCATATCACCGGGTGCGTATTCTTGTTGTAATGATCCTACGGCGCTGAATGAAACGATCGCTGAAGCGCCTAATTTTTTAAACGCGTAGATATTTGCACGGTAGTTAATTTCTGAAGGAAGTAATTCATGGTGTTCACCATGGCGGGATAAGAATAAAAATTCTGTGCCATCAACTTTTACTTTTTTTAATCCTGATGAGTGAGGACCAAACGGTGTTTCAATATTAATTTTTTCTACCGTTGTGAATTCGTCAAATTTTTCAAAACCTGATCCGCCGATAATTGCGATCATACATCCTACTTTCTAAAAACGCCTTGTTCGATATTTTTATGGTTAAATACGCCAGTGTCCATAATCCAGCCTGTTGTTAGTGTTGCCGGAGTTACGTCAAATGACGGGTTGTACACGGGGCTGTCTTTCGGGGCCCACGTGCTGATCACTTCAGAAGCCGCACGCTGTTCAATCGGAATATGTTTTCCAGAGACACAGTTAAAATCAACTGTTGTAAAAGGAGCTGCTACATAAAATGGAATATTATGAAATTTGCAATTTACAGCCACTGAGTAAGTTCCGATTTTGTTAGCGAAATCGCCATTCTGCGCGATGCGATCAGAGCCCACAATGGCTTTACTGATTTTACCTTCACTCATTAAGTGAGCGGCCATATTGTCAGTGATTAAGGTGTAAGGGATTTTATGCTTTTGTAATTCCCAAGTTGTTAATCTTCCGCCTTGAAGTAAGGGCCTAGTTTCATCAACCCACACGTGAATTTTTTTACCTTGTTGGTGCGCTTTTAAAATAACACCTAAAGCTGTTCCAACGCCTACGGTCGCAAGGCCACCGGTATTACAGTGAGTCAGAATTTGATCGCCATCTTGAATCAGTTCTGCGCCAAATGTCGCGATACGATCGCATAATTGAACATCTTCGTTAAAGATATCAACCGCTGTTTGTAAAATTTTATTTTTATCGGCACCAGTTTCGATCACAGCTTTCATGCGATCAATACAGTTCATTAAATTCACAGCTGTTGGGCGGGCTTCATAAAGAGCTTGGGCTTTTTTTAATAACTCAGTTTTAGTAAAACCTTGAAGAGCTGCTTGCGCCACTTGTAAAGCCGCAGCTACACCGATTAACGGGGCGCCACGCACGCGAAGCATTTTGATCGCCTCGATCATTTGCTCAGTCGATTCAATCACTAACCATTTTTCTTCATGGGGTAAAAGTGTTTGGTCTAAGACTTCAAATTTATTTTCTGAGCTGCTTTCTGAAAATCGAAGCGCTAAGCTGTTACAAGAAATCATAATAAAATATCTCCGATTTTCTTTCTTAATTCGTAAAGGTACGAAACTTCTTCAGGCGGTAATGGATTTAATCCACCTAGAGCTTGAGCTTGCGCTAAGATCTGTGCCGAATTTTCGATACGCTCCATACCGCGGTAAGCTTCTTCGAGGTCAAGGCCCCAGGTTAAAGCGCCGTGACGTTTTAAAATCATCGCCCGGTGCTGAGGTAAATAAGGTTTTAAAACATCACCCATGCTTTGAGTACCAGGGCGGGCATAATCAACAAACGGAATATCACCAGTCGCTAAGATCACTTCAGACAGACAATCTGACGGTAATTTTTTAAGATGCGGTTTAGCGATCGACCAGGCAATTGCCGTTGTCGGGTGGGCATGAACCACAGTTTTAGCTTCTGGGCATTGGCGAAACACTTCTAAGTGCATTAAACGCTCAGAAGAAGGGTTACCAAAGACGATTTCGTTCGATAAAGTCACCGCCGCCATATCAGAGGGCTTCATAAAAGCTTTGGCTATGCCGGATGGCGTAAATAAAATGAGGTTGGGCTCGACTCGTAAACTGATATTTCCGTCAGCAGCTGAGAGCATGTTTCGGCTGTGTAATCGTTTACAGATTTCTAAAATGTGTAAACATTCTTTTTCGTAGCGCCTAAGCAATTCATTCGGGCTTGTCATACCCACATTTCATAGCGATAATAGTGATCAGTGGCAACTTTGATGAATCAATTTAGCAAATTTCCCAATGAGAATGTGCTTATCGTTATGGCACTTAGAGAAGAATCAGGCGGAGTGCTTGAGCAGCATGGCTTTCATGTCCATTACAGTGGGCTGGGAATGGTCAATGCAGCAGCTAAACTGACTGAGCTTGGAATGACTCTAAAACCCCATCGCATTATTAACTTAGGTACCGCGGGAAGCTTTTCGTTGGAACCTGGAACTTTGGTTGAAGTAGATGGTATCATCCAGCGTGGCAGTGTGGTTTCGTTTATACGCAGTCGTAAAAAAATTGAGACATTCACTGAATTACCCAAAGTCACGTGTGGAACAGCCGACTTTGTTGAAGTTGAAAAATCACCAAACAATTTATATCAAATCATGGACATGGAAGCTTTAGCGTACGCCCAAGTGTGCGAGAAATTAAATATTCCATTTCATAGTATTAAATACGTGACCGACTCATCGGACGTAAATACGTTGAAAGACTGGAAAAAAAATCTAGCTTTCGCACAACAAAGTTTTTTAAGTCTTTGCCAATCATTTAAATAAAATAAAAAAGGAAATACATGGAACAGCTTTTTACTTCTGAAGCTTTGATCGCTCTTTTTACCTTAACAGCTATGGAAACTGTATTAGGAATCGACAATATTATTTTTATTGCGATCTTAGTCGCTAAAGTGGCGCCAGAAAAACAAGCCAAGCTTAGAAACATTGGTTTGATGTTAGCTTTTGTGATCCGCATTGGATTATTATTCTCGTTAAGTTGGATCATGGGATTAAAAGACCCTTTATTTTCTGTGATGGATAAAGCTTTCTCGGGCCGCGACCTTATTATGTTAGGCGGGGGCTTATTCTTAATGGCTAAAGCCACTTATGAAATTCACCACAAAGTTGAGGGTGATGATGCTGGCCCGTCAACTGAAGGTAGCGGCAATCTTAAAAAAGTTTACGCCAATGCCACTTCAATTTTATTTCAGATCTTAATGTTAGATATCGTGTTCTCGCTAGATTCAGTGATTACCGCTGTAGGGATGGCAGATCAAATCATGATCATGGTTATTGCGATGTTAATTTCAATGGTCATCATGCTTGTTTCTGCAAGTTCAATCAGTAGCTTTGTGAACCGTCATCCGACAATTAAGATTTTAGCTTTATCATTCTTACTTCTAATTGGTGTGATGTTAACAGTTGAAGGTATGGGCGGCCATATCGCTAAAGGTTACATCTACTTTGCGATGGCGTTTTCATTTGTGGTTGAGCTTCTTAATATGCGTATGCGTAAAAAGACGATTCCACCACAAACAATTAATCCGGTTCAAAATTAGTTAGCTAAGGCTTGGCTGTAATGGTTCATTACAGCCGCATTGCTATCGCCCTTTTGCAGAGCTTGAGTAATAAGGCGGCGAACCTCTGGATTTTTTGATTTAAATTGGCTTAGGGTATAGCTTACAGCAAATTTCATATACAGCGGTAAATCCGGCGTTTCTAAAATTTTAGCAATAGCTAAATGATGACTTTCATCTTTGGTTTGCAGGCGGTGAAGAGCATAGACACTGTTAGCTTTTAAGAAAAGATCAGTTTGCTCTGGAGCTAAGTTTGGCAATAGTTTTTCGGTAATGCGTTGATCTGCTGGCACTAAGCACGTTAACACAATCACAAACGCAGCCTCGCGAAAGCGCTCTTCTGGAATCATGTCAGCGGTTAGATTCACTTGCATTCTTGAAGAACAAAGATAGTTCTGTTTTTCTTCGGTAAAAGGTTTGTTCAATTGTAAGATACGGTTCATTGCCGAAAGTGCATCATTTTGTGTTAAAACTTCAAGATCACGAAGAGCATTAACTACGTTGGCCTTAAGCGGAATATAAATCACACCATCTAAATTTAATAGATTCATTAGATTCGTTTTGATTTTCTCGTTGCGACCGATATTTTCTAAAGCCTGCTTCTCTTTTTCAGTGAACTGAATAGGGTCGGCTTTAAGGGTGTGAATATAATTTTGAATATGTGATAAAATTTTAATACCGTCACCTGAACTTAAAAGTTTTTCGATGTACTTAATTTTTTCGACATGAGCGACTTTGGGGCTACGGATATAACAGTACGGTTTTTCTTCAACATTTTTCATATTAAGTAAGCTTCCGAAGGCCTGGTCAACGCTGGTCTTTTTTAACGCTTCTAAAAATTTAGTGTTTTTCTTTGTCGACTGCTTTTGGACGTATTGATCAAATTGGTTGTACTCAGCTTTAGAGTTTTCTAAGTAGCGGTTTAAATAAGGTTCAACGGTTTTTCCAGAGGGGCCAATCGAGTTAAAACCATAAATACGGGGTGTTTTGGCAAAGATTTGTGACATCTTAGTTTTAAAAGAATCGCCAAAGCCGCTGTAGCGAAACGACACGATTTGACTGGCTTGCGCCTGAGAAAAGCCATCTTCAATCAGCACACGCATGTATTCTTCAGGTGTTCTGCGGTCTTTATCTTTTGAAGCTAAGGTGTTGCAGCCAAATAAAAATACCTCTTTGGGTTCGTGAATAATACCACTGCATTGGCTGTCGCACGAAGCGGCCTCTAAGTCTTCAGTCGAAAGACGAAATGGTGACTTACCGAAAAAGGTTCCACCAAAGTGACCTGAAACGACAAGCACGTCGCATTTAATTTGTTTTTCACATGATTTTTTTAACCATTGGTTATCGTGTTCATTTAAAGCGTTATGAGTTAGTTCAATAAAATTCCAGTCAGCGGGATTCAGATGTTTTTTAAATAAAATCATTTCTTCGTCAGAGTTTAGGGTAATGGTGCAGACATTTTTTGAAGCAGCAAATGAGCTTAAGCCTACAAGACTTGTCAGTAAAAAGAAGAAGGTCGCTAATAAACGAAGTTGAATTTGAACTCGCATACCAGTTAAGAGTTTCAATAATCATACGCGCTCCAAGCTTTTATATTGCAGAGAGTGTTTTCTATCGGAAAAAAGGGGCAACACGGCCTTACAGCTGTAAAAATCTTCGTCGTCTTGCATTGAGACGATTGACAATAGTGAAGTGCAAATCATAGCCTTTTTTTATGAAAAAGATTTTTCTTATCGTTTGGCTTTTTACAAGTGGTTGCGGTTTGCTAGAAAAAGTAAAGCGTGTGGAAGTTCCGCCAACGGTGGCATTTTCTCGTTACCTGATGATTTCAACTTGTTACCAGACAGAAAAAGTTTGCCGTAGTCCGGTGGCAAAAGATTTAGAAACGGCGAATACCTCGGCCGTATTTAAAGACGGCGTAGCCCAGAATACGGTGACAGTAACTGAAGAAGGGCAAATCTTTACCGGCGATATCACAATGACCGCTAAAGAAGACGGCTTTCAAATTGATTTAAAACTGCATTCAGGAAATGCATCAAAACGCCCAGCTGAAAAGCAAACTTTCTGGGTTAAGGATTTAAATTTTTTAAAAGAAACTATGGTCATTGATAAACCCATTACTTTTCGACGGGGAATGCTGCGTGCGCAGCTTGTATTCGGACCAGTTTTAAATATTACCGAATAAGAAAGGGAGCTTTGCGCTCCCTTTTCTTTATTTTTTATTTTTTTTCTTTTTTTTATCGCAATCGTCTTTTTCTTTGTTATTTCTGTGTTTGTCTTTGTGCTCACACGGATGGTGCGGATCTGGTTTTGGTGGCACCGGTGGTTTTGGATCTTTTGGTTTACAAGGTTTTTTATCTTTGTACCAACCCAAGTGTAAGCCAGAGTCTACATGTTTACCGTCGTGGTTTACTCCTAAATGTTTACCGTTGTTAGATTTAACATCGATTTCACATTGTTCTTCACCTGGTTTTGGAGGTGGAACTGTTACTGGAGGTTGATTTCCGTGTTGGCAAGTTAAGCTTGGATCAATCACGAATTTACCATTGTTACATAAAGTAATCTCTGCTTCGCAACGGTTACCGCCACCAGCTGTTGTATGAGCTGCAGCCCAGATTGTAAAACCGTGTGGGATTGTGATTAATCCAAATAAGATCTTACAAGATTTAGGACCTTCTACCGCACATGAACTACTTGTATATGAACCCGATAATATACCGTCGTTACAAGTTCTAGTTTCACCTTGGCACGATTGACCGTAACCAACACTTGATGATTTGTAAGCTTGAACTGAAGAACCGTGCGCTACAGTTTTACCATTGAAAGTACAAGACTTCGGAGGTGTTACAACCGGAGGTTTCGGACCAACTACACAAGAAGAGTAAGTGTTCGAGCCTGATAAGACACCGTTTGTACAAACGCGGTTTTCAGATGAACAAGTTTGACCGTAAGGAACTTGCGACGAAGCGTAAGCTTTTACAGACGAGCCACTTAAGATTGTTTGGCCGTTAAAAGAACATGACTTAGCAGCTTCTACCGAACAAGAAGAGTAAGTGTTCGAGCCTGATAAAACACCATTTGTACAAGTTCTAGTTTCAGAAGAACATGACTGACCGTAAGCCACTGATGAAGACTTATAAGCTTCTACAGTTTGACCATGGGCAATCGTTGAACCGTTGAAAGTACAAGACAGAGCCGCCTCAACAGAACAAGAAGCAAATGTGTTCGAACCAGATAATACTCCGTTTGAACATGTTCTAGTTTCAGATTGGCAAGACTGACCGTAAGCTACTGAACCAGTTAAGAACGCGGTTACAGTTTGGCCATCAGCTACAGTTCTACCGTTAAACTCACATGATTTAGGAGCTTCAACTTCACAAGAACCATTTGTGTATGAACCTGATAATGAACCGTTGTTACAAGTTCTAGATTCTTGAACACATGTTTCACCTTGTGGAACTTTAGCATCTTTAAATAGGATGGTTGATTGACCGTGAGCAATTGTTAAACCGTTAATTAAACAGCTTGCTGGAGCATCAACCGTACAAGAAGCGTATTGGTTAGAACCATCTAACACGCCATTGTAACAAAGTCTTTCTTCAGAAGAACAAGTACCACCGAAAGCTACAGTCGAAGTTGCGAAAGCGTTCACAACTTGATTATGAGCAATTGTTTGACCGTTGAATAAACAGCTAGCTGGTTTATTCACAGAACAAGTTGCGTATTGGTTTGAACCTGATAACACACCGTCATTACAAGTTCTTGTATCAGAGATACAGTTAGAACCGAAATCAACAGATGATGTTGGGAAAGCTTGAACTGATTGGCCGTGAGCCACAGTTTGACCGTTGAATAAACATGATTTTGCAGCGTCTACGTTACATGAACCGTATTGGTAGCTGCCTGACATCACACCGTTAGAACACACGCGTTGTTCAGACACACATTGTGTACCGTAAGCTTGTGTCGAGTTTTGGAAAGCTGTAACAGCTTGACCGTGAGCTACAGTTTGGCCGTTGAATAAACAGCTTGCTGCCGCTTCAACATTACAAGACGCGTAGGCATTTGATCCTGATAAAATACCGTCAGTACAAGTTCTAGTTTCAACTGAACACGTTTGACCGTAAGCCACTGTCGAGTTTGCGAAAGCCTGAACATTTGAACCGTGAGCTACAGTTTGGCCGTTGAATAAACAAGAAGCCGCAGTGTTTACGCTACAAGAAGCGTAAGCTGCTGAACCTGACAATACTCCATTACTACAAGTTCTAGTTTCGGCTTGGCATGTTTGATTATAAGAGACTGTTGAATTTGGATAAGCTTGAACAGATGAACCGTGGGCCACTGTTTGACCATTGAATAAACAAGAAGCTGGGGCGGCTACGCTACAGGTTGCATATTGAAAGCTTCCAGAAAGTACCCCGTTATCACAGGTTCTTCTTTCGGCCGAACAATATGTACCGTAAGCGACTGTTGAGTTTTGGTAGGCGTTGACACTCGATCCATGAGCGACTGTTTGTCCGTTAAAAGTACAGTTCGCGTAATCTGACGGGATATCTGATCCCGGCGTAGATACCGCAAAACTTGCACTAGAGAAATCACGAGATGCTTCAGACGCAGGTGCCGGACCACTGCTGCCTTTAGGGCTGCAGCTTGAGATAGCTACTGCAAGTAACGCAATAAGGGTGATTTGTTTGGAAACAGTCATTTCTGACTCCTTGTCAAAATATTTAAATCAGTTTCGGGCATTTTAAGAAAAACTACACATTAAAAAGGGTAAATTATCGTCTTAATACAAGGGTTTACAAAGGTTCACTTTTTTGACTAAATGTTAGATAGTAATCATAAAAATAGAGTCAAAAGTTTGGTCGTTATTTTTTTACTTCAGGAGTCTTAACATTATTGTTTCATATTTGCTTTTAGTGATAGCCATGATTTCTATTCAATCGGGAGCCTCGATTGCGAAGGGTTTATTTGTTGAAATGGGCCCTGCTGGAGTCACCGCATTGCGTGTTTTCTTCTCGGCGATCATCTTGGTGATCATTGCTAATCCGATGAGACATAAAAAAACATTCAAACATATTCTCACTGATCGTAAACAACTGGGATTGATTGCGGCCTACGGTTTATCGCTGGGGTTGATGAATTTATTCTTCTATTTTTCATTAGAAAGAATCCCGTTAGGACTAGCGGTCACGTTAGAATTTGCCGGGCCATTAGCCGTTTCAATTTTATATTCGCGTAAGTGGATCGATGTTTTATGGGTGATTCTAGCAGCTTTAGGTATTGGGATTTTATTTTTCCATAGCGGTGAAATGAAGATAGATCTGATCGGTATGTTGTTAGCATTAGTGGCGGCGTTCTTTTGGGCTTTATATATTATCTTCGGAAAGAAAGCGACTCGTAACGATCATGGAAGTTTAATTGTTGCAAGCTTGGGGATGTGTTTTGCCGCGATGGTAGCCCTGCCTTCAGGATTATTTATCAATACCCAGCAAGTGATTAATCCTAACTACTGGTTAGCAGGGCTTGGCGTGGCGATTTTATCAAGTGCTGTGCCGTATAGCCTAGAATTAAAAGCGATGAAGTCGATTCCAGAAAAAACTTTTGGAATTTTAATGAGCTTTGAGCCAGTAGTCGCTACAACTGTTGGATTTATTTTCTTAAAAGAAAGTTTAGATTTAACTCAGATCGGAGCGATGTCGTTAGTGATTATCGCTTGTGTAGGAAGTTCTTATGAATCATGAACAATTAGGGCCTGAATTTGATTTACAGAAGTTTTTAAACGCGCGTGAGCTTTGTTTAAAGGCCGCTGATATTATTATCGACCGTATTGAAATCGGTATGACCGAAAAAGACGGGCAGGCTTTAGTTAAAGATGTTTTTAAAGAATTTGATATAACGAAGTTTTGGCACCCGACAAAGTTTCGTATGGGCACAGATACCACTAAAACTTTTCGTGATCTGCCAGATGAAAATTTAAAAGTGACTGATCAAGATATGATGTTTATCGATATCGGTCCGATTATTGAAAATCACGAAGCTGACTTCGGAAGAACAGTCGTCTTAAATAAGGCGGGTGGTGAACTTAATCCTAATTACGTGAAATTAGCCCGCGCCAGTGAAACTATCTTTCGTGAAACCGAAGCTTACTGGAAACAAACTGGCGCTACCGGAATCAAGTTATTTGAATTTGCGCAAAATAAAACGGCTGAATACGGTTATCGCCTAGATCACCGCATGGCCGGGCATAGATTAGGTGATTTTCCGCATCACGTATATTCAAAACATAAATTGTTTGAATTTGAACAAAGCCCGCTTAAAAATATTTGGGTACTAGAGATTCATATCGTCGATGATAAAAACCAGCGTGGATCTTTTTTTGAAGATATTATGATTGAGGGGCGTTAATGAAAATTTTTGTCTTAGTTTTGTTTATAGCTTTACAGACCCACGCTTTTACCAATGGAATTTATAACTGCGTTGATGGCAATAATGATTCAATCTGCCCACAAAAAATTAAATTCACTTCGGTAAACGGCACAGTTAATTTACGCGTGGTTTACTCGGGTTACTGTAATGATCAAGGGCCTTATCGTTATTCTTGTGAAAATGAAACGACGTGCGGTGATATGAATGTTGGTTTCACAAAGCTTTCAGAAACCTCTTATTATTGGGTTAATAAAGGCTATGATATTCATTGTAGATTCGAATTGTCGACAGAAAAATAAGTTGCAAATTGGGACTTAGCCCGAGGCAATTTACCCCGAGTCATTTTGTAAAAATTAGTACGTGCGACTTCGCGTTTAATATTTAGTGGCGTAGTCATTGCAAACCCCAAACAAATCACTGGATTGGGAGCGTTTGTATGAATATTATTTTGCGTTGTCTTGTCGTTATTTCTTTAGTGGCTTCATTATTTGCCATTGAAGCCTTAGCTATGATCTCTGAACAAACACAGCAAGCCGCCACAAGCCTTGGAGCTGCAGGCTTAGGTGAAGTTGAGTTTGTGGCAGGATCTGACGCTTTAACAGATCAAAGCCGTGCAGAAATTCGCAACGCTGTGGATGAGGCGCGCCGCAAAGGCGAACTTGATCACGTCAAAGTTCTTGCGTGGTCTGACCAGGAATATCCAGCCGCTAAAACATCTCAAAGTAAAGCCAATGTGGCTTTAGCCAAAAAAAGAATCGAATCGTTAAAAGCTTTTTTAAAAACAGATTTAAAAATTAAAAACGTTGATGGTTTCAACATGGCCGAGAGACCAGGAAAACTGAAAGAATTTTTAAATACAAAAGATGCTCGTGTTAAGAAAACGACTGAAGTGGCGGGGGCTGCTCCGGTTCAGGATACTGACACGGGATTATTTGGTGAAAAGGGGCAGGCTTCGAAAGCAGTTCTGATGATTTTCACAAAAAAGTAATCGACAAAAAACAAAAATTTAGAACCGAACCAAGACAAAGATTGGATCGATCACTAAAAACTAATAATCAGGTGTTTTAAAACGCCAAGGAGAAAAATATGGAAACGACTTCTGATATCAAAAATCAATTTAATTCTAAAGCTGAAAAAATCGGTGAAAGAGCAAGTCATGCGGTAGACCGTGCTCGTCGCGCCGGCGAAGAGTTTTTAGAAACTCCAATTTCTGAACGTATGGCTGATACTTTTTCTAGTTTAAAAACAAGATCAATTGATGCTTACGACACTTCTGTAGCAGCCGTTCGTCGTAATCCAACAGCTTGGCTTGGTGCCGCGCTTGGTGTGGGCGTGATTTGCGGTTTATTTTTTGGCCGCAGCAGCAGCCGCAGTGGTAGATAAAATAAGTTTTTAAAAAAAAGGCTCTGAAAGATCAGGGCCTTTTTAAATTTGAGGGGGATGAGCTATGTTTAAATTTTTTTCGTCAATCGCATCACTATTGTTTGGAAAACGGCTGTTGTCGATTCCTTACGAGGTTATTGTCGACTATGCCATAGCTCGTATCAGGTCGATGGCTAAATCAGCGGCCTTGGGTTTTGCTGGATTAGTTTTACTTTTAACGGGAGCATTGGTCGCCTTTTTCAATGTTCTTGCGATTTATGATTTAAAAGGGTCTTGGATGATGACTGCTGTCGCCGGAGGCGGTCTCGGAATTTGTGTGTTAGGTGTTTTACTGATTGCAATAGCAAGTTATAAAAAATCCCATCCAGAACATCTCACGCGTCCATCGGACGTGTTGACCACTGAAATGCATTCTCCACTGGAGCAGGCATTTGCTAATTTAATTAATGAATTTGTTGAAAATAGAAGAGAAAAACACGCAGCGAAAGAAGCCGCTGCAACGGGGGCTGTATGAAAACGATAAATTCTACCGGCCGCTTGGCCGTGGTTGAAGATGACCAAGACATGTCAGAAGTGATTGAGGCTTTTTTTAAACCTCGAGGCTTTGATGTCACAACTTTTTCTACTCCGCTGGAGGCTCTGGCTACAGTAAAGAAAAACCAGGAAAATTTCGACGTGATCATTACTGACTTAATGATGCCCGAACTTTCTGGAATTGAATTCACCAAAAGACTGCATGAAGAAGAAATCGATATTCCAGTCATATTAGTTACCGGTCATAATGAAGTCGATCTTGCGGTGCAAACAGTCGAAGTGGGTGCTTACGATTTTATTTTAAAACCAATTCCATTTCCGAACTTACTGACATCAGTTCAGCGGGCGATGCATTACCGCAAAGTCAGCGGTGAAAACAAAGTTTTAAAAGCTGTGATTCAAAATAAAGAAGGCACGGGCCTAAATGGCATTATCGGAAAATCCGCCGGATTTAAACAGGCTTTAGATCTGGCAAAAAAAGTGGCGTCATCACAAGCGCACGTTTTAATTACCGGTGAATCAGGAACGGGTAAAGAAGTGATCGCTAAAGCTGTGCATTCGATGGGTTCGCGCTGTAAAGAAGCGTTTGTAACTATTAACTGTTCAGCGATTCCTGAAACATTATTAGAATCAGAACTTTTTGGTCATGCGAAAGGGTCGTTTACCGGTGCAGTTGATAAAAAAGTCGGTTTATTTGAAGAAGCTGAGGGCGGAACATTATTCCTGGATGAAATCGGGGATATGAGTTTACCGCTGCAGGCGAAATTATTACGGGTGTTACAAGAAAAGAAAATTCGCCGTATTGGTGAAAACCAACAACGTGGGATCGATGTGCGCATCGTAGCTGCCACCCATAAAGATTTACGTATTGAGGTGCAAGAGCGAAGATTTCGTGAAGACTTGTACTTTCGTTTGAATGTAATTCCGATTCGTATTCCGCCTTTACGCCAGCGTAAAGAAGATATCTTGCCGTTAGCCGAGTTTTTCTTAAAGAAATACTCAGCGTTAAACGGAATTCCTCTTACCGGGTTTTCGCGTGAGGCCACCGAAGGTTTACTTAATAACCCTTGGCGCGGTAATGTGCGCGAGCTTGAGAATACGGTTGAGCGCGCGGTCGTTCTGGCTACAGGTGGTTTGATAGAGCCTAAAGATCTTGTTGATTTCGAAAAGGCTAACTCTGAAGAAATTGTTGAAACCACAGTGCCTGCCATCGCGGCCACTCCGAAATTAACGACTGAAATGACACTAGAAAAAATTGTCATGAATGAACGAACACTGAAGTTAGAAGAACTTTGTCAGATTTATATTTTAAAAGTGCTTCGTAAAAATAACGAATCTAAAGAAAAGACAGCGAAAGAGTTAGGTATCGATCGTAAAACATTGTACCGAAAGCTTGCAGCTATGCAAAAAGCTGAACAGACGATGATGCCTCAGTAGTTTCTTTGTTTGAGTGAGTATTGATTTTGAACCCGTGCCCTTGTGGTGCGGGTTTTTTGTTTTTTTGCGAAGGCCGCATCCTGCTGTGGCTTCTGACGGCATCCTGCCGTCAGACCTGGTTTTTTGGGAATGGTCTGACGTGGTTTTGGTTTTGTTTGTTGGTTTATTTTTTTATACGGCTCTGACTAGTTTTGGTGCTAGTGACATTGTGAAAATGTCTTTCAGATTTTTCATGATATTGGCAAACGGTTGGCGCTTGCTCACATAAGAAACTACACGGTATGTGCTATTCTTATTGGTTCTGCATTCTCTGGCTTTGTGAGCTGAAAGAATCACAACCGGTGTTTTTTTCATCGTCCATTGTTCTGAAGCAAGTGGATCGATCATCGCATTACGATCGGCTTGTTTTAAGGTTTCACCGCCGGTCATATCGGGCAATTGCCAATCCATAATCACTAAATCAAAGTGATGCTCGCTTAATTGGTTAAGCGCTTCGTACGGATCGTTGGCGATTTCTACGTAAGCTCCTTCAAATGCGAATTTATCGGCTAATACTTCGGCTAGGTCTTTGTCGTCTTCGACAATTAAAATTCTTCCATGGCGTGGAAGGACTAATTTAGTCGCATCCACATGCGTAAACTGATTCATTATTTCACCCCTCTGAATTTGAATTTCAGTACATCGCTCATATAAGCAATCGCTAAGCCATAACTCAGAGGGAATCTGTTCGCTCTTTGTAAATTTATTTTGAATACAGTCGGAAAAAAGCCCCAGCACGCAGAGAAAAAGGACAATTAGTGCAAGAGCGCATTTTTCTCAACGATGCTCGCTAAAGCATCAACTTGTTCGCTGGCTGCTTGAGTGTTGCGTTCTTTCGCGGCGATTTCTAAAGCTTCACCAATCGTTGAAATCTCAGGAAAGCCGAAGGTAATACCGTTCCCTTTAAGCTGGTGCCCTACGGTCTCTAAGACCGAAAGGTTACCGCTTTGCAGAGCTGTACGGCAGTTTTCGACATCTGTTTTTCGACGTTCCATATATTTTACAACAGCTTCGTGTGGAATTTCGATTTGCATAAAACCTTCTTACTCAACCTTTGTTGGCGTAATGATAATATCTACGCGACGATTTGCTGCACGACCTTCTTTAGTTAAGTTTGTCGTCACTGGCTTTTTGGCGCCTAGACCTTGATATTCAATTTCTGAAGTTGTCAGTGGTGTACCTTCAGGAGCTAAAAGATAATCAGCCACGGATTCTGCACGTTGTTCCGAAAGCTTTTGATTGATTGAAGCGCTTCCAGTTGAATCGGTAAAACCTTCGACTTTAACCTGTTCAGCATCCATTGAAGATAAGATTTCTTTTACTTTATCTAATGTTGGATGGGCGCCTTCTGAAATTTCAGCTTGTCCAGGGGCAAAGTTTTCGCCTTTTAAACGAATAAGAATTCTTTCGCCATCCCGGTAAACTTCAGCTTCTGCCGGATCAAAATTTAATTCTTCAACAGCGATAGTGCGTTCAATTTTGTTGTTCGCCGCAATCGCACGTTTTTGCAGATCATAATATTTATTTTTAAATTGCTGATGGGTACTGAAAGACAAAAACTCTTTATTGGGTTTATAACCTTTAACAGCATCTTTTAAGTCCCAGTCGACCCGCGAAAATTCACTAGGATAGTTTTCAAGAGCTCCGGCTTTTAAAGCCATTTCACGGGCTTCAAGAATATCGTTTAATTCGCCTCTGAAATCTTGTTGGGTAACGATGGCATAATTTAAATTACCACGGCCTTCGCCGACAGTTTTAAGAATTTTATGCTCGGGTTTTCCTTCAGACTCCATCTTTCTGGCTTCGGCTAACTTACGTTTTGCCACCGAAAAATAATCCGGTGCTGTGATGTCGACTTGGTCTAATTCAGCCTGTTGAATATCGGTTTCAAGACGGCCCATCTCTACACTGGGGCTTGCACCCGCAGGAAATTCTACAGTTTTAGCTTTGTTCGCACAGCCTGAAGAAAAACTAAGAAAAATTAAAAACATTGAAAGGATTGTTAGCTTTAGCATACGAAGCTCCTTTAAAAGAAAAAGATGACAGGGATATGACTCACACAAGAGAGGTTGGTAAATCATATCCCTGTGGGGAACCAAAACATTAAGGAAGATAGTCTTGTCGTCTTCCGCCGATAAGACTTGCGACAAAGCTAATAGCAGCAAGAATTAAAAAGACGGCTAGTAATACACGACCGATTTCCATAGAAACTCCGGCAAAGCCGGTAGCCCCGAATAAAATGGCTACTAAGGCCAAAACAAAAAATACAATAGCGGCTCGTAACATATTTACCTCCGATGGAATTTACGTTGAACAGCGCAATATGCATTTGCAAGCACCTCTCCACAGGCCTAAGCTGGTTAAATTGCAAGTCATGTAAGTCGATAAACGAAGATGTGGTGTATTGCCATGGTTCACCGTGGCGAAAGTCTACAGCGTAATTGCTCAAAATAAGCGAGGTAAATATGAAAAATTTGATTCTTATTCTTTCAATGTGCGGTGGAATTTTTTCGTCGTCTTTAACATTCGCAGGAGAACAAGAAGCAGTTAACTGTAAAAAGCAAACAAGTCTTGAAAGCTTTGCCAAACGGGCAAAAAAATTAGCGACTGAGCACTGCGGAAAAGTGAAATTTACAAATCTTAATCTATCAAGTGCGCCGATCACGATTGATAAAGATCCAGCGGTAGCTAGTTACTTGATTTCTTATGACTGCGGTAAAAGTAAATACCTAGCGGTTCTTCAGGCGATTCCTGAAAATAACTGCGCTGATATTCAATACCAGTACATTAAAGCAGATGTTGTGAAATAGACAGCTACGCTGTAGCTGTCGCGCGAACGTAAGAGTAAAAGAAAACAGAGTTTTTTGCTTTTTTAGCAATTTCGACTTCTTTTTTCATTTGTTTGATCAGTTGCGGAGTTACACGTTTTGTCTTGATCAGTGTTTCTTCGGCACTTAGTAAAATATCAAAGAAGTAATCAATAAAAGCAGCTCGCTTTTCCGGTTCACGCGCATCAAAGTGAAATGGTCTGATTTCAACATTGATATTTTTAAACCCTGAAGCTTTTAATAAATTTCCTAATTGCGCTCCCACAAACGGGTGGCCTTTGATTTCCCATTGAAAATCATTAAATTCAAACCAGTATTTTAAGTAAGCCGGAGAGTACGGCTCCATAAAAAGACTGTGATTAAACACTTCAGAAACATAAACTTTTGCACCTGGTTTTAAATTTTTACGCACATTTTTTAAAACTAACAGTGGATCTGGAACATGTTCTAGAAACCAACAGATAAAAGCAGCATCGTAATCAGTTTTACTTAAACGTAATTTTTGCGCGTCCTGCTGCTGTAAGTGAACACGGCCAGATTTAAATTCTTTAGCCAAAACTTTGCTGGCTGTTTTTAGCTGGGCTTCTGATAAATCGATACCATCAATTTGAAGCTTGGGAAAACGACGGCACAAGATCTGAGTTTGTGCTCCTACGCCGCACCCCACTTCTAAAAGATTTTTTGTAAATTCTAAATCGACGCCCTGATAGACATAAGGTTCTAAAAAATCTGCTTGATAGATCAAACGATCCTGTTCTTTTTTTTCAAAACCGTGAATATACTTTTGCGCCATAGAATTATCCTTTAAATGCTGGCCATAACACTTTCAATAAAGATTTGGCCGCGTTTGATTTTACGAAATTCCTGTTTGTAAACCAAACAGATCTTATCTGAAAACTGCGGCGCAGCTTTAACTTTTTCGTAGCTTTGCGATTCATAACTTTGAAGAACGCGCTCCGGCACGATGCCACAACCAACACCTTCGGCTACAAGCTTGGCAATCACTTCTAGGCTTGACGATTCGATAACGCGTTTAAACGTGAAACCTTTTTTGTTTAGTTTTTGTAAAATGTCTTGAGTTTGTAAAAGTCCGGGTTCGATGATCAGCACATCGTCGTTTTGGCAGTTTTTTGCTTTCCATAAGCAAACTTCATCGCGGCAAATTTCTTTAATGATCAAATCGGGGTGGGCGACTGGGTTAACCGCAAATGCCACATCTAACACAGAACTAACCACTTGTTCTGTCATATGACGTGACAAGCCGTGAGTTAACTGCACTTCAATACCTGGGTTTTTCTTTAAGAAGGTTTTAAGTAATGAAGGCAGAATGTATTGGGCTACGGCCGAGTGACAGCCAAGCTTGATAATTCCTTGCGGAGTTTCGATGTCGTCAGCGATATTTTGTTTTAAATTTTCCCACTGCATGATCATCGAATTGGCTGACTGTTTAAGTTTTATTCCCGCAGGGGTAAGTTGAACGCCTTTTTTCGAGCGCAAGAAAAGCTGACAGTTTAAATCTGACTCTAAGCGCTTTACACAGTGGCTTAAGGCAGGCTGTGTTATGCCTAAGCGTTCAGAGGCGCGCGTTAAGTGAAGTGTCTGAGATAATTCTAAAAAGTATTTTAAGTCGGTTTGATTAATCATAAATATCAGTTATCACACTCAATTCTAACTTTCATTATATTTATTATGGTTTACAGCGTATTTCTTCTGTTTAAGGGGGATACGTATGAAAAGACGTGATCTTATTAAAAATAGTCTAATTACATCTGTGGGCTTAATGGCTTTAAGCAGAACAGCCGCAGCTAATGAGTTGATGTGTAAACCAGGATTAACACCACGCCAAACTGAAGGTCCATTTTATCCAGTCGAAGATCAATTAGATACTGACGCTGATTTAATTCGTTTAGAAGGAAGTTCGCTGTTTGCCTTAGGTGAAGTGATCATCGTTCAAGGACAAGTAACTGATCAAAACTGCAAACCTGTTAAAGGTGTGCTTGTTGAGATCTGGCAAGCGTGCGCTTCAGGAAAATATAATCATCCTTCAGATCCAAATACGGCGCCAATTGATCCAAATTTTCAGTATTGGGGTAAATCAGTGACTGACGAGCAGGGACGTTACAAGTTTCGTACGATTTTACCAGGAGCTTATCCAGCAGATACAGATTGGATGAGACCACCACATATTCACTTTAAGATTTCGCGTGTGGGATACAAAGAGTTAATCACTCAGATGTATTTCGCAGGCCAAGAACTAAATGGCCAAGATCTTATTTTACAAGATCTAAGCCATGACGAGCAGGAAAAAGTGGTTGTGCCATTAAAAAATGAAGCTGGCCAAGCTCATCCGGTCGGTGAATTTAATATTCAAATTAGAAAGTTAAGCAAAATATAAAATCGCGCCACAAGCGCACTTAAGGAGAAAAACCATGAAAAAAATCTTTTTATCAGCAGCCATCTTGCTTTCAGCTTTTACAGCACAAGCGGGCGAAACGATTATTTTGAAAAAAACAGTAAAACTTGCAGTTGATTTATCAACAACAGGAATTCGTTCAAGTAACTTAGGTTACGGCGACACTTACTTTGTAAAAATCTTAGTTCCTGGTCTAGCGGCCGAAACGCTGCTAAATCACAGAAACGAAGGCGAATCAGCACCTTGCTTAGCGACTTACGAAACTTTTAAAGTTGAAGACGTTGTTCAGAATAATCCAACAACTGAACTTCATGACTTTGAAATCGTACAAAAGAAAGTCACTTACCCGAATGAAACGGATAAAACTTGCGCGGTTTACTTAATTGAAGATGTTTCAACAAAAGTGCGTGGATTTAATTTCGTTCACCAACGTACATCTGAATTGCCAAGCCGTCACATTGACGATTGCCAATAGTTCTTTTTAGAGTTCAATACTTTTTACTGCGGGTCATGGTTTAAAATTTTACACCCTGTTGGTTTTAAACCTCGTCCGCAGTGAAGCTTTTATTCTAGTTTAAAACTGTGGACGGATTGTTAAATTTAGACCTACAATAAGAGGATGAAACCTTGTGACCGCAGTTATTATTTTGGAAATGACGACGAAAAAATCTTTATTCAAGAGTGGGGTGATCTAGATAAGCCCGTATTCTTTCTCGTCCATGGTTTTCCGGGTTGTTCTGAGCATGGTAAACTTGTTTCAACATCCCCAGTCTCTGAATCTTTCAGACTTATTGCCATTGACCGCCCTGGTTATGGCAAATCGATGCCGCAAAAAGATCTTACTTTTTTAAAATTTGCGCAGCAGATTAAAAATCTATTTGCTGAACAACAAATTGATAAATTTTCAATTATTTCAGTGAGCGGCGGTGCACCTTACGCCTTAGCTGTGGCGTATTTAATGAAAGAGCAAGTGTTAAAGCTCACTTCGCTGGGTGGAATTGCACCGTTAACTTTTAAAAACTTTAAGTACATGAACCGCATTCAAAAAAGAACGTGGCTTGCGCAGCAGTTTATTCCAGATCCCGTTTTACACTTTGGTGTAAGCCGCGTTTGGGAAAAAGGCCTAGATAAAATCGAAGAGGCTTTATTTACTGAAATGGATGGTTTCTCAGAGCCAGACAAACAAGTTTTTAAGCATGCCGATATTCAAGAAGTTCTGGTTGAAGCTACAACTTTAGCTTTAAAACAAGGGCCTGCTGGTGTTCTTCGTGATATTAAGATTTTTGCAAAAGATTGGGGCTTTCCGTTAAGTGAAGTGACTTGCCCGGTAACCTTATGGCACGGCGGATTAGATGATGTGGTTCACCCACGTTTTGCGCAGGACATGCAAAGCTATTTACCAAAGGCCACGCTCAACTTTATTGAACATGAAGGCCACTATTCTATTTTATTAAATTGCAGAGACCAGATTTTATCTGATCTTCTGCCAATAGCTTAGTTTTTTAAAAGCTTCTCTAAAGCTTTGTAATTATCTGCGACTGCTCCGGAACGCGATAGCTCACCAAATTTAACAAGTTCGCCCATGCCTGGTTTTAACACCTCAAGCGAACTTTTATCGCGGCCATTGCGTAAAAGAATTTGACGAATCTGCTCCGGAGTATGATTTAAGTTTTGCGCCATAAGCACAGACAATATTCCCGCAACGACGGGAGCTGCCATACTTGTTCCACTTAAAACCATGTAAGTGTTATTTGGAGCCGTCGAGTTAATTTCAAAACCTGGTGCAAAGATATCAACACTTTCTTTTCCGTAGTTTGAAAAATTAGCCACAATCGCTGATGTGCTATAGCGTGACGAAGCGCTGACTTCGATCCAATTTCTAATTTCAGCATTTGAGTTAGGTGAAGAGGTGAAACGGTTCGGATAATTATCGCGGCGGTCATTGTTGTGTGCGTAGTTTCCAGAAGCATGAACTAAAATTACACCACGTTGGGCTGCGTATTTAAAAATTTCATCAAGTTTAGATTTGTGCGGAGAATAGCGTTTACCAAAACTCATATTGATAATTTTTGCGCCGTTATCGACAGCGTATTTGACCGCAAAGTAAATATCTTTATCGTATTCATCACCGTTTGGAACAGCACGAATCGCCATGATTTTAGCGTAAGGTGATACTCCGTTAATACCTACGCCGTTATTTCTAATGGCTGCGATAATTCCCGCAACGTGAGTTCCATGAAGTGGATCTGGTCCAGTGACATCGTTATTACCGTAATAACCGTTTGAAAAATCATCGGGGTTATCTTTAATAATTTCGGCACGCGGGTTAAAGTTTTCATTCAGCGAAGTTTCAAGAGATAGTTGCAATTGCGTCAGGCGCAGTCTGATGCGCTCAACGGATTTAGCCATGCTAGAATTAAATTCGACGATTAAAGCTTCTTTAGCTTCTTGTTCGGCATCAGTAGTCGCTTTAAAACTTTGTACGGCTTCTAAAGTCAGTTTATCAAACGGAATATTAAGCTTTGTTTGAATGCTGTTAAAAAGTTCCTGCACACGGGCAATTGCATTTTCTATGTACTTAATTTGAATGCGTGCGACTGTTCGATCGCCGGTCACTTCGTTTTCTAATTTATCGTAATAGGCTTGATCAAATCTTTGTAAGCCTTGGCCAGTGGCAATGAGTGTGGCTCGTAATTTTTTTAAGCGCACTAACTCGCGCGTACTTTCAAGACGTTCTTGGTTTACATTTAAGCTTCGTCCTTGGCCGTCTTTAGCACCTAAAAAATTCCAACCGTTGATATCATCAATATAACCATTTTGATCATCGTCAACGCCTTGAAGACCTTGCGCTTCTTTTTGGTTAACCCACATACGACCTTTTAAATCTTCGTGATTTAAATCAAAACCACCGTCGATGACGGCAACGGTAATTGATTTAGCATTAGGATTTAAATTTAAAGTTTTGTAAGCTCGTTCAACATCAATGCCTTCGACCTTTTCTGAAGGCCCTTTGGTAAACCAATTATCAATTTTGTCAGGATCGGTCTCGTTTTCAAGGGGGCGAAATACACCACGCGGATCTAAGTCGCTGGGTTTCGGTTCTGGTTTTTCTTCTTTGCTGCATGCAAACATTAAGCTTGCTGCCCAAAACAATAAGAACGATAAGACCAATTTGTTCATACGAGCTCCGATGGTTAAATTTGAATAATTATTGTGTAGGCTCTAGGGGGCGCCCTTGTTGTTGTTCTTCTTGAGTGGCCGGAGTTGTGCCGGGCAGATAAGGATAAAGGGCTTTAAGCTGTGACACGATATAAATTAAAACCACAGCGGCAATAATCGCTAAACTAATTCCTAAGAAAAGTTGGCGAGCAAATTTTCTCTCTTTACGCAGATTTCCATAGGTCGACGAATGATGCATAAAAAAGCCTCCTTTGCTAAAACGTTGGCGCGACATAGAAAATAGACTTGCAAGAATGGGACATAAGACAAATAGGGCAGGTTGCCCCATTTGAGAACGATCAATTTTCATTCACAAAAATAACACATTTTTTTTCACTAAGAGATTGTTTCATCGTGAATGGCGAACTTTCAGACATTGTCTAATAACTTTTAGACAATGCTTTTCTATATTAGTTCTCATCTGAAAAATACAATTCTCATTCTAAGAACGCTGTTATTTCTGATAGTTAGAAAGACAGTTTTTTTGGTCTTTTTATTGAAGTCTTTTCTAGTATGAAATCAATCATTTTAGATGACTGGCTTATTTCAAGAATAATGAAGAAATTAGTTTCTTTACTTTTCGCCATTTCTTTTTTCTTTTATTTCGTGGGTTGTAACCACAAATCGATTAGCCCTGATATGCAGATCTCTGAAAAGATCCGCGAAAAGCACGCCAAAGAGTTATTAAAATCAAAATATAAAGCGAGCGACTTTAAAGACTTTCAAGGCGATAAGGAATTCGCGTTATACATTAAACAATACTTAGAAAAAGCGAATCCTAAATTAGGATCTGATAAATTCGTAAAAGCTGTATTTGCTGAAAGTAAACAGTACGAATATGACCCGATCTTTTTAATGGCGGTGATTAAAACCGAAAGCCAGTTTAACGAAAGAGCGATCGGTACTTCGGGTGAAATTGGTTTAATGCAGATTAAGCCTGATACGGCCAAATGGATCTGTAAGAAAAAAGGTGTTAAATGGAAAGGCCCACAGGCGCTTAAAAATCCTGAATATAACATCAAAGTGAGTGCGCTTTATTTTAAGTATTTAAAAAAGACCCTAGATTCAAAATCGAGCCGTTATGTGAATGCTTACAATATGGGGATCGGTAGGCTTGGGCGTCTTCCGGCTGAGGACATTTCGGCCCACCCGTATTATCATAAAGTGATCAAGAACTACACCGAGATCTATGACGAACTAAAGAAAATCAAAGCCAGCCGCAGTAAACAAGCCGTTTAGTCCGGCTCAAATCGAATCAATTCTCTATTACAAGATTTTTCATTATTTCTTAGGCAATTTGGGCCGAGTATGTCAAGGTGGGGCTCAAACTGTCTCGTCCAAATGAATTCGCATTCCGCTATTCTTCCTGGTGAGTTACAAATACCAATTCCTGGGAGGAATTTATGGGTAAAAAATTATACGTTGGCAATCTATCTTACAGCATGGATGAGCAACTATTAACAAACATCTTTTCTGCACACGGTACTGTTGAAACAGCCCGTATTGTTATGGACCGTGATTCTGGTCGTAGCAAAGGTTTCGCATTCGTTGAAATGTCTTCTGATGAAGAAGCTTTAGCAGCTATCGAAAAATTACACGGCACTGAGCAATCTGGCCGTAACATGAACGTTTCTGAAGCTAAACCAATGGCTCCACGTGAAGGTGGCGGCGGCGGTCGCGGTGGTAACCGTGGTGGCTTCGGCGGTGGTAACCGCGGGTCACGTTACTAGTGGCTAAAGACGATCTAGTTAGTGTTGCTGGTAAAATTACCGACATGTCAGGTGGCGGTATGTACTCAGTGATGTTAGACAACGGGGTGAGCATTCGTGCTCGCCTTTGTGGTAAAATGAAAAAATTCAATATCAAAGTAGTGGTTGGTGATACCGTAGAAGTCGGTGTTAGCCCCTACGATCCAACGCACGGGTTAATTACCCACCGACACAAAGTCGTTCGTTAGGTCTTAATTTTGCTCCGTTAAAAAATAATTTTTAACGGAGGAAAATATGACTCAAAATCAAAGTTCTGAAAATCTACGTCAAAAAGTTCAATCCGACATTGATGCGCAGTCGCTAGAAATGTGCATTATTATTTGCAATGAGTGCGCTAAAGTCTGTAGCTCAACGCTAAATTATTGTTTACGCATGGACGAACAACACGTCGAACCAAATCATATTAAAACACTGATTGCTTGTGCTGAAATCTGTTCGCTGAATGCGATCTGGATGTCGCGTGATTTTGAATTACACACCAAGCTTTGCCAAGCCTGTGCTGATATCAGCGATTTTTGCGCGATCTCATGCGAAAAAGTCGGTGATGGTGACCGCATCATGAATGAGTGTGCTGATATCTGTCAGCGTTGCGCACAAAGTTGTTTAAAAATGGTGGCGCATTAATTGCTTTATAAATTTACGCACAGACAAATAAACAAGGTGGTAATTTATGAAAAAGTTTTTATTAAATGCATTTGTCTTTACGCTGGCGACGTTATTATCCCCGAAAGTTTTTGCCGAAGATGGCTTTTTTCTAGAGCCGATGATCACTTATCAAAACTTCAAAGCGGATATTGAATATCCAAATACATTCTTAAGTGATTCATCAGGAGATGTTAAAGGCACAGGCTTTGGCTTAAGACTTGGTGGGCATGTGATTGACACGGTTTTTCTGGCTGCTGACTTAAGATATTCGCAACCTAAATACCAAGATTCGAATTTTGAAGCTGACGCTAAAGAATCAAATTATGGCGTGGTGCTTGGTTTGCAAATGCCGATTGTAGGTCTTCGTCTATGGGCAGGTTATGTCGTCGATGGCGTGCTAGATCCTAAAGAAGATAACGGTGTTGATTTGAAGTTTAAAGAGGCCAAAGGGCCGCGCTTAGGCGCTGGTTTTCACGTAGCGATGTTTAGTATTAATCTTGAATATCAAAACTTGAAATATGATTCGACGGAATTAGAAAAACTAGGTCCTTTTACGGACGTAAATGCACAAGACAGAATTGAGTTAACTGAATCTGGTTACGTGGCCAGCGTTAGTTTTCCAATAAGTTTTTAACAAGGAGGATTTTATGAACCAATCACAAATCGCAGGTAAATGGAAAGAAATCAAAGGCGAAATCAGAAAAGCCTGGGGTGATCTGACAGATGACGAAGTTGAACAAACTAAAGGTAATATGGAGTCAATTTCTGGCTTAATCCAGCAGAAGTTCGGATTAACCAAAGAACAGGCGAAAGAAAGACTAGAAAGAGTATACTCAAAATTTGAAGATAAAACCGAAGAATACAAAAATAATCTACGCGACGAGAATGAACGCAATCGTGACCGATTGAACTAGTTTAACTCGGTAGATACGGCCGATAGCCAAACTGAGGGGCGGCTATCGGCTTTTATTTTATTTCGCAAGTGCCGGTCATTTTATCCATCATCGGCATCTGTGGATTTAACGCGTAAGCCGAATAGGCACTAGTAGCCACTTTTTCTTGTGAAACAATGATGTGAATATTTTTTTCGCCGAAGCCTTCTTCTAATTGAAAGCGGTAAAGTTCTTTGTCTTGCGGCTCTAAAACAGCATTAAAAATTTCTTTCGGTGGCGAGGCTTGATAGTTGGCCCACGTCGTTTTGCCGATGTGCAGATCTTCAGTTAACTGGGTCTTTGTGCTAAGAATAGTGACATTGAACATTCCGAAGGAACAGTTAAGAAAATTTTCGGCAAAAGCTGCAAATGGAAACAAAGTGATAATAAGAAATGTTTTCATAAGTAAACGTTAGCCACTCTCTAAACCGATGTCTATTTTTTTGCAAAGCAGCTAATACAGATTGTTTTCAATTAGCCTCTCCTATCGCGGGTTTCATGACTTCGCTTTGCCTGTTCAAGTAGGTTATAGCCCTATGGAACAAGGCAAAGTTCTACGTCTGGTCATGTGGATCAACTATTCGATGTTCGCCATTGAATTTTTAAGCGGCTACTTCGCAAAATCCACAGCTCTTATGGCCGACTCTTTAGATTTATTAGGCGATGCCGCTATCTACGGAATTAGTTGGTACGCTCTTCAGCACGGCCCTTTGTGGCAAGCTCGCGCCGGTCTATTCAAAGGACTTGTGATGGCGATGTTTGGCTTTTTTGTGATGGGCCAAGCCGTGTACCGTGGAATAGCGGGTACAGTTCCATTTTCATTAACAGTGACGAGTATTGGGTTATTAGCTTTTTTATCAAACGCTGTGTGTATGGTTTTATTATACAAGTATCGTCATGCTGATTCAAATATGCGATCAGTGTGGTTATGTTCGCGCAATGATATCTTCGCTAACATCGGTGTTATTATTGCTTCAGGCTTGGTTGTTTTAACAGGATCGGGTGCACCTGATGTTATCGTAGGCTTTGCGATTGCGGCGCTATATTTAAAAACAGCCTACGATGTTGTTAGCGAAGCTCAGTTTGAGTTAGAGAAGCATCGTGTTCGTGCTTGGTCGAGCGAAATTTATAAATAGGCCCGGCGGAATTGACGTAGCGAAATCACGCTTAATTCGGAAATTCTTTTTGCGCTGAAATCGCTTGCCCAAATAAGTAGGCTAAGACCAATCCCGTCGGGATAAGTGCTAAATAGCCAATGTTATCGCCAAGAACTGCGTAGATAAATAAGAGCGCTTGCGCGCAGATCCACATGATAAGACCGACAACTACTAAGAAAAGCAGTCCTTTTGCGGTATCAAGAAGTATTGTATCCATAAATCCTCCTGAACTCGTTTTATCGGACTTACATTATAACATAAATTTGCTGATAGGGGTAATTGCAGAGTTAAGTGTTGGATTTACTTCGCATTATCGCGAGGATCCCAGCCGGTCTTAGCGCGCCAAGTGTAAAGCTGTTCAACTTTGAGTCGTGCCCAAGGAGTTTTTCTTAAGAATTTCAAACTGGATTTGATACTTGGATTTTCAGTGAAACTGTTGATCGAGATTTTTTCAGATAATCTTTGCCAGCCGTAGTTTTCAACTAATTCGGTGACCATTGTTTCTAGAGTAATACCTTCCAGAGCGGGTTTTCCGTCTGAAAGGTTTTGTTGAACCTTGTTCATCTAATTACTTAGTGCATTCGATTTCGATTAATTCATCGCGTGTCCAGATGGCCACGATGATCGAACCTTTTTCAGCCATGTTGCCTTCAGAGTATAAACGCTGTTCGCGGTTACCCATGAAAAGTTCCATCGAGAAAAAGCCAGGTTTTTTTTCTGTGATGTAGCTTGAGTTGATACCATCTTCAAAAAGTTTTACGCGTTCGCCAACTTCGACGTTAACTGTTTGTACGCGTTCAACTGTATTTGCGATTTTTTCGTAGCAAATAAGTGAAGTTTTGGCCATTGAAGTTTGTGCTGCTAAAAATAGGGTAGTTGCTAAGATAAGGTTTTTCATACCTTTAAGCGTAACTTAATTTTATGAAAAACCAATCTATTTTGTTTAACACCACGACTCTTAAAGACTTACATTTAACATTTGCGCCACGTAGGTACGTGGATTTACTGGAACATAACTGTTGTTTTTGCGTTTATGAATTTCAAAGTGTAAGTGCGGCGCAGTACCAATACCTGTATTACCAGATAACGCGATTGTTTGGCCTTGTGTTACCGGTCTTCCTGCAGAAGTTTTAAAACCAGATAAGTGAGCGTATAAAGTCTCAATACCTTTTTGCGGGTGGATCACGATCACGTAGTGGCCGTAACCTTTCATTTTACCGGTTTTTCTATTTTTTTCAGTGCGAGTCGCTAAAACTTTACCATCATAAACGCTCACAACTTGTGTGCCGATTTTAGCACGTAAGTCGATGCCTTTATGTAAACGTTTAGTTTTTAAGACCGGGTGTTTACGCATGCCGTATTCACTTGTTACTGTTAAACAACCCACACCGCAATTTTTAAGTGGGCTGATGATACTACCGCCAGTTGATGCGTTAGCTTTAAATGTTTGATAGTTTTGTAAAGCATTTTGTGGGTTGTATGCCTGAAAACCAAGTTCATGAAGTTCTTTAACTTGGCCTGTTTTTAAGTAGTTTAAGAAAGCTTCTTTATTTTTACCGTTACTACTTTCTAATAATTTCGTGTTTTTGATCGCATCGGTTCTAATACAGAAATCTTGTTCATCAGCGGCATCAGATTCGCGAAGGTCTTCATCCATCACGTCGACAATACGGATTCCGCAGACCCAGTTTTCATTCGCGTTGTAAGAAAACGACGAAAGTTTCACGGCTAAGATTGAATTTTCAGGTACAGAGATTTGGCTTGTTACCGACATTTTACCTGTGACGTCCGGGTGAAACACCGAAAGCTTCACATTTCTTGAAGTTTCAAAATAAAAATTTGAATCAGCAGCTGTGGCATAGGCTAAAGCTTCGTCAGCTTCTTCCATTGGGCTTGCGATAACTAGTGGTGTAATCATGGCCATTGCTAGATTGATGATAATTTTTTTATACATGGTAGCTCCTAAAGTTCGTTCGCGTTTTATTAGAGCTACATTCGTTCCAAGTTTTAAACGCAAAGTATTCGAGCTGGCGTGCTTAAGCCATGACTTATTTCATGCATTAGCGTTATTCGTCGCTGTCAGGATTTTGTACAGTCATTTTTTACCCGGTCTTAACGTAGTTGCTCTAATAGGTGTCGAAGGTGGAATGATTCTTTCAAATGAATATTTTAAGACCGCTATTTTATAGAGAAAGTCTCATTATGAAACACTGGATTTACCCATTATTATTCGCGCTTATCATGGCCTTTAAGGCCCAAGCGGTGGTTAGCGTGCAAGTCACAGGATCTAGCTTAAAAGTTCAGGTAAAGCCCTATGCGCCCGTTAAACCCTATGAATCTTGGTACCGCATTCGTCGTGATGCCGAAGGCGATCGTTTTGGCAAACGCGAATTCTGGATGAATGATTCAAAAGAAGAACAGTATTATAGTTTTAAAGAAATTTGCCAGTCGGCTGTTAAGGCACAAGTTCTAGATTTCGAAATCAATTCACAAACTTTAGATTCAAAAGATATGTGGGCAAAGTTTAACTGTCTTCGTTTAGATGCTGATGCAATGACGATTGTGTATCCTGATTTACAAAAATTTTTAGCTCCGCATATGACAGCGTTAAATCAAATCGCTAAAAAGTATAATGACGAAGCTATGAAGTTTAACTTTCAAGATCCGAATTACGAGAAAACTTCGAATGCTTCAAATGCGCTTTATCAATTATTAAATTACATTTTAAATTCTAAAGACTCTAACCCGTGGTTAAAAAATCCTTTATACCGCGAGGCTCTTATTAAAGGTACGGTTAAAGAATTCGAGAAAAAACGTTGGGCCGGAAAAGATCCTGTGATTACAAAGCCACTGGTGTTAGTGACTCATGCGACAACGATCTTCGATGATAAATCAATTAAAACTTTTGCTGATCAAACCATTCGGGAAGCAAAAGCTAAAGGCTTGCCAGTTGTGTACTTAGTCAGTGATGACGGCGTTCATGATCAGACTTGGTATTTAGAAGATAAAAATCCAGACCGCGCTTATTTTTCTAAAAACGGTGAACATTCAGTGATGTATAGTTCAAACACGGTGATTATGATGGGCGGATTTTATAACCAATGCCTTCGCACCAGTCAGTTAGATCTGATCACCAGACACTTTATGATAAGCCAAGAAGCGCTGACGATTCATTTACCGATTCGTGGTATTTACGTGCATGACTCGATTGATTTCACCAAAATCACTAAAGCGCAGTTCTTAGAGCGCGTGAAAGAAGGTTCGATCCTGGGTGGCTACGAAGTCGACGATGACCACGGCGGAATGGTTGAAAGTGATATGAATAAATTAACAGGCGTTCCTGATCTAAAGCAGTATACCGTCAATATTTACGCGGATGATCAGCTTGTAGAAAACGTAGGAACTGGTTCACGTGTTGTAAATCTGAAGTTTTGGAGTCATAATCAATTTATGGCTTTGATTAAATAAGGATTAGTTTTTCTTGAATTTTCGCTTTGTCATTTCATTTTTCATGGCAGCTCTTAGTTTTCAAACTGTAGCTTTCGCGCAGTTAGCACCGGATTTTGGCTCGCCCGGAAAACACAAAGGCCGCATTTCATTTAAATTAGCCGGTGATGCATTTCATGAATCAGATGAAAGTTATGTGTCTGAGCAAAACGAAGTTTTTTTCTACCTGCCACTTTATCAAAATGAAAATTCAACTTATGCAGCTACGGCTAAGTCATATAACTTAAGTTTCAATAATCTAGTTTCAAGTTCTGATTTTGTTCCGGTGAATGATCTGCATAGCGTGCAGTATGGTTTTGCTTGGGCTAAAGAAGATGCAGACAAAAACACTTGGGGTTTGTCAGGTAACTATGGCTCTGCCAGTGATAAACCCTTTGAGAGCGCTGATGTCAGCGCCTTTGATTTAACTTTAACTCGTAAGATTTCAAAAACACCGACAAGTTCGTGGATTTATTTTTTAAATTATTCAAATAACCGTTCATTTTTAAACAATATTCCTCTTCCGGGTTTTGCTTATACTTTTATCGAAGAAGATAAAACATCTGGCGGAGTGATCGGTTTACCGTTTGTAACTTACTGGTTACGCCCCAGCGAAAAGTTATCGATGTCGGTGTTTTATTTAATTCCCGCGAGACTGAACCTTCAGGCGGGGTACATGATTTCAAGGCCTTTTCAATTAAATGCAAAGCTTGAACACGGTCAGCAGACTTTCTTTCGCGCGGGCCGAGTAGATAAAAAAGAACAAATTTATTACGAAACTTCAAAAGCGGCTTTATCAGTTAAAACTTTTTTAGGAAAAGACACTTTCTTTGATTTAGAATACGCCCGTATTTTTAATCGTTCATTGTATGATGGAACAAGTGTCTTTGATGAAACCAGCGAACGCCTACGTATGCCAAATGAATGGCAAGTGACATTATCAGGCCAAGTTGCTTTTTAAGTTTAAGTCGTGTGTAAGCGGGCTGTGAAAACAGGTTTTCCGTCGGCGGCGCGAACACCTTGAAATTGTGTAAGCTTCGTATTTTCAGCAGGTTTTAACATTTGCAGATTCACTTGGTCGCCAGATACAGTTTCAGCCAAAAAGTTCACTTCGTATTTTTGTAAATGCACATCGCCTTTTAAAATATCTAACGGAATCGCATCTAAGATCCATTGCGCGTACTTCGTGTTATTGACGTGATTGTTCATATCTAAATCGCTGTTACGTACCTGAAACTGAGCCACTTCTTGCGCTTCAGCTTGCCATTGAATTTTTTCAGGGGCTTCAGAGCGGTTATGATCTTCTCGGTAGACTGCGCCTAATTTTTTCTGATCAGGAGCGACCATTTTACGTGTGTTCATATCAATCACTGAAAAAGTACTTGTGCATTCTCCGATTTTTTTATCACCGATTGAAATTTCGTAATCACGAAAAAAGAAAACATCCGATACCGGCGGACGAATCCAAGTTTTAATAGTGATAGTTTCATTCCACTTAGGCCAAGCATCCATGGTTAACGATTGACGGGTAAAAACCCAGGCCTGATTTGGATCAAGTTGCACTTTCATTTGGCGTGCGTGCATCCAACCCACATCTTGAATAAAATTTAAAATAGCATAAAGACCTGCGCGACCGCGCAAGTTAACGAAATACGACGCAATTTTATAATCTTCTGACCAAGTGTGGGGCTTATTATCGTTCATGCAGATATCTGATCATATTTTTTATCGCCGGACTAGACAAAACAAAATGCGGCACCTTAGTTATCTCATCATAACTAAGGAATCGCCATGCAACCGTTACTACAGCCCATCAAATTGGGAGCTATTGAATTAAAAAACCGTATTATTATGTCGCCGCTCACAAGATCACGGGCCAGCGGTGCTGATGGGCGTACCCCGAATGATTTAATGACTGAATATTACATTCAGCGTGCCAGTGCCGGTTTAATTATTACTGAAGCGACAGCGATTTCTCCTATGGGTGTGGGGTATGCGAACACTCCCGGGATCTGGTCTGAAGAACAAGTTATCGGTTGGAAAAAAATCACTGACGCTGTTCACGCACATGGAGGAAAAATTGTGATGCAGCTTTGGCATGTGGGCCGTATTTCACATCCGATGTTTTTAAACGGAGAATTGCCGGTAGCTCCAAGTGCGATTGCTCCAGTAGGTAATGTAAGTCTGGTGCGTCCACCGACCGCGTTTGTAACTCCAAGAGCTTTAGAATTATCTGAAATTCCAGGAATCGTAGCTGATTATAAAAAAGCTGCTCAGAATGCAAAACGTGCAGGTTTTGATGGCGTAGAAATTCACGCTGCTAATGGATATCTATTAGATCAATTTTTACAAGACGTTTCAAATCACCGAACAGACCAATACGGTGGCTCGATTGAAAATCGTGCGCGCTTAATGCTTGAAGTAACTGATGCCTGTATTGAAGTGTGGGGTGCTGATCGCGTGGGAATGCACTTAGCTCCGCGCGGAGATTCTCATTCGATGGGTGATTCTAATTTAGAAAAAACTTTTAGTTATGTCGCTGAAGAGTTAGGTAAAAGAAAAATCGCGTTTATTTGTGTGCGCGAGTACGAAGCGCCAAATAGCATTGGCCCGAAATTAAAAAAACTATTTAAAGGCCCGTTTATCGGAAATGAAAAATTCACGTTCGCAACAGCTGATGCTGCTGTAGAGCGTGGTGATTACGATGCGATTGCTTGGGGTAAAGACTATATTGCAAATCCTGATTTGGTTGAGCGTTATAAAGAAGGCTCTTCTTTAAATGCCCTGGTGCCTACAACGATGTACTCACCAGGTGCCGAAGGGTATACGGATTACCCAGCTTTAAGAAAAGAAAGCTAAGATTAATTCATATAAGGCATCATCTCTTCGATCCATGCCTTGTATGGTGTAACAGTTGTGTATACGCCAACGTTGTTGCATAAAGCGCTTCCGCGGCTAGTAACGCCGGCTAACACAAGCTTTCCATCAACTTGAACGTAAGCTGGGCCGCCAGAATCGCCGCTGCAAGTGCCGTGGCCTTTAGATTCATCGAGGCGAAATTCAGTTTGTTGTAATGAAGAAATTAAAACGTGAGTTTGTCTTAAAACACCGTCGCCAGTCATATCAACGCTTTCGCAGTCAGTGTTGTTGATGTCGTAGCAAATGATTTCGCCCGCATCGATAGCATCTTGAAGGTCTTTTATTTTTTTAGGATTAACTGGAGATAGGTACACATCAGATACGCCGTAACCAGCCACTGTAATATCTACACCCTTTTGAAGAACAGAGTCGTTGCCTAAAATTTCAACTGGTGCGTAACCTTCAGGTAAATCACCTTCAAATTTAATGATCGCGATATCACCTAAATCAAATTCTTTGTTTTCATTTTCTTCTGGTTTGTAGGCTGGATTAACCAAAGCATCAGTTACATTTCTTTGGTGAAAATTCACTAAAAGCTGATTTTTTGAGCCGATGATTTTATCTAAGTTATTGTGAAAGATGATCTTCATCTTAGAAGCGTGCGGGTTAATACAATGAGCAGCCGTTAAAACGTGGTTAGGCGAAATTAAAGAGCCTGTGCAGATGTAGTTTTCTTCAGTATCAAAGATACCCACGATGCCGTAGCTGATAGGGGCTTTGTCGGCTACAAGGTCGCCGCCGATGACGCCATTTAGACCATTTTTGGTTTGGTTTTGCTGTTGGATTTGTTTTGAAGAGTTGTTTTGGCAAGCTGCTAAAAACAAGAATGAAATGGCAATTAATAAAATTCTCAAAGTAAACCCTCTTTTTAAAAGAAAAAATTCTTATAAAGACGAACTTACCAAGTAGCAACATTTTTTTAACAGGATTTTATGTTTTTTTAACTAAGAAGCCACACTCAGTTTAAACTTTGGATTAAGTTGTCCCAGATATTTCACTAAGCGATCAACAGTTAGCTTTTCAATTCGATAGCGAACGATCTCGCTAATTCGCGATTCGTTGACATCTAGTTGTGCGGCCACTGCTCTTTGAGAGATATTGTGAGCCAAACAGTATTTTACAAACTCTTCGCACAATGCATATTTGGTTTTATCAAGAACGTCAGCGTTTGGGGGAAGTCCTGCAGAGCCTTTGGCTTTGGCTAATTTCTTTGTTGCTATTTTTAACTCAGACTCGCTTGGCCAGTTATTTTTTTGTTTTGCCATTTTTTCTCCTAAACGCATTAAGAATACCAATATAAGAATGGTCGGGTGGTATCAGCCATATTAAGCGATACCATTTATCATTGAGAGGCCAAGGATCATTTACAAAATACTTAAATCCTGACGTACTCACGGTTTCTGGTAAAAATGATCTGCCATACAAAGCTTGTATTAATCCAAGAATAATTTTGTCATTCATGGTCGCCTTATGCTTTTTTTCGTAATGCGTATCGATCACCACACGAGTAAACAGGATGCCATTAACCATAATGCTGGCTTTGTGCTCACGCCGGTTCTCAGATTCGATTTTATCAGAACTTGCAGAATTATGCAAGTTTTTGCTGTTAGCCACTTAGCCTCCATTAAATAGGTGAACGAATTAGCTTGTTTTATGCCGTATTTAATAGCGCTGTGAGCTAAGGCTTTATCCGACCTCGTCAGAAAGATCCGAAATCTGATACACTTCAAAAGGTAAGTGATGATTAAGAGGTTTAGATGAAACTAGTTAGCTGGAATGTGAACGGTATCCGCGCCTGTGCAAAGGGTGGCTTTCTAAAATGGTTTGAAAAAGAAAACGCCGACATCGTCTGTGTGCAAGAGATTAAGGCTTTACCTGAGCAGTTAGAAGATAATCTAAAAAATCCTTTAAAGTATCACGCGATCTGGAATCCAGCTGAAAAGCCTGGCTACAGCGGCACCGCGATCTTTTCTAAAAAAGAACCGCTTGAAGTAAAGCTTGGTTTAGGTGATGCAGAGTTTGATAACGAAGGACGGGTGATGATTGTGAAATACCCGAAGTTTACTTTAATTAACTCGTACTTTCCAAATTCACAGCGCGAACACACGCGCCTTCCGTACAAGTTAGCTTTTTGCAAAGAGTTTTTAAAAACGGCTGAAGCTTTACGTAAAAAAGGCGAAAATGTGATCATGTGCGCCGACTGGAATATCGCGCACCAAGAGATTGATCTTAAAAATCCAAAGACTAATAAAAACAACGCAGGCTTTCTACCTGAAGAGCGCGCCTGGATGGATCAATTCATTAAGCAAGGTTACGTCGATGCTTTTAGGCAATTTGAACAAGGTGGCGATCATTATACGTGGTGGAGCTACCGCCCAGGGGTGCGCGAAAAGAACGTGGGTTGGCGCTTAGATTATTTTATGGCCAATGAAGAATTTAAAGATCGTTTAAAAAATTCGTATCACCGTAATGAAGTTTACGGGTCTGATCACTGTCCAGTGGTGTTGGAGCTTAAAAAGTGAAAATTAAAAAACGTTATTTATTTTTACTGGCTTTACTTAGTTTAGGGTATACGGGATGGAACTACATTACTACTCCCACTGGCGATCAAGTGGTAAATTACACGCCTGCTAAGCAAGAATGTTTTGCAGCGGGTAGCGAGCGACCATGGAAGTATTGTATCTACACCGCCGCTCAAGGTGTTAACGGCGATATCGCGTATCAGCTGCACGGAAGAAATTTAAGCGAACAAATATGGAATGATGACACGTTTTATTCAGCCATGATGCAAAAGTATTTCGCTGATCAAAACATCAAGCCACCGACTGTAGTTACAGTATCATTTGGCCCAGTTTGGCTTTTAGCTCCAAAAAATCAAAGAGAAAAAAGTGGTTTGCTGGATTTAATGATTAACGAAGTGATTTCAACCGTCGAACAAAAAACGGGTGCGCCAAAGCGCCGTTTAATTTTCGGTGAATCAATGGGTGGAACTAATTCTTTAGTGTTAGCTCTGAACACAAAAAACTTATTTGCGAAGGCCGGCATTCTTTGCCCGGGCATTTATAAGATTTCACCGTTTGCTCCTATTTCTGAAGTGCAAGATTTTCTGAAGCGAACTGGAGCTGACCCGAAGATTATTTACGGCATCAGAGCCTTAGGATTAATGCATGTATCGACAATGGATGAATGGAAAGCGATTTCACCGGTCGAGTTAGTTGAAACAGTTGATCCAAGCCAAATGCCAGAGTTTTATTTATCGGCAGGTCTCTACGATAAATACGGAAACTACGAAGGCGCAGAGTATTTTCAAAAGCGTGCCCGTGAGCGCGGATTAAAAGTACAGTGGCGCCCTATTTACGGTGGCCATTGCACGGTGGATGTCGCATCGGTTTCGGAATTTTTAGTAAATTAAAGATTTACCAAGTCCAGCGTAAGCCAAAACCTGAACTCCAGACTTCTTTTTTATTGGTGTATTCAGGGTTATTATAAAGGGCGATCGCTGTTTGATCTAATAAGGCCCAGTTCGCAAAGACCGACCAGTTCTGGTAAGTCCAAGAATGAGTGAATAACAGCGAAGCTCTATAGCGGGTCATCGGGTAATAATTTTTTTCTGGATAATGTCCGGGTGATTCTACAAATCCTGCGGGGCCATTCCAGTGCGAAATAATAAATCCGACACCTAAGATGTTTGTCTGAATTTTTTTAATTTGATAAGCAAAAGGCGAATAGCTGTACTGCAAATTAAATTGTTCAACATCAGGCCCATAGATGCCTTCTGTTTTTCCGTAGGTGAGTTCTGTTAAGTGTCTTAGGTTTTCAGACACATAAGCTGATCCTATGTACTGTTCACCCATATAAGCGCCAGTACCTGTCGTCAAAGACCAAGTGGCAAAACTGGGATAACTAAAAAGCAACAGACTCAGAAATATCCACAACATTTTTTTCACAAGAGGCTCCATGACAAAGGTGAGTTGTCATACTGTTTTTATTTAACTCAACTAAGGCGTAAGAAACTTCTTCGGTGCGGTGAACTTCTTGTATGTGCGCTGTTCCGAAGGTTGTTTGAGAAAACTTATGTAAGTGTCCGTGAAAAACCGCTTTTAACTTCGGAAGAAGTAAAATTCTTTCGATCTGCTTAATGTTGGCTGTGTTGAAGTTATGTTTGTTAAAGGGATCTGCGTGCTGAAATAAAATAACTGGTTCGGTACTATTAGCGATTTCTTTTTCTAACCAATTGAATTGAATGCCTTCATTTTGAAATTCTAAGGTGTTGTTATTAAATAGAATGAATCTGTAGCCTTGAACGACAAAGGATTGGTTATATTCTCCGAAAATTTTTTTAAAGATATATTTACCATTACCGACGGCATCGTGATTACCAATTACAGTTAACCAAGGGTGGCGTAACTGACCCAACATACTTAAAACACCTTCGTATTCAACCGCAAGCCCTAATTCAGTCATATCTCCAAGGTGAATTGTAAAATCAATCGGTTGCTTATTTAAAAGATGAACGGCTTGTTCTAAATCGCGGTAATTACTATGACTATCCGCAAGCAGGGCGATGCGCAGCGGTTTCTCATCATAAGACATGTGGCTTAGGCGCTCTTGCAAGAGTGCAATAGTTGAACCGTTAGAGTTTGATAGGTTTGTTTCTACCTTATCAGAGAAGGGTGAGGCTCGCATCGGTGTACAGGCTGTGGTGAATGTTAATAAACCTAAAATAACTAAGATTGATAAAAGATAAGACTCTCTTTTTGTGACATCTTGAAACATTGTTAGCCTCCTAACAATAGTTATATCATTTTGTTAGGAGGCTAACAATAAGGTACATGACAAATATTTTAAATCGGTTATAATTGAACTGGAGGCTGTTTTTTATGGCAAAAAAGACAATTCAACAAAATACGATTTGCTCAAATGCGGACTTGCTTCGGGGTGAGCTTTTTAAAAATGTTTGTAAGAAGAATCATTTTATCGACGAAACTCGTATCGAAATGCTGGTAAGTCTTATGGCCTTAACTAAAGAGCTCGAAGCCGGAAAAGCCGAGAACTTAAAAAGATATAAAATGTCTGAAGGGCGCTTTTTTGTACTGATGGCTTTATGGCAAGCTGATCGACCACTAAAGGCCACTGAAATTGCCGAAGGTTTAGGGGTAAGCCGCGCGACCATGACGGGTTTACTGGATTCGTTAGTTGAAGATGAGCTGGTGATTAAAACTGATTCTGAAGTTGATCGCCGTATTCACTCATTGGTGCTAGCGAAAAAAGGTGTAGCGTTAATGAAAGTTATCTTACCAGATCATTTTCAGCGCATAAAAAAATTCACCGAAATTTTAACGAAAGAAGAGTCACGCACTTTAGTAGCCATCATTTGCAAGTTGCTTAAAGGAATTAAGAGTTTTAACGAAGACTAATTTTGCGCTTCAATTAAAACGTTCTGAATTTTTTCATTCATTGTTTTAAGCTTATAAGGTTTGTAAACCAAGCCTTGCGCTCCCAGATGCAGAGCTTTTTCTTCAGTGAAGTGAAATTGGCCAGTGATAAAAACAAAAGGAATTTTTAAATTTTTCTCAAGCACGGCTTCAAGTAAAGCTGCTCCATCCATAATGGGCATTTGTAAATCAGAAAGAATAAGATCTACCTGTTCGCTCTGGATAATCTTAAGAGCTTCTTGTCCGTTCAAGGCACCATAGATCATGGCTCCTAAACTTTTATAGTAGTCACATAAGGTCTCAAGTAAATCACTGTCATCATCAACGACAAGAATACTTACTTTGGACCAATCAAAAGGAACACTTTCCACCTGGTCAAGCTATCACCATATCGGCAGAGTGGCATTGGCTTTCTCGAATTTGATAGGCCTTAGGCCAGCCTGCTATCAAAAAATTGTCAAAACAGCCGTTAATTGGATTCAGAGGCGAATTGATGTATCATAAGGTTATGTCAGGTCTTTTTGAAAAGATTCACCATGATCAATCGGTGTTGAAGTTAAAAATTTTCTCGATTTGTGGCTTTATCAGCACATTTACTTTTTTTTACTTCATGGTGAATATCGACCCTTCACATAAGGATTGGTTTTTAGGAAGAGTGATCATCGCGATTATTTCGCTCATAGCCTTCGTGGCCTCGTTGATACCTTCGACCTCTTTTACCAGAAGAAGATATTGTGTGAACATGCTGATGTGGAGCTACATTATCATGTACTTCTATTTGCTGACACTTAACGATTGGTCGGTCTTTCACCGCTGGTCGTACTTTGTGGTGATTGCGATTATGGCGACAGTTGGTCTTACCTGGCGGGATTATCTTTATACAGCTATTCTTGCTCTGTTAATGCCGGTGGTTTTGGGGCCGTTTGGTCCGCTGACAGCTTTAGCGCAGGTGCATTTTCATGCGGCTAATATTGTGACTTTTATTGTGATCGGTATAACGATTAAGTCAAATTTTGAATATCGCGATCAGGTGATTAAATTAACCGATAACTTAGTTCAAAATTCAAAAATGACAGCCCTAGGGCAAATGTCATCAGGTGTTTCGCATGAAATTAATAATCCTTTAGCCATTATCACAAACAGCGCTGATCAGATCGAAGAATCTTTAGAAGACGGGTCGAAAAATAAAGCGACGGTTCAATCATCTTTAGATAAAATTAATAAAGCGGTTAATCGCATTGCCCGCATTGTTCAAGGCTTACATAGTTTTTCACAAGGCGATAGCTCAGAAACTTTTTCTAGAGTAGATACCCGCGAAATCATAAGCAATGCTTGTGAACTTTATTTTGAAAAATTTCGCACAAGTGGTATTGAGCTTAAAACCACGCTGCCTGAACAGCCGGTGATGGCTTTTTGTCAGAAAAATCAACTGACCCAAGTTTTATCAAATTTACTTTTAAATGCCCATGATGCCTGTGTGAAACTTTCACATCCACAGATTAAAGTGATTCTGACAACTGATAATGGTGATATTAAAATATCTGTTATAGATAACGGGCCTGGTGTTTCTAAAGCGATTGAAAATCAAATTATGCAGCCCTTTTTTACCACCAAAGACATCGGGCAGGGCACAGGTTTAGGGCTTAGTATTGCGTTAGGCATCGCCCGTGCGAACAATGGCGAACTTTACTTAGACCGCACAGTTTCACCGTCGTGTTTTACTTTAAAGTTACCGTTAGCTTAAGCTGGTTTAGATAAATACGTTTTTACAGCGTTCAAAAACTTTTCGATATCGATTGGTTTTTCTAACTGAGAAGCTACTTTCATATCGGCGGCCATTTCGGCGGGAACATTGGCTGCTGTTAAGAGAATAATCGGAATTGCACTGATCAGCTGATCTTTGATGGCGTGCTCGCAGAAAGTTTTACCATCCATAACGGGCATCATATAATCTAGTACGATGACTTTTGGTGTATGGCCTGATTTTAAAATCTCAAGCCCTGTTTTTCCGTTTTCGGCTTGTTTGACCGTGTAGCCTTCGCTTTCTAAAAGTTCGGCGATACATTCTCTAAGATCGGGTTCGTCATCAATTAACAAGACATCAGATGTTGGCATAATTATCCTTGCGCCTTAATGGGTAGTTCGACGCTAAAAGTAGAACCTTTGTTTAAAGTACTTTTCACCCACACCTTGCCGTTAAAAGCGGTCACGATTTCTTTAACGATCCAAAGGCCTAAGCCTAAACCGCTGTAACTTGTTTCGCTGACAGCGCGTTCAAAGCGTTCAAAGATTTTCTTTTGTTTGTCTTCAGAAATACCGATGCCTTGATCGCGCACTTCTAAAATAGCATTTTGCCCTGAGCGGCGCAGGTGCACTTCGATGGGTTTTCCGTTACCGTATTTAAGGGCGTTAGAAATTAAATTTGTGACCACTTGTTCTAGTCTAAATTCATCCCATAGGCCTGTGATGTTGGGCTCGATATTTTTAAGCAGCGAAGAACCTGCCTTGGCAATATCGTCTTCGTATTTTTTAGTGATGTTTTGCAGAAGGCTTGAAAAATTCACATCGGGTTTTAATTCCAGACGCATTTTTCCAGCACCGATGCTGGTGACATCAAGTAAGTTTTTAATTAAAGCTTCTAGGCGATCACCTTGAAGTTTTGCTTTTTCAACTCTGCTTGCGAGTTTTTCTTTGTCGATGGTGCCTTCTAGACCTTTAACAATACTGTATAAAGCTAATTGTAAAGTCGTGAGCGGCGTTTTTAATTCATGTGTCGCTACCGCGATAAATTCATCGCGGGCGTTAAGCGCAGCTTTAAGATTATTTTCTAATAATTTTCTTTCGGTGATGTTTTGCAGAGTTCCCGCTAAACGGATAGGGTGACCTTGCGGATCTTTTTCAAGAACGGCTCCGCGGGCGACATACCAGCGTGGGCCTTGGGCGTTCAATCGACCTTCAAGGTCTACTTCGTAAGAGCCGCCTGTAGCCATCGCGTGTTCAACCGCAGCTTTAAGTCTGTTCCAAGATTCTTCGGTATAAAGCTTTGATTGTTCGACAAAAGGAAGTGGTGCCGACTTCGGGTCTAAATTTAAAATATTATAAATTTCTTGCGACCAATGAACGGTGTCGGTTTTAGCTTCCCACTTCCAGCTACCAAGCTGGGCCACGTGCTGGGCGTAAATTAAATCAGCTTCGCTTTCTTTTAAGCGGTCATCGATTCGTTTTCTTTCGGTGATGTCTTCAGCAATTCCTAAAATTTTTATAACAACGCCGTTTTCATCTTTGATGGGTTTTACTCTGATTTGCCCGACTTTAACTCCGGATGGCAGTGGGGCTACTTCTAAATAATCAACCACATGGCCTGTTGAAACGGCTTCGGCATATTTAGCGCGCACAAGTGGAATCGAAGTTGGTGGTAAAACTTCTTCAATGGTTTTTTCTAATACCGCTGCGCGAGTAAGACCTGTGACCGCGATAAAGGCATCGTTAATTGATTTAAAACGGTAAGTTTTTCCTTCGTCTTCGATGGCGATTAACCACATGGCATCGATTGAACTTTCATAGATTAATGAAAGTCTTTCTTTAGCTTGTTCGGCCGCTTTTCTATTTTCGAAATATTTTAAAATAATCGCAACTAAGTTAGCGGCTTGTTCGATAGTTTTAATATCACGCTCAAGCGGAGCCCGCGGTTCGACATAATAAATAGCGAAAGTACCTAATACTTCTCCGTTTTGCGCCTTAATAGGTTGCGACCAGCAGGCAGCTAAGTTAGCCGCTTTGGCCATATCACGGTAGGGCACCCACAGCGGATCATTTTGAATATCGACAACAACGACACGTTTTCCGGTGTAGGCGGCGGTTCCGCAAGAGCCAGCGCTTTCGCCGATATCTAAATGCGGTAAGGCCTGGTTATAAAAATCGGGAAGGTGAGGCGCATAAACTTTTTCAAAACGTTTTTTATTTTTATCTAAGAATAAAATACTGCAAATCGTACTGGGATTTTGCTCTTCAAAAAATTCGATCAGCGTTTTAAAAATCGTATCCAAAGGTTCATCATTTGAAAGTAATTTCAAAATAAGATTAACGAAATGATCCTGTTGGGTATCTACGGTTTTTTCCACCGATCAACGATAGCATTAATGCGTTTAAATTGTCTTTTGTTTAGCATTTGCGTTAGAAAATTACTTCGAGGTATATTTTTTTGTTTTATCAGCAACTTTTAAAGCTGGCTCTGACTTAACCTGATATTTAACCTGACTATCGAGCTGAAGAAGACTTGTGAAGTAGTCTCTGGTCTCTTTGTCTTCGCTAAAAATATAACAGCCTTTCATTCCGCGGGTCATCAAAGTGCGATATGTATTCTTAATAATTTCGTCGGCAAGTTTTTTGGCTCCCAGCGTATCGGTTTTAGCCATTTTTTTAATGCCTTTTAATGACTGATCTGTCTTAGCGCGAGCTTCGTAATTAGTGATAATTTTTTTGTTTCTTACAATTAAATCGGGACCAATAATTACGCCCACATAATCTAGCTCTAGGCCTTGACAGGTATGGATACAGCCAATCTCATCAATTGAATCGGGCTTAATGACCCATAACATAACTGCGTCAGATAAGTTCCATTTCATTGCAAACTTAAATTGAGGAAATTCTATATCAAATAATTTTGAGGAGCCCTTTGAAACCCAATTCCAACAATAGCCAGCTACGAGACGTGCTTTATTGTTTGTATTCTTGAGTTTTATTGCTTCAAAAAGTTTTGTTGGGTTATCAAATACTTTAAAGTCGTAACTTAATTCAGAGAGATATAGATTGGCTGTAGGTCTAATATCTAGTGAGTTATCGAGCCAAGCGATATAACCATCTGATCCGTTACATCTGAATTGTGATTCAAGTTTTAACTCAATGATGTTAGCTTTTTGTTCTTCCGCAAAATTAATGATTTCTTTTTTGCGGCCAATATCATGAATTGTAACTCTCTGATCCTCATCGATTAGAAAAATAGAAGTCTTTGCTGCAGCAATAAGTTCTTTAATTTGATTGTCGCCTTGATTTCTAAATAATCCGGATTTTTCGTTTAGGCGATGTGCTTCGTCGATTATAAGCATGTCAAAGTCATTAGCTTTAGAAGTTGTAAAAGAACCAGATCCGACAAACAGACTTGCAATCTGTGTTTTCTTCATGGTTCCACTTAATTTTGATTGATAAACTTCTCTAGGAGCCGAATTCTTAGATACATATTGAACAAGCTTTCCTCTTTTGGTTGCCTCGACTAAAAGATTAATTGCTAAGACAGTTTTTCCTGTACCAGGACCGCCTTCAATTATAACAACATTTTTTTGAGTTGTATCTTTGAGAGCTTTTAAACAAACTTCATAGGCAATTTTCTGTTCATCAATTAATACGAACTCAGGCTTTCCTTGTAATAATCCTACGAGGTGATCGGCTAGCTGCTTTGATGGTCTAATTTTTCCGTTATCGATGCGATACAAAATATTCTTTTTATCGCCATGTTTGATATATTTTTTTATAAATTCTCGAAGCTTTGCGATGTCTTCTTTTAAAAATAGGGGGGCTCGCTCAATGTCATCTTTATAGAAATCGCTGGTAATGATGCCATCGTCACGATAATTGTGAAGATAAGCACAAGGTGAAAGCTGGATGTTGTCATCTTGCACTGTTTGGTTGTAATCGTGAATAATTCTTGAGTAAGACCAAGCTTGGTAACAAGGGTGTACTGAATCTCCAATACCGTGAGCGTACTGAACTTTAACCGTTGATGGAATGTCTGTAGCTTGAATGCTAGTCCATTGTTTTAATTCTACGATAACTACAGATTCTTCGCTTTTCTCGTTTAACCCTGAAATAATAAAATCAATCCGCTTAGCTGAATTCGGAATATGATATTCAATTGAAATTCCAGCATCATCTGGCACTTCAGGAGCACCTCGAAGAGCGCGTTCCATGTATGGTAAAGAGTTTTTCCACGATTGGATTTCGTTTTTGCCTATGTTTTTTCCAGTTCTCGATTGAATAAGACGTAAAATCTTTTCTTCGATGTCGCCAGAGTCCATATCGTTTAAAAAGTCTTTTTTATCAGAAGAGTAAATAATCATTCGTTATACTTTTTATTAGACCCTTTTGATTTTTCTACTGGATATTTGTCAGCGTTTAACTGCATTTTTTCTTTGAGGGCGCTAGATAGATCGATATTATTTTTTTGAGCAAAACGTAGAATAAAGAAAAAAACATCAGCCAGCTCATGTTTAACTTTATTTTTGAATTCAAGATCAGAAAACTTTTGTTCTATTTCAGAGTCAGTTTTAAATCTAAAAAGATCTAGTAGCTCATTGGCTTCAGTTGAGATTCCGATCGCTAAATCTTTTGGGGGATGAAACTGATCCCAATCGCGTTCGGAACAAAAGGTTTTAATTTGGGACTTTAGATTTTCTAGTGTAGCTTCTGAATCCATAATTAATTGGACTATTGAACCGAACTATCGTCAATTTACTTGATATCAATATTATGCTTAGAGACGAGGCAATTAAATGTTTCGTTAAAATATAACTTCACAGGTTTTAGATAAAATGCACTTAAGGGTTAATTTCAATTTATTGAACCTCCTTTTTTACCTTGTAATACACATAATAGCTGGATGTTTGTTTTTGAACTTTGGATTTTTTTGCCTATTTTTTTTTAAAACCTTTAATTGCTTTTGCGAGTTTCGTTCCTGTTGCGAAACTAAGCTCCTTGCCTTCGAATTCACATCGATATAATCCTTGAAGGTTTGAAGGAACTTTTAATTTGTTATCCCAGAGAAGAATAACTTGTTGATCGTAAAGAACGAACGCTGCCCCAATTTCAATTAATACATTGTTATTGATTGCATAAGAGTCTGCTAGTTTATTGCCCTCATCAGCAGTAACTACCATCAGTCCGGCTTGACATCTCCGCATGCCCGCCAACACCTTTTGTGGCACTGGTATCGCGGTAGTTTCTTCTTCTACGGCAATTTCATAATCTATATCGTATAAATCTAAAATAGATTTTACTTGCTCAACTATTTCCATATTTTTGCTGTGAGTAACAAACACTTTAAATGACTCGGCTTGCGAAGCAGGAGTTCTGTTCTGTTCATTTTCTATTTTGTTTTTTGAGTTTAAAGGTGTTTCTTCAGGTATAGATTCTGTGATTTCTGAGTCGACGCCATTGTGGTTGTCATCGGGTTCACTTATTTTTACGGGTGACGGTGATAAGCTATCTGTTGCAACAAATTGACCTGTCTTGGTGTCATGAATAAATCCTACATATTGACCATTATCTTTGATTATATTTAGGATCTGCTCTACTCTTTCTTGAGGTACTTGGAAATCGTGAGCGAGTACATTTTTCGCGATCTTATCCTGAGGAAATTTCGACTTGTTATATTTTTCAAAAAATTTAAGTAAAATTGTAGGCTTTAGTGCAGCTTCCGCTTTAGCCTTCAAATCATCACCTTCTTCTGTGGGAGCTGTTGCTCTTCTACCTAATTCCGTCAGACTTATTTTTGCAGCATTATAGCTTCCGTTTGTTAGGCCGTAAGCGATCGCAGAACCACAAAAGTATCGCCAGCTAGATGATGTAGGTGAAATATCAAGAGCCATAGCGATTTGATGTGGAGCTGCTTCTTTTCCTCCGAACTCGTCAGTTATTTTTTGCGCTATAGTGAGCGCTTCACGTAACGAACGAGACGGAATTTCAGTTTGGGAAACTCTAGCTTGTTTTTCCGGTTTAATTTCATTTTTAGGAGATGCTTTTTTACTCATAAGTTTCTTTCTTTTTTATATAAATACATTAATATTTATTAATTAAATAGTGTATTTTAACAAATTGGCCAAAGTGCTAGTTGTATAAAAAGTACTAATGCAGTGGTTTTTGTAGTAGGAGTTCCTCAAACTAAGGGTGGGTAAGATTCTGTTTTTATGATCAGTTTTGAAAAATTTCGATAAACATCTCCCCTAGAAGTTTCGTGAGTCAAGAGTCTCCCAATTAAGGTAATTGTTTAACTAGAGAAATCACTTTATTCATTACATCCTCATCGTCCTTAAGAAACACTTTCGGCCTATACCCCTTACGCTCAGTATTCCGTTTATCAATATATTCAATGTAAGAAGTAGAAATAAGCAAATCTATAGCACTCGCCGGCAAAGTTAAGAGAACAGGATTTCCATATTTTACGGCGCCAGCAGTTTTAGTGCCGATTGACGTCGCGTAAGGATGCATTTCGAGCGCATCTAACATTGTCTCACAGCTTGAAGCACAGTATTCATCGACTAGAACATAAATCGGTTTGGCAAATCCATTTTTTTCAATTTGCATTTCTTCTTCAAGATACATGTTTTGTTCTTCGAATGAGGCATCAGAAAAAATAGCTTCTGGATCATTCAAGTATTTCTCTACACGGAATACATATTCGTTAGCAATATGCTGCGACTTCATCAAATTTAATCTTAATTTATGTATAGGTTTATTATACCATTCTCGTGATTTAACTACCGGTATGTGATAGTATTGCATCATAGCGCCATCACGGAAGGGCTCGCCCCATAATACAGCTCCAATCTGCAACGCTAAATCACGATACCCACCAGAGTTTCCTCTTAAATCCAGAATTAAAGAATCTACTACTTTAGATTTTTCAGTTAACGTATTGATAATGTTTTGTCTGTTGATAGGATCCTCAACTAAGAATGTTGGAATTGTAACAACAAGAGCTTTTTTGTTGTTAATCTGAATTTCTTTAAACTGAGTGTCTTCTTCAGGTTTGTCTTTTTCGGGTAGCGAGGCCATTGTTCGACTGACTTTGTATTTTACATCTCCTAATACTGCTTGAAGATGGCCATCAGGAAACTTTTCTAGCGCTTCTTGAATTTTCTGAAAAAAAGCTATCTGACCTAGAGATAAAGTTTTGATTTGAGTAAGATCATCAACAAGTATTTTAAAATTTTCCGGATCAGCTACTTTTCCTGCATAAACTTCGTCTAACGTGTGAATTAATAAATCGATATCACTAGATATCTGTGCTTGAGGCAATGGCTTTTCTTTGTATGTATGAGTAACGGAAAGCATACCTATACCGATCAATAAAAAGACTAAAAATTGGAGACTTTTCATTTAGTCTGTATCGGAATAATGGATACTTTTTTGTAAGTAAAATATTATTTACATAGAAAAATTAGTGTTTCAATTTATTACAAAATACGAATACAAATTGAAATTAGAAATAGGGTGGTTTAAATCGCCCTGGGTATCTCGCCTCAAAGCGCCAGCTATAATGAGTGTGTCACAAGTCTAGAAAACTATTCGTAGTCGTCGTCTGATTTATCACGAGGCTTCGGCCCAACCCAGTCGGCAGGTCTTCCACCAAATGTCCAATAATACAAATCTTCAACCTCAAGCCTTGCCCATTCGGTCTGTCTTAAAAAAATCAAACTCGATTTCAAACTCGGGTTCTCATTAAAACAACGAATATAAATCTTCTGCCCCAAACGTTCCCAGCCGTACTCTTCAACAAGAGCACGAACCATCATTTCCAAAGTAATACCTTTTGGTGGATATTTATTAAATCGTGGTTTTGGAAGTTTGCGGTCTGACATTTTTAACTATTTTCTGAAGAAATTTGGATGGGGTAGTGCACCTTGGTTTAAGCTATTGATTATACTCATCTTAATTTTGAGGCAACTGCAAATAGCTACAAAATCTGAATTATTCGTTCATTAGTTGTCTAATATATTGAATAGCAAAATGATGGTAGCTGTTTTTTACAAAACTTCTAGTCGCTGCTAAATCAGCGTGCTTTATTTCAGCAGCTTTAGCCGCGGATTAATTATTTCCCAGCCATCTTTAAGAGGCGTGATGTCAAAATGATGCCCTTCGTATATATTCCAAGCATGGTCAATATGATGAAGGATTCCTGAGCTACATTTTCCCGTTGCCCAACCCTTCTACATAACTTACTCCCGGCATTTGCGTCGCACATTCGTACGCATTTTTATAGCACTCATGCTGTTGAGGATTAAAAGAAGTCATAAATTGCTTTAGTTGATCAGGGCCGGAGTTCCACGATGAAAGTGTTAAAACCTGGGCTTTAACCTTGTTATTTTGAAACCATTGATCTGTGTTGGGGTAGTTTGTTAGGTGTTGCCGCCAGATTTGAAAGAGTTCATTGAGAGTCATGTTATTTATGTTAGCTTATTTATGTTAGCGCCTTGTTAGTAAATATGCTCCTAGAATTGGCTGTAATTACGTTAGCGATAAAGGGAGGATGTGTTGAGAACTGAGCCAAAATCTTGTCCTCACGAAGCGTTGGGTGCGTTTTAGGCATGATTACAAAGGTGCCTATTTGAGGCAAATCTGGTATAATAAACACGAAATACGAGTCTGGAAACTAATGCAATCGAATATAAGTTAGCCTTGATTTTGCTATATGCATTGTGTATTACTTGGCAGGAGTTTAGTCCTATTTTGAGACAGTCTATGTAGACACGATTAAATTACGCCGATAAGTTTAAAGAAGGGAGTCAAATATGTTTGAATTATATCCACTTGATGAAGAATCAGAGTCAGCTTCAAACGCTCTTGAAAATGTCCAAGCTACTCCTTCGGAATCTAACGATCAATCTACTCAGGAAACTGAATAAAGCACTCGCAAGCTAATTCTTTTACTAAAGGCTAGGATGCTGACATCTTAGCCTTTGATAAACATACTTCGATATTTTATAAATTGAAGTATGTTAAAAAATATATCCCTATCAAATTTCAAGTCATTTAAAGAAGTTAGCAATCTTGAACTTGGGTCATTGACAGTTTTGTCAGGCTTAAACAGTTCTGGGAAAAGCTCAGTTTATCAAGCTCTAAACTTTTTCGTACAGACAGAAGACAGCCATGATCGAGAACACTATGAGTTAATAACAAATGGCTCTTTAAGTCGAATGGGATTGCCTTCAGAAATTTTACACGATTCTAAAAACTCCGAAATTAAATTTAAATTTTCTTGGGCTGATGACAGTTTTCTTGAATCGGTATTTAATTTGCGAAGTGAATCTGAAAAATTAGTTTTGACTAAAATCTCATATGAAAAAACATTAAAGAAAAACGAAGTTGTTAGCTATAGCGCGGTTATGAATAAAGGTTCATGGAGTGTGGTAGGTGTAAAAACATTTTCTTTGAATGATGCAGTTCAGGCGATGATTATTCAAAAGTTAATCCAAGATAAGCATAAAGGGATAGAGCGTTTTTATGAAAATGAAGTTAAATTTGAAGCCGTGTCTATTAAAATATTATCAGCCCAACTGCACTCAGTAAAAGTAAAGTTCGATCAATTTATAAATTGTATTCAGCCCGAATATCAAGATTGCCTAGATGAAGATATATTTGAAAAAATGTGTCGAAATAATGGTGTGGCTTACGACGGTACAATAACTTTAAAAAATTCTTTTCTTCTTCCTTTGACGAATTTAAATAGCAATGAGTATTTGTATCAGCCTGCTTTTCGTGGCCAACCAGAGAGGTTATATATAGATTCTGTTCTACCAAACCCATTGAGTCAGTTTCAAGATAAATTGGATTCAAATATTCCCTATAAATTTAATTTTAAAGACAATAAAAATGAGAATGCTAAAATCGAAGTCGCCTTAAAATATTGGTTAAAAGACAGATTTAACTTAGTTGACGATGTTTATGTCAAAGAAGTCCTTGGTAACTATGCATCGGCGATCATGGTGAAAATAGGAAACAAAGAATTCGCGATTAACAATGTAGGTTTTGGAGTCAGCCAGATTCTTCCGGTGATTTACCAAGTGTTGCAACATCCTAAGAAGAAGATGTTTGTAATTGATGAGCCAGAGGTTCATTTGCATCCACAGCTACAATCTAAGCTTGCAGACTTCTTTTTCGAAATGGCATTAATTGGGAAGCAGATCATTATCGAAACTCATAGTGAGTATTTGATAAATAAATTAATCTTTTTAAGTCTTAAATATAGTGAGCAAAAAGAAAAAATAAAATTATATTGGGTTGCGCGTGAGCAAGAACAGTCTAAAGTGTACTCTATCGAGTATGATGAGTTGGGGTACATTAAAAACTCACCGTTAGGTTTTTTGAGCGAACAGAAAAAAATAGCTGAAGAGCTTAACGAAATAAGACTATCAAATTTAAACCGCAAATGACGATGAGCGCTAGAGTAATTTTAAATTTTTCACCTCATGTTGAGTCGGACATACTGTCTCAAACTAATCTGGATAATCTAGGCAGAAGCCTCATTCAGGTAAAAAAGTTGTTTGGCGACTTGAGGTTCTCTTTTGCATTAATAATTCCGAAAGAATTAATGCAGTCATTTTATGGTAATTCTTATTTGAGAATTTTTATTGAGTCTGTTTTGGAGGATACTCAATCAAATATTCTTTTTGAAAGTACAGTAAAGTCGGCTGACTGTATGACGGCTGATGTATCAACTCAATTTGTGAATATTCAAAATATAATTTATACACCCGTGCAAATTATAAATGATTACATAAACCAAAAGACTCCATTGCTTTTTGATAATTTGATTAGACAAGTTCAAAAGGACAACTGTGCTACGTGCACAGGAAGATATATGTGTGGTGATGTTAGAGATATAGCTACAACAGATTTAACGGTCGGGAATTTAGTTGCAAACATTGCGACTTTGAATGCAGACAATTATGCTGAGTTAAAGCGAAAAAATACTGGTTGGGATTTATTGGACATTCGAAAATTTGCACTCTTTGAAGCTTTTAATCAAGGAGTTGATATGACACTTTTACGTTTTGCAAACGATATTGAAATTTCCAAAAGTTGTCTTTCTGAAATTCGCGGGCTTGGGGCTGTAGAAATTGTCGAGATCGCCTTTTCTATGTTTCGTAGTTTGGCCTATGTATCTTCAAAAAAAGCAGATCGCTGTCATTTCAGTATTGATTATCATCCCGAAACCATCATGAGTAAGCATCAGGGGTTTCATATTGAAAGATGCGACGTTATTGAGCCGCATAAAGCAGGTAATTCTGCGAGTGGTACAAAACGGTTATTGCGATTAGTTAAAGACCAAGTAATAACGTTTGCTGCATACGTTTCGACTCATGACTTTAATGAAGATCTGATTAAATCGAGAATTAAGTCGATAACTAATTCAAATTAAGAATAGCACAAGGCCCTAAGACATAAGGCATACCAAGGTTTAGTTAAATGGAACTCTAAGTGTAGGGTTGTAGTGAAAAAAATCACAACAGCTTATTTGATCACCACGCTTGCGTATTACATTTTGACGACAGAAGCAGTGTCTTCGAAGTGACAACAAGGGAATAGCTGTTTTGACGTAGATTTCATTTTTTCTTATTAAGTGTTGAATTTTATTGAATAGGGGCCAAAAACTAAAAAACCTGCTCGATGGCAGGTTAATTGGATGGGGTAGGAGGACTTGAACCTCCGAATGATAGAATCAAAATCTATTGCCTTACCAACTTGGCGATACCCCAACTGAGTCGAATGACGTGAGACCCAAGTTAATTAATTTTGGCGATTAGCGCAAGAAAAAATAAAGCCCAAACTTACTATAATAAGTTTGGGCTGGTTGGTTTGATGGGGTTAGAAGAAAGGTTTTTTGAGCAGGGTCTTTCTTTTTACTTGTGTTGATCTTAGCTGCTATATTTCTAACCACTTTTTGGAGCGAAAAGCTTCCCCTATTGCATTCCTATCGGGCGACTTTAGAAATCTAAGGTTTCCTTTAGAAGTCTGACCATCATTGCTGGTGGCTTAATCGTCACCTTGATAGGTTTGCGGAGCCTTCTGCCTTTTTAAAGTCGTCAGAGTTTCTCCCATCGAACGTAGCTCATTTTCATAAGCCTCAAAAACTAAATTTTCAATCGTTTCTCGCGTTTCCTGATTTAACGGATGCGCTATATCACGAAACTGGCCATCTTTACGCTTTTTGCTGGGCATAGCCACAAACAAACCGCCAGGGCCTTGAATGACCTTAAGATCACGTACAACGAAACAATTTTCGATCGTGATCGTTACATATGCTTTTAATCGATCCTCATTAACAGGAAAGATTTTTACTTCGGTGATTTTCATGGTGGCCTCTCTTAAGTCGTACCTATTCGCTACATGACTTGATGTATTACTTACGTCTAGTATCGGGACCATGGTCGTGGGGCTTTAGGGGAAAATAACGCACATAAGTAAAAAATCTGGCAAAACTGTTTAGTTGTTCAAAGATGAGACAATTTTCGAATTTAAACTGAATTTATTGAAAGTTGCCCTAACAAACCAGGGAACATAATTTTTGAAAAAGACACTTATTTATCAAGCAAGACTAGCTATTATCATGATCTCCCGCTCACGATGAGCGGGAGAAGCGAGAGCTCGAGAGCAGCGCTCTCGATGTCCAAGGATGGCAGCTCTACGTAAAAACCCTATTTAAGATCAAAAGTGATCGCCGTAATACCACGGCCACGCGCCACACGAATCGTGTTCGTACCCTTTTTAATCGCCTTAATAGCAGCTTCAGCGCTAGTAGGTTCAACTTTGTTAATACCCAAAACCACATCACCCACGCGAAGGCCAAGAGAGCTTCCGATAGAGCCGCGGTCAACCCAAGTGATCATCGGGTTTTTTACCGAATCTTCAAGGTTATAGTCTTCACGTAAAGCATCGGTCATATCAGAAATTTTAATTCCTAAATTGTACGGCGTGTTTGCGTTTGAAGAAGATTTTTGATCTTCTTCTTTTTCTGAACGTTTAAAGAATGAACTTAAAGATTTTTCAGACGGGCGTTCGGCCACAGTCACATCTAAGTTTACAGTTTTTTCATTACGTAAAACTTTAAATTTTGTTTTTGTACCTGGTTCGATATCGGCAATCGTGTTCATTAAATCTTGAGCGTCGCGGATTTTTTTACCGTTAATCTCTTGAATGATATCGTAAACTTTCATACCGGCTTTTTTAGCAGGGCCTTCACCTAAACCAAGAACTGCAGCACCACGGTATTCATCAAGGCCCATCGCCATAGCCGCACGGTAATCTAAATCACCCGGAGCAATACCAATATAACCTTTTTGTAATTTTCCTTCTTTTTCTAAAGTAGGAATAATTTTTTTCACTTCATCAATCGGAATCGCAAAACCAATCCCTTGCGCGCGTGCATCGATCGCTGAATTTACGCCGATCACCACGCCTTTAGAATTGACTAACGGCCCGCCAGAGTTACCCGGGTTAATCGAAGCATCAGTTTGAATTAACGGAAATTTATTAATTTCGTTAATGGCGCGGCCTTTTGAAGAGATAATCCCTTTAGTCATGGTATGGCCATGGCCGTACGGGTTACCGAAGGCTGCCACCCATTCACCAACTTGCGCATCTTCTGAAGTGCCCATAACCGCAACGGTTAATTTGGTATCGGGTTTAATTTTAATTAATGCGATATCAGTGCGTGAATCGCGGCCGATCACTTCAGCTTTATAAGTTTTTTCATCGTTTTCAGATAACTGCACTTCAACGATGTCAGCATTTTCAATCACGTGGTTATTGGTAACAATTAAACCATCTTCACGAATAATAAAGCCTGTGCCTAAGCCCATGCGGCGTGGTTTTCCTGGCTGCTGTTGTGGCTGCATCGGCACACCGTAGAATTGTTCTAACATTTCTAACATCGGGTCACGTTGCATTCTGCCACGCGGAATCACCGAAGTTGAAATATTCACAACCGACGGGTTTATGGCTTTAGCCAATTCAACAAATAAATTAGCCGGTAATGGTTCACCAAGTTTTAACGCCGGCGGAGTTTTTTGAAATGATTGAGCGGTGACTTCGTTATTTTGAAAATAGACGAAAGCCGTTGCTAGGATAGCTAGAATTACAATAGTCAGTCGTTTCATGACTTAGTCCTCTCTTTAAAAAAAACGAAAAAAAATCGTTTTCATTTGGCTGTTCCACCTTTGGTCTGACGGCAGGAGGCCGTCAGAAGTGCCGCCACGGATGGGAACTTCGTTATTACTTATTTAAGCGCAATAAATTTTGTTTTCAAATCGTTGATAACTGCGTCTAAGAAATTATTTTCATCAGCCGTTAAGTTATTTTTTGTTTTATCTTTTAATAATGATAACAGATCGATATTAAAACGGGCTAAATTTTTATCGACTTCAATTTTACCGGTCTGTGGGTCAGCTTGCAAACCCATGGCCATAGCCGCAGATGAGCCGATTGACATAATTAACACGTTAAAAGAAGCTTCCATTTTTTCCATATTAAAACCTTTTAATTTCTGTTGAAGATGTTTTTAATCTTAAAGTTGTAACCTATACACCTACCGCGTAGCCTAAGAGATTTTTCTCTCTATTGGTAACGTTGGGGTGAAATTTTAAATTGTAAAGTTTAGGATTCACTTTTGATAAAATTGAAAAGAAATAAGTGCCTTCGAAGATTTTATCATTGTGAGTTTGTAAATGATGCAGCTTGTGAAGAAGTAAACCGAACTCGAAGTTTTGCGCTTGCGAGACAGACAGAGCTTTAAGATCGGCTTTGTAAATCTCTTTCGAAAGACCTAGCGTATAAGCTACGGCGTTGAACAGGGGAGCAAATACTTTATCAAGCGGCGAAAGCGAAATATAAATTAAGCCCAAAGTTTTACGCGTAAGTTTTGAATGTAAAAAGCCATGACTTAAAAGCATGTGCACAAGTAATTTTTTTTCTGCTGGATTGAGCTGTTCCAGAGTTTGGCTATTTAAAAAAACCACAAGTTGGTTAGAAAACTCGGGCCAGACCAGCGGGGGCGTTGGCTTATCGGTCACGAAGAAGCGAACTTTTCTGATGCCGTAAGCAAGTGCATATTGTTTAAAAAGTCCAGTTAGCTCGTAAGGGTCAATACCTACGATCTCTTTGGCGCTGGTGCGGTTAATAAAAAGTTTTAGGCCTTTGTGAAAGATGAGGTACAGCAAAACTAAACAT